>NZ_JBFAWG010000001.1:0-55399 GCF_040680215.1 Streptomyces sp. NPDC052107
GTCAAGATCCGCGGCTACCGGGTCGAACTCGGCGAGATCCAGGCGGTGCTGGCCGAACACCCCGCCGTCCGCGAGGCGTTCGTGACGACCCACGAGCCGGTTCCCGGTGACCGCCGCCTGGTCGCGTACTGGACGGCGACGGCGGACGCCGCCGAGCCGTCCGCGGAGGAGCTGTCCGGACACTGCGCGGCGCGGCTGCCGGAGTACATGCTGCCCGCGGCCTTCGTGGCGCTGGAGACGATGCCGCTCAACGCCAACGGCAAGGTCGACCGCCGCGCCCTGCCCGTGCCCGACCGCGGGGCACTGCGCACCGGCTCGGACCACGTGCCGCCCCGCACGCCCACGGAGAAGGCCCTCGCCGCCATCTGGTCCGACGTTCTGGGCGTCGACGAGATCGGCGTCCACGACCGCTTCTTCGACCTCGGCGGCCACTCGCTGCTGATGATCAAGGTTCTGGCGGCGGCCCGCGCGGCCGGGCTGGCGGTCTCGATCTACCGCATGTACCAGCACGACACCCTGATCGACCTGGCGGCGGCGGTCGACGCGGACGCGGCGGCACATGCCGCACCCGGGAACACCGGCACCGCGCCCGTGCCGCACACCCCGGCCGCCGAGCAACCGGTGAGCGCGGACACCCCCTCCACCGGGGCGCCGGGGGAGGACGCCGCGGACCGTGCCCCCGCCACCGTCGAGGTTCCCACCGAGCTGCTGGCACGGCTGCTGCAGCAGGCCGCGGCGGGTGATCCGGACGCGTTGGCGACCGGGGCACCGGCACAGGCCGCCGCGCTGATCGGGGCGGTGGCGCGGGCGCGGGGCGGCCCCGTGACGGGCACGACCGGACCGGTCGCGAGCGTGACGGGAATCGATGCCGTCATGGCCGACCACCATGTGCCCGGCCTCGCCCTCGCCGTCATCCGTGACGGCGCGGTCGCGTCCGTGGCGGGCCACGGCGTGCTGGCCGCGGGCGGGGACGCGCCGGTGACGGCGCGGACCCTCTTCCAAGTCGGCTCCATCAGCAAACACGTGACCGCGCTGGGCGTGCTGCGCCTGGTGGCCGAGGGGGTGATCGACCTCGACACCAACATCGAGACGTACCTGACGTCCTGGCACCTGGCCGACGCCCCGGACGCCCCCGGACCGGTCACCCCGCGGCTGCTGCTCGGGCACCGGGCCGGCCTCGCGCGGCAGCGCAGCGTCGGGTTCCGGCCCGGCGAGCCGATGCCGGGCCTGCTCGACCTGCTGGACGGCAGGCCGCCGGCGAACACGTCACGGGTGCGCCGCGAACTGCCGCCGGGCGGGACCTTCCGCAAGAGCAGCACGCACTACTGGGTGCTCCAGCAGCTGCTTCAGGACGCCACGGGGGAGGAGTTCGAGCCGCTGATGCGGCGTCTGGTGCTGGACCCGCTCGGTCTCGCCGACACCAGCTTCGACCAGGACCACCCGCGCGCCTCCGGGCTTTCCGTGGCCCTCGGCCACGACGCCCACGGCGCCGTGCTCAAGGGCGGCTGGCGCACCCGCGCACACCTCGCGGCAGCCGGCCTGTGGACGACCGCGGCCGACACCGCCCGGTTCGTGGTCGCCGTACGGGACGCCTTGCTCGGGGCACCGGGCGCGCTGGTGCCGCAGGCCCTCGCCCGTGAGCTGCTGGCGGGCGAGACCGGCACCTTCTACGGACTCGGCACGATCGTCGACGACAGCGGCGACGACCTGGAGTTCGGCCACGGGGGCGAGCCCTCGGGCTACTGGAACATGGCGATCAGCCGACTCCACGGCGGCACCGGTTTCGTCGCACTGACCAACGCCGACTCCGGCAAGGCGGTGGTCAAGCACCTCACCGCCGAACTGGGCCGCGACGACAGCGCCTTCGGCACCGGGCGACTGGCCGCCGACTGGCGCTCCGCCGGGCGGTCCGCCGAACTCCCCGCGGTCCTCGCCCCTGTCGTCACCGACGAGGAGCGGGCATGACCCGCGCCTCCCACGCACCCTCCAGGAGGAACCCGTGGCATCCGTACGGCATCTGATCTCCATCGACGACCTCGACGACAACGACCTGTACGCGCTCGTCGCCCGCGGTGCCGAGTTCTCGGCCGGCACCGCGGCCCGCTCCGCCCCGCTGGCCGGCGACGTCGTGGGCGTCTACTTCAGCAAGACCTCGACCCGCACCCGCACCGCCTTCTCCAGCGGCGCGCTGCGCCTGGGCGCGCAGATCATCGCGTACGGACCCGGCGACCTCCAGCTCAACACCGGTGAGACCAGCGAGGACACCGGCAGGGTGATGTCCCGCATGCTCGACGTCCTGGTCGCCCGCACCGCGGGCGACCCCGCCGAGATGCGCGCCTGGGCCGCCCAGGAGCGCATGGCCGTCATCAACGCCATGAGCGCCGACGAGCACCCGACGCAGGCGCTCACCGACCTGACCACCCTGCGGCGGCAGTTCGGCGGCGTCGAGGGACTGCGCGTGCTCTACGTCGGTGAGGGCAACAACACGGCGTCGGCGCTCGCGCTCGCCCTGACCCGGTTCCCGGGCGTCGAGTTCGAGCTGCGCACACCGCCCGGGTACGGTCTGGCTCCGCGCTACGGCGAGCGCGCCGCCGCACAGGCCGCCCGGTACGGCGCGGTGTTCCGCGAGCGCCACGACATGACCGACCTGCCCGGCGGCCTGGACGTCGTGTACACCACGCGTTGGCAGACCACCGGCACCAGCAAGCCCGACCCCAACTGGCGAGCGGTGTTCGCGCCGTTCCAGGTGACCGCGGCGTTGTGGGAGAACAGCCCCAAGGCCGTGTTCATGCACGACCTGCCCGCGCACCGCGGCGACGAGGTAACGGCCGAGGTGCTCGACGGCCCGGCCAGCATCGCCTTCGAACAGGCCGAGAACAAGATGCACAGCGCGATGGCGGTCCTGGAGTGGTGCCGTACATGACCCTCGTCGAGGGCGCCGGGAGCGGACCCGGGTCCGCTCCCGGCGCGGTCGCGGCCTCGCCCCCGCCGCTGCGCCGCAATCGCGACTTCCTGCTCCTGTGGTCGGGGGCGAGCATGTCGTTCCTGGCCAACCGGGTCACGGCAGTCGCCTACCCGCTGATCGTGCTGTGGCACACCGGTTCCCCGCTGGCCATGTCCGTGGTGTCCACGGCGGCGCTGCTGCCGCTGCTGCTCGTGCAGTTGCCGGCCGGTGCCCTCGTGGACCGCTGGGACCGGCGCCGGCTGATGCTGGTGTGCGAGACGGGCCGGGTCGCCGCCGTGGGCAGCGTGGCGCTCGCCCTCGCGGCGGGCCGGGTGACGGTCGCGCACCTGGCGGCCGTGGCGTTCACGGAGGCGTCCCTCGCCGTGTTCTACCGGCTCGCCGAGCGCGGCGCCGTACGCAACATCGTGCATCCGGAGCACCTGTCCACGGCGTTCTCGCAGAACGAGGCACGGGGCCGGGCGGCGGGGCTGCTCGGACAGCCCGGCGGTGTGCTGCTGCAGTCGGCGGGCCGCTGGGTGCCGTTCGGTTTCGGCGCGCTGGGCTACCTCGTCTCCGCCCTCAGCCTGCTGCTCATCCGCAAGGACTTCCAGCAGGAACGCAACCCCACCGCCGGCCGGCGCGGCATGTCCGGCGAGGTCGCCGAGGGGATGCGCTGGCTGTGGCGACAGCGGTTCCTGCGCGCGGCGTTCGGCTATGTCGCCGGCACCAACATCCTTTTCCAGATGCTCGCGCTCGCCCTGATCCTGCGGATCAAGGAGGCGGGGCTGCCGTCGGCGACCCTCGCGATCGTGCTGGGCATCGGCGGTGTCGGCGGTCTGTGCGGGGCGCTCGCGGGCGGCCGGATCCAGCGCCGGATCCGGCAGCGCACCCTGCTGGTCGCCGGGGCCGTCACCTGGACGGTGCTGATCGGGGCCATGGGATTCACCCGCGGGCCCGTGGCGCTCGGCGCGCTGTACGCGGGCACCGGATTCGTGGGCGCCGTGTTCAACGTTGCCGCCGCCGTCTACCAGGTGCGCACCACCCCCGACGAGCTCCAGGGCCGGGTCGCCGCCACCGCGGGACTCATCGGCTCGGGAACCAACGCGCTCGGCTCGTTCGCCGGAGGCCTGCTCCTCGCCGCCTGTGGCGCCCTGCCCACGGTCCGCGCGATCGCCGCCGCCATGGCCGTACTGGCCCTGTTCGCCGCACTGGCACCGGACCTGAAGGGAGAGATCCGGGATGACGGAACCGTCACCGGCACCGACGCGGCCCACTGACCGGACCGTGCGGGACGACTTGTGGCTGCGGCGCTACCGTCCCGCCTCCGGCCGCGCGCCGAGGATCCGCCTCGTGTGCTTCCCGCACGCGGGCGGCAACGCCCAGCTCTTCCACGGCTGGCCCGCCCACCTGCCGGACGACGTGGAACTGCTGGCGGTCCGCTACCCGGGCCGCCAGGAGCGGCTGGCCGAGCCCTTCGTCGGGGACATGAACACGCTCGCCGACGCGGTCACCACCGCGCTGCTGCCCCACCTCGGCCGGCCCGTCGCCCTGTTCGGGCACAGCATGGGCTCCTCCGTCGCCTATGAGACCGCGCTCCGGCTGGAGTACCGGCACGGGGTCGTCCCGCGGCGCCTGGTGGTCTCGGCCCGCTCCGCGCCCCACCGCTCCCGCCCCACCGGGCTGCACCTGCGCGACGACGACGAACTGGTCGCCGGGGTGCGCCGGCTGGGTTCGCTGGGCTCGGAAGCCTACGACATCCCGGAACTGCGCGAGCTGTTGCTGCCCGTCCTGCGCGCCGACTACCGGCTCATCGAGAGCTACCGCCCCGCCTCGCCGCCCGTGCCGACGCGGGCCCCGATCACCGCGTGCCTCGGGCTCGGCGACCCGGGCTGTGACCCCGACGACGTACTGGCCTGGTCCGAGCTGACCCGCGTCCAGGACTTCGCCCTGCGCACTTATCCGGGCGACCACTTCTACCTCGCCGAGCGGGAGGCCGAGCTGGTCGCCGACATCACCAAGGACCTGGAGGCATGAACCATGACGCAGACGAACATCTGGACACCCCTGGAGATCGAGTCCGAGGGCGTCGGTGGCACCGACGAACTGATCGGCCGGCTCGACGACATGGGTCCGGAGGAGCTCACCCGGATGCTGACGGAGGAGAAGGGCCTGGTGTTCCGGGGTTTCGAGGCCAGCCCTGACCGCCTGGACCAGGTGCTCGGCCGGCTGCTGCCCAACCGGCTCGCCTATGTGCACGGCAACTCGCCGCGCACCAAGGTCGGCAGCAACGTCTACACCTCGACCGAATACCCGCGGGAGTTCACCATCTCCATGCACAACGAGATGAGCTACGCCCACTCCTGGCCGGCCCGCCTCGCCTTCTACTGCCAGATTCAGCCGGGCAGCGGCGGTGCCACCCCCGTCGTCGACGCCGCGCTCTGGCTCGAGTCCCTCGACGACGAGGTGCGCGAGGCCTTCGCGGGCGGGGTGCGCTATGTGCAGAACCTGCACGACGGCTACGGCCTGGGCAAGAGCTGGCAGGACACCTTCGAGACGACCAGCCGCGAGGAGGTGGAGGCGTTCCTCGAGCCGACCGGCGCCACATGGGAGTGGAAGGCCGACGGAGGCATTCGAGTCTCCTCGGTGCGTCCGGCCACCACCCGGCACCCGGACACCGGCACCGAGGTGTGGTTCAACCAGGCCGACCAGTGGCACCCGGCCGGCCTGGGCGACGAAACGGCGGCCGCCCTGGTGCAGATCCTGCCCGAGGAGGACCTGCCGCAGCACGTCACCTTCGCCGACGGCAGCCCCATTCCCGCCGAGTACGTCGTCCAGATCCGCGACCGCGGCCTGGAGCACGCCGTCGACGTCGACTGGCGCACCGGTGACCTGCTGCTCATTGACAACGTCCTGCTCGCCCACGGCCGCCGCCCGTTCACCGGCGACCGCCGGATCCTGGTCGCGATGTCGGACTGAGGCGATGACCACCACCGCGTACGAATCGCTCGGGGACAGCGACGCGGTCCACATCTGGCGCGGCCGGGCCCCCGATGTGCTCGGCCCGGGTGACACCGAACCGCTGTCGGACGAGGAGTCGGGGAAGGCCGGGCGGCTGCCGGCCGCGGCCGCGCTACGGTACGCGGCCGCGCACACGGCTGTGCGCCGGGTGCTCTCCGGATATCTCGGCGTGCCGCCGCGCGACGTGGTCTTCGGCAGGCGCCCGTGTCCGCGCTGCGCCCACCCCGGGCACGGCCGGCCGCGGATCGACTGGCCGCCCACCGACCTGGAGTTCAGCCTCTCGCGTTCCGGCCCGCACTGGCTGCTCGCCGTGGTCGCCGGGCGCCGGGTGGGCGTGGACCTGGAGGGCGGCCGCCCGCTGGACGTGGACGGCGCCTCCCGGTTCGCGATGAGCGCCGCCGAACTCGCCCACGTCCTGTCCGCACCCGACGACAGGGCGCGCACGCATGCCTTCTTCCGGTGCTGGACGCGGAAGGAGGCCGTCGTCAAGGCGATCGGCGTCGGCATCGTCACGGACCTCAGCAGCATCGACACACAACCCGCCGAGGACGGTCCGGCACTGGTCACCCATGCCGAGGGCAGCGGCCCCGGCACCTGGCTGGTGCAAGACCTGCCGGTGCCCGACGGCGTCTTCGCGGCACTCGCCCGGGAGACGGGCCCGGCAGGGCCCGTCGTGGTCCGGGACTACGACGAAGGCCTGGCAGGCACCGCGCACACGAGAGAGGTATTGGTCCGATGACCGCGATCGAGTACACCGGAGAGCCGGGCGCCCCGGTCCACGAGTTCATCCGCGCCCACCGCGAGAAGCTGCGGACGGTCCTCGGCGAGCGCGGCGCGATCCTGCTGCGCGGCTTCGAGGTCGGCGGGGTCGACGGGTTCGACGCGGTGGTGCACGCCTTCTCCGGCAGCGGGCCGCTGCGCTATGCCGAGCGGTCCTCGCCGCGCTCCACGATCAAGGGGCAGGTCTACACGTCGACGGACTATCCCGCCGACGAGGAGATCTTCCTGCACAACGAGAACTCGTACCAGGCGGTCTGGCCCAACACGCTCTACTTCTACTGCATCGAGCCCGCCCACACCCGGGGCGCGACCCCGCTCGCGGACATCCGTGAGGTGTACCGGGCCATCGACCCCGCGGTGCGGGAGGAGTTCGTGCGGCGCGGCGGCTGGCGCGTGGTGCGCAACTTCCACGCGGACTTCGGCGTGTCGTGGCAGGAGTCGTTCGGCAGCGACGACCGGGACGCGGTCGTGGCGTACTGCCGGGACAAAGGCATCACGGCCGAATGGCGCACGGACGGTGGGCTGCGCACCACGGCGGTCCGGCCGGTGGTGCGCACCCATCCGGTCTCCGGCGAGCAGGTGTGGTTCAACCACGCCACCTTCTGGCACGTCACCTCGCTGGCACCGGAGGTGCGGGAAGGGCTCAGGGAGATCTTCGCCGACGAGGACCTGCCCACCAACACCTACTTCGGCGACGGCGGGCGCATCCCGGACGAGACGGTCGCGCACCTGCGAGACGCCTACCGCTCGGCGACGACCCGCTTCGACTGGCAGCGCGACGACGTGCTGATCGTCGACAACATGCTCGCCGCGCACGGCCGGGAACCGTTCACCGGTCCTCGGAAGATCGCGGTGGCGATGGCCGAGCTGTCCGACGCGTCGGCTGCCGGAACGAGCTGACACGAGGACCCGTCGCACGGCAGCAACCCGCCTGGTGCCGCGGCCGTGCGACGGGTCCTGCACGTACGAGACGGCCGGGTGCCCCGAGAGGGGTGCCCGGCCGTCTTCCGTTACGGCTCTCCGTGCGCGTCCGTCGAACACCGGACGGCCGGGACGCTCTCCAAGAGACGTCCCGGCCGTCGATGCTCCGCGGCGCGGGCCACGGGGGTGGAGCCGCGCGTCGCGGAGGATCGGCGCCGGCCGGGGCGGGGGAACGTACCGTCCGGCGCCGGGTAAGCGGGTCACTCCCGCACGCCCGCCAGCTCCACCGCACGGCGGCGCAGGGCGACCGAGGCGGGGGCGACGGACGAGACCACGGCGAGCAACGCGCAGGCGCCCACGGCCACGCCGATGGCCGTCCAGGGGAGTTCGATCGTGGTCCACACCGACAGCACGCCCAGGGCGCTCCACATGCCCGCCAGATTGAGCGCGGCGACGATGAGTCCCAGCACCGCGCCGACCGCGACGACCATCAGCGCCTCGGCGCCCACCAGCCGCAACACCTGCCACCGGGTGGCCCCGGCCAGCCGCAGCACCGCCAGGTCGCGCACCCGGTCGGAGGTCGCCATGACCATGGTGTTGGCCAGCGAGATACCGGTGTACAGCAGGGCGATGCCCAGCACCAGCAGGAAGCCCATCCGGGTCGTCCGGTTCGTCTCGGGGTAACTGGCCTGCACCCACTGGGCCCTGGTGAGGACCTGCCCGCCCGAGGTGTGCACCGCGGCCCGCAGTCCGGCGGCCACGGCGCTTGCGTCGACGCCGTCCGCGAGGGCCACGTCGACCCGGTCGACGGATGCGCCCGGGGCGTTGCGCGGCGTGACGTAGACGCCGTTGTTGCCGGTCCCGGCGGTCATCACCGCGGCGATCCGCAGTGTCTTCGCCGTACCGTCGCCGAGCCACACCCGCACCCGCTGTCCGACGGTGTGCTGCTGCCACTCCTCGTTGACGATGATCGAGTCGTCGTCGAGGTCGCTCGCCTTCCCGGAGGCGATCGGCAGGTGGGTGGTCGCGGTGAGCGGGCCAGGGGTCGCCGCGCGGGCCTCGTCCCTGTTGAGCGCCACACCGTCCTCCAGGACGTAGACGGCGCTGGACGAGCTCGCGGACACCTCGGCGCCGGGCACGTCGCGCAGCTTCCGCAGAGTCGCCGGGTCGAAGCCTGCGTTGCCCGCCGGGGTGACGACGAAGGCGGCGGTCGTCTGCTCGCGCGTCTCGGTGGCCTTCGCCTCGTTCAGCGTCGCGGTGGCACCGAGCAGCGAGCCCGCGAGCGCGACCGTGACCAGAACCGGCGCCGCGATCGCGGCGGTCCGCCGCACGCCGGCGGCGGCGTTCTCCCGCACCAGCATGCCGCCGGCACCGGGCAGCTGGGCCGGTAGCCAGGCGAGCAACCGGGTCAGCGGGCGCACCACCACGGGCGCGAGCAGCGCCACCGCGGTGATCAGCAGCATCGGCCGGCTCACGTAGGTCTTGCGGTGCAGCAGGTCACCCGGGTCGCTGAACAGCGCCATCGCCAGCGTCACGACGGCGGTGAGCAGCAACCCCGCGCCGAACAGCCAGCGGCCCCACGTCATCGTCCGGCTGTCCACGGACGCCTCGCGCAGCGCCTGGGTGGGGCCGGTGCGGCCCGCCCGCCAGGACGCGGCCACCACACCGCACAGCGCGACGACCAGGCCTGTCGCGAAGGCCATGTAGTACGGCCAGGTGGCGGCGCCGATCCCGAACCAGCTCGGGGCGAGGCCCCCGTCGACCACCCACGTGGCCAGCCGGGGCGCACCGTACGCGCCGAGCACGCAGCCGGCGGCCGAGGCGAGCACGCCGACCAGGAGAGCCTCGGCGAACACCATCCTGCGGATCTGTCCCGGAGTCGCCCCGGCCGTACGCAGCAGCCCGAACTCCCGGCGCCGCTGCGCCACCGAGAACGCGAAGGTGGACGCCACCACGAAGACCGAGACGAAGGTGGTCACGCCGCCCGCGGTGCCGAACATGGCGTTCATCGCGGTGAGCGCCTCGCTGTCCCGGTCGGGGTCCGCGTCGGCGTAGCGTCGCCCGTCACCGGTGAGGACCCGCACGCCGTCGCTGCCGCGCACCGCCGCGCGCACCGCCGCGGCGTCCGCGTCCACGACCGACTGGGTACTGACCGGCGCCAGTTGGGCGGCGCGGGCGTCGGTGTAGAAGACGGCGTGCTCGAAGCCGCGTGCGGCGACGTTTCCGACCACCCGGACGGTGCCGCGATCGGTCCGCACACGCTCGCCCGGCCTCGCCCAGTCGCCGCTGACGACGACCTCGTCGGCCGCGCGGGGTGCGTGTCCCCTGCCGATCTCGTACGGGGCGAAGGCGGCCGTGGACCAGGGGTGTCCCACCAGGTTGCCCGGCCCGCCCTGGGCCCGTACGGCGAACGACCGGTCCTGAACGACGGTGCCGAGATTCTTCAGTTTCGTGAGAATCTCGGCCGGCACGGGGCGCGGCTGGGCGAGCTTCTGGACCCGCTCGCCGATCGGGGTGGACACCCGCAGCGTGTCCGCTCCCTTGACCACGACCGCCGCGGCGGCGAATCGCTCCGGCTTGCGGTCGGGCGCGTCCAGCGACGAGGCGAGGGCCAGGCCCATCACGGCGATCAGCGCGACACCGAGCGAGAGCGCGACGAAGCTGCCCACGAAGGTGACCCAGCGGGTGCGCAGGGTGCGCAGGGCGACACTCAGCACGGCGCGGCCTCCAGCTTGGTCATGCGGGCGGCGATGTCGTCGGCGCTCGCCCCGAGCATCTCGCCGTTGACCCGTCCGTCGACGAGGAAGACGACGCGGTCGGCGTACGAGGCGGCCACCGGATCGTGCGTGACCATGATGACCGTCTGGCCCTCGGAGTCGACCATGCCGCGCAGCAGCTTCAGTACCTCCCGGCTCGTCTGTGAGTCGAGGGCACCGGTCGGCTCGTCGCCGAACAGCACCTCGGGGCGGGTGATCAGGGCGCGGGCGAGGGCGACGCGCTGCTGCTGGCCGCCGGACAGCTCCGTCGGCCGGTGGCCCGCCCGGTCGCCGAGGCCGACCTGGTCGAGAACCTCGCGCACCCGGCCCCTGGACGGCCGGCGGCCGGCGAGCCGAAGGGGCAGCGCCACGTTCTGCTCGGCGGTCAGGGACGGCATCAGGTTGAACGCCTGGAAGACGAACCCGATGCGCTCGCGCCGCAGCAGGGTCAACTTGGTCTCGTTCAGCTTCGTCAGATCGGTCCCGCCCACAGTGACCGAGCCCGACGTGGGGCGGTCCAGCCCGGCGGCGCACTGCAGCAGGGTCGACTTGCCCGAGCCTGAGGGGCCCATGACGGCGGTGAACGTTCCCGCGGGAAACGAGAGCGAGACCTGGTCGAGGGCTGTCACCGCGTTCTCACCCGACCCGTACCGCCTGCTGACGGAGCGCATCTGGATCGCGTCCTTGTTCATCTGTCCCTACTGTTCGGTGTCGGTCCTCCCGCGCACCCGGCGGGACGGAAATCATCGGAAAACGGCGTTAGATACGGCCATTGCGGGCAACCGGGGTGCCGGGCCCGGCGTGTGGCAGATGGCTGCGTCGGCAGCAAGCTGTGCGGGCTCAGCCGGGTCCGGCGGGCCCCAGGAGGTAACCGATCAGGACGAAGGCCGGCGCCCACACGGCGCCGCTGACCACGGACCACAGGAGATAGCGCCGCAATGGCATGCGGGTCGCCCCGCACAGGGTGGGGACGAGTGTGCGCAGCACCGCGACGAAGCGTCCGACGAACACCGCGCAGCCGC
Organism: Streptomyces sp. NPDC052107; assembly: GCF_040680215.1. Taxonomy (NCBI): domain Bacteria; kingdom Bacillati; phylum Actinomycetota; class Actinomycetes; order Kitasatosporales; family Streptomycetaceae; genus Streptomyces; species Streptomyces sp. NPDC052107. The sequence goes on from NZ_JBFAWG010000001.1 coordinate 11,442, forward strand.
CGTGCCGTTCGATCAGGCCGAGGGCCCGCTCGGTGTACCGGCGCCGAAGGGCCGGGCCCCGCTGGGGAGCCAGGACCCACGCCTGCCACCGACGGCCGACCGCGTACCCCACAAGATTGCCCAGGACCGCGCCGACGACCGCGGTGAGCAGCGCCGCCTCGACGGTGACGTGGCCCCGCCAGGCGAGCGCGCCACCCAGGACCACCGCCGTCTGCCCCGGCAGCAGCACGCCCACCATGGGCAGCGCCGCTTCCAAGGCGGGCAGCAGCAGCACCGCGGCGAGGATGCCGGAGCCCCCGTGCGCCGTCATGTGCTCCGCGAGCCATCCCGTCATCAGGCGCCGCCTCTCTCGTCCGCTCGGTGACTCCACGAAACCGTGCGGGGGCACCTCGGCGCAGTGCGGCAGGAGCGAGACTTGGGGTAGGGCCAGCCCTACCCGCGACACTCGGTTCAACTCGCCCGGGTCAGCCGGAGCTTTGCACGGCACTCGTGCGGGCCTGCCGCGATCAGTCGCATCAGTTCGTGGAAGCGGTATCGCGGCGCGCCATCGGCGTCGATGCCGGCCAACTCCAGCACCGACTTCTCGACCAGCCGCTCCAGGAGTTCCTCGGCCACCTCCTGGGGCAGGCCGAGGTCCAGGGCGGCGGCCGTGCTGAACGTCCCGCTCGCCCCGGGTGCCAGGGTGCGGACCAACTCCTGTTCGGTGGCGGGAAGTTGTCGCAGCGCCGAGCCGAGGCTCCGACGTACGTCCAGGTCGCCGGTGCACAACTCCTCGACGCGCAGGGCCGGATCCGACAGGCGCCGGGCAAGCCGGGCCACGGGCCAGTGGGGACGGGCGGCCAGCCGGGTGGCGGCGGCCCGCAGGGCAAGCGGCAGACCGGCACACGCCTCGGTGATGACGCCGGCGGCGTCGCGTTCGACCAGGATCCGCGCGCTTCCGGCGATCGCCGCGAGCAGGGCCAGCGACTCCGTGGTCCCCATGGGGTCGAGCGCGACGGTACGGGAGCCGGGCAGGGCGAACAGCCTGCTGCGGCTGGTGATGAGGACGGCGGCGTCGGTCGTGGCCGGAAGCAGCGCGTCGAGCTGAAGTTCGTCTGTCGCGTCGTCCAGCAGGATCAGCAGCCGGCGGCCCGCAGTACGGGTGCGGTAGCGGCGGATCAGGTCGTCCAGCTGCTCGGGCCCGCCATGGGGCGCCGACGTGTCGTCACAGGGTTCGCCGAGGGCCCGCAGCAACTGCGTGAGGGCGGCGGCGCAGTCCTTGACCGTGCCGTCCTCGCGGCGGAGCCGGACATGGAGCAGGCCGTCGGGGAAGTCGTCGGCCACGGCGTGCACGGCCTGCACGGCCAGCGCGGTCTTGCCGACCCCCGCCATACCGGTGATCAGAATGCGGCGGGCCGGAGAACGGACACCATGATGACCGGATTCGGATGTCAACTGGGCGCATACTTCGGCCAGTTCAACCTCCCGTCCGGTGAAGTCGGCGAGCGCGGGCGGCACCATGACCGGCGGTGTGGTACGCGGTGAGGTCAGGGACGCCCGTGCGGATGCGGGCCGTGGCAGGTGGCCCAACTCTCCGCTGAGCACCGCCTGATGGGTGGCCGTCAGGTCGTGGCCGGGGTCCACGCCGAGTTCCTCGGCGAGCACCTCGCGGCCCTCGTGGAACACCCGGAGCGCCTCGGCCTGCCGTCCGCAGCGGTAGAGGGCGGTCATCAGCTGGGCCCGCAGCCTCTCCCGCACCGGGAACTCGGAGACCAGCCCCCTCAGTTCCGGGACCAGCCGTTCGTGCCGGGCGAGTTCGAGATCGGCGTCGATCCGGTGCTCCAGGGCGCTGGTCCGGGCCTCCTCCAGACGCGGCAGTTCCGCCTCGGCGAGATGCGGTGTCACATTGGCCAGCGCCGGACCGTGCCACAGATCGAGCGCGCGCCGCAGAGCACCGGCCGCCTCCTCGAACCGCCGCTCCTCCAGGGCCTTGCGGCCGAGCCGGTCCAAGCGCTCGAATTCGAGCACGTCGACCTGCGCATCGGTGGCGATCAGCTGGTAACCGGGCTGTCGACGGACCAGGTCGACGCCGGGGCCCAGGAGTTTCCTCAGCCGCGATACGTAGGTGTAGATCTGGGCGTTCATCGTGGCGGGCGGACTCCACCCCCACAGCAGCCCGCTCAGTCGCTCGTCACTCACCACCCGGCCGCGGGCGAGCAGCAGCGCGGCCAGCACCGTGTGCACCTTGGAGCCCGACAGCGCGACGCGTCGCGCACCGTCCCTTGCCTCCACCGGTCCCAAAAGCCGGAATTCCATGAGTCATCCCCCACCTCGTGCGACCTGGGCCGTACAGACGACCCGGTCGGCGCGGAACGCTGAAGGGTCGTTCTCCGGCCAATGTTTGCGTCACCAGGTGGCGGAATTTTGCCTTCGATTTGGCAACAGGCTGCGCTGGCAAGAGGCTGCGAGGAACGCCCCGTGACCCGTCACCCCACCCCGGAAGGTAGAGCTGGCCCTACCCCCGGTCCGCCCCTTGGACCGATGGCACCGGCCGGACGGGCCCTCTACGGTGACGGCCATGCACCCTCGAAACGTGTGGCAGGCCATGTCCAGGCCGGGATTCCTGCTTTCGCCGTGGCCGTGGCGGTCGGTCGGCTATCTGCTCACGGGGGCCTTGGCCGGCGTCGTCGCCCTCGTGGGGCTCCTGGGCGCGGCGGCCGTGGGCGGCGCTCTGGCGATCGTGCTGGTGGGACTTCCGCTGCTGGTCATCGTGGCCCTCGCCGGAATCCCGGTCGCCTGGGCCGAGCGGCACAGGCTCCGTCTGATCGACCGCGATCCGGCACCCGACTGGCATCGGGCACCCGTCGCCGAGGGGCTGTGGCCCTGGCTCACCACACGCCTGAGGGAACAGGCGACGTGGCGGGAGCTCGGCTACGCCCTGCTCTTCGCCGGGGTGCTGTGGCCTGTCGACGCCCTCGCGATCACGGTCGGCCTGCTCTACCCCCTGGCCATGGTCGCGACCCCGCTGCTGATGGCCACGGCAGGCGGCGGCCGGGAAACCAAAGTGCTCAAGGCATGGACGGTCACGGACTGGCCGACGGCCTTCGGCATCGCGGTACTCGGGCTGCTCGCCCTGGTCCTGGGCGCCTACGTCCTGGGGGTGGCGGCCGGTGCCCGGGCCGAACTGACGCGTCTGCTGATCGCGCCGCGCGAGGGCGATCTGGGGGCCAAGGTCGTGGAACTCACGCGCTCGCGCGTCCGGTTGGTCGACGCCTTCGAGGCGGAGCGGCAGCGTATCGAGCGCGATCTGCACGACGGGGCGCAGCAGCGGCTGGTGGCGCTGACCATGACGCTCGGTCTCGCCCGCCTGGACGTGCCGCCGGGGCCGCTCGCCGACCAGCTCGCCAAAGCCCATGAGGAGGCGGGCAAGGCCCTCGCGGAGCTGCGCGAACTCATTCACGGCATCCACCCCAAGGTGCTCACCGACTACGGCCTCGAAGCGGCGGTCACCGACGCTGCGGACCGCTCCGTCGTTCCCGTGGACGTCGACCTGGAACTGGACGGACGGCTGCCCCCGGCGGTGGAGTCCGCCGCGTACTTCGTGGTCTGCGAGGCCCTCGCCAACATCGCCAAGCACAGCGGGGCGAGCCGCGCGGAGGTGACCGGCAGCCACCGTGACGGCCGCCTGTTCCTGCAGGTGTGCGACGACGGCCGGGGCGGTGCGGAGGCCGGGGCCGGCACCGGGCTGACCGGACTGGCGGACCGGGTGTCGGTGCTGGATGGCAGACTCTCCCTGTCCAGCCCGCCGGGCGGACCGACCCTGTTGCGTGTGGAGTTTCCTTGCGAACGGACCGATCGCTGCGCGTAGTACTGGCCGAGGACAGCGTGTTGCTGCGGGAAGGCCTGATCAGCCTGCTCAGCCGCTGTGGTCACGTGGTGGTCGCGGCCGTGGGAGACGCTGTCGCGCTGATCGCCGCTGTCGAGGAGCACGCTCCCGACGTCGTGGTGACGGACGTACGGATGCCCCCGGGCTTCCAGGACGAGGGTCTGCACGCGGCGGTGCAGCTGCGCGACAAACGACCCACTCTGCCCGTCCTGGTCCTCAGCCAGTACGTGCAGCGGACGTACGCCTCCGAACTGCTGGACTCCGGCGACGGAACGAGCGTCGGCTACCTGCTGAAGGACCGGGTGGGGCAGGTCGAGGAGTTCATCGACGCCCTGTGGGAGGTCGCGGAAGGCGGCACCGTCGTCGACCCCGAAGTCGTACGCCAGCTGCTGCGCCGCCGCCGCGATCCGCTCGAGCGGCTCACCCCGCGCGAGCGAGAGGTCCTGGCCCTGATCGCGGAGGGCAAGTCGAACGGGGCGATCGCCCGCGAGCTGGTGGTGTCCGAGGCAGCCGTCGGCAAACACATCAGCAGCATCCTCACCAAGCTGGACCTGCCCCAGACGGACGAGACCCATCGAAGGGTACTGGCGGTCCTCGCCTTCCTGCGGGCGTGACACCTGTTGCCCCTACGTCATGCGGGCGTAAGGCGTGGCAGGTGCGGGGACGGGGAATCACGCCGAGTCGCCGGGCCGAAGGGGACGTGCGGTCACTCTCGCCAGATGCCCGTCGAACACCTCCCGCGCCTGAGGCGTCAGTGTCCGGAGGGCCACCAGGGCCGTGATCGCCACATCGCACAGTTCCGCCTGGACGTCCTCCCATGTGTGGGTGACGCCCTTGCGGGGGTTCTGGCCGGTCGTGCCGATGATCGCCTCGGCTACCTCGCCGACCTCCTCCGAGAGTTTCAGGACGCGGAGCAGGACGCCTTCCTGGCCTGCGTGCTTGCGGGTGGCCTCCAGGCGGGACCAGAGCTCGTCGATGGCGGGCCAGAGGGCGGCGGTGCCGGTGGTGTCCTGATCGGTCATGCCGGGCAGCCTCCCATGCCCCGGCACCGCGCCGTACCGGCTACTCCTCGAACAACACCTCCTGCTCCCCTTCCTTCTTCGCCCGCACCCGCTGGTTCCGTGTCCCGATCACCACCGTCGTCGCCGCTGCCGTGACGCCCAGGGCCAGCGGCACCATCCAGCCGCGGTCGAAGGCGTGGCCGAGGGCGTGGTCGAGGGAGAGGCGGCCGGGGCCCGCCACCGCGAGGCCCGCTGCGGCGAGGCACAGGCTCGCCGCGTACTCGTAGCCCCCCTCCTGGACGAAGAAGCCGTTGGGCAGGTGGACCGCCGCCGCCCCGGCCATCGCTCCGGCCGCCGCCGCGCCCGCCGTCGGCGTCGCGAGGCCCAGTGCGAGGAGGGCACCGCCGCCGGTTTCCGCGAGGCCCGCCGCCGTGGCGCTGGCCCTGCCGGGCGTATAGCCGACGGACTCCATGAACTGGCCGGTGCCCTCCAGACCGTGCCCGCCGAACCAGCCGAACAGCTTCCGCGCGCCGTGCGCGGCCAGTACCCCGCCGGTCCCCAGCCGGAGCAACAGCAGACCCAGACCACGTCGGTCGAAACAGCTCACGGTGACTCCCAGGCGGAGAGACGCAGAGGCTCGTGTTTCCACCGTCGCAGGTCCGACACCCGTCGGCCCGCTGTGGACGGCGTTCGGGTGGCGGGGCCGGGATTGCGGTGTGACTCTGGCGCCATGACGATTCAGCCAGCCAAGCTCAGCGATGCGGCCGTCCGGGCCTTCGTGAACGCCGTCAACTCCCATGACCGGGAGGGCTTCATGGCGCTGCTCGCCCCCGGCGCCACCATGTCCGACGACGGCTCCGACCGTGACCTCGCCGAGTGGATCGACCGGGAGATCTTCTCCTCCCACGGCCACATGGAGGTCGACAACGAGTCCGGCGGCGGCCGTACCCTCCTCGCCCGCTACCGCAACGACACCTGGGGCGAGATGCGCACCAAGTGGACCTTCACCGTGGAGGACGACGGGCGGATCTCGCGATTCGAGACCGGGCAGGCATAAAAAGCTCCCAGGGGTTGCCTTGGCGTGCGCTCCAACTCCTACCGTCCCTGAGCATGACGACGAAGCGAACTCTGGGACGCAGTGGGATCGAAGTCAGCGCACTCGGCTTCGGCTGCTGGGCCATCGGCGGGGAGTGGCAGTCCGCCGACGGGCAGCCGCTCGGGTGGGGCAAGGTGGACGACGAGGAGTCCGTGCGGGCGGTCCACCGCGCGCTCGATCTCGGTGTCACCTTCTTCGACACCGCCGACGTCTACGGCACCGGCCACAGCGAGACCGTCCTCGGCCGCGCCCTCGGCAAGCGGCGCGACGACATCGTGCTCGCCACCAAGTGGGGCAACGTCTTCGACCCGGACACCCGCACCCTCACCGGCAGCGACGACACCCCGGAGCACGCCCGCCGCGCCCTCACCGCCTCCCTGCGCCGCCTCGGCACCGACCACATCGATCTGTACCAGTTCCACCTGTCGGATGCCGATCCGGCGCGGGGGGCCGAACTTCGCGACCTGTGCGAGGAGTTGGTCGGTGAAGGGCTCATCCGCGCCTACGCCTGGAGCACCGACGACCCCCACCGTGCCGCCGTCTTCGCCGAGGGGCCGCACTGCACGGCCGTACAGCATGCCCTCAACGTCCTCCAGGACGCGCCGCAACTCCTAGAAATGTGCGAGCGGACGGGGCTCGCGAGCATCAACCGCAGTCCGCTGGCCATGGGGTTGCTCGCCGGGAGGCGGAGCGGGTCGCTGGAGGCCGGGGACATCCGGAGCCGGCCGCCGGCCTGGATGCAGGGGTACGACGGTGACGGGTCCGGGGCCGAGGAGGACTGGCTGACCCGGATCGACGCCCTGCGGGACGTCCTCACCAGCGGCGGCCGCACCCTCGCCCAGGGCGCCCTCGCCTGGCTGTGGGCCCGCAGCCCGCGCACCGTGCCGATCCCGGGCTTCCGCTCGGTCGCGCAGGCCGAGCAGAACGCGGGGGCGATGGAGAAGGGGCCACTCACCGCCGGGCAGCTGGCCGACATCGACCAGATCCTCGGGAGGTGAGCGGCCCGCCCGCGGAGCAGGTCAGTAGCCGTGACCACCGTACGGCTGGGGCGCGTACGGCTGCTGCGCGTACCCGTCCCGCGCGTACGGCTGCCCGGGCATCCCGTGCCCCGCGGGTCCCCCGTGCCGTCCGCCCTGCTCGGTCAGTGTGATCTGCCCGGCCTTGATCGTGGCCAGGCGCGGGGCGCGGCGGGCGATGGAGGAGTCGTGGGTGACCATGACGAAGGTGAGGCCGTGCTCCCGCCACAGGCCCTCCAGCAGGGCCATGATGTCGTCGCGGGTGCCCTCGTCGAGGTTGCCGGTGGGTTCGTCGGCGAGCAGCACCTTGGGGTTCTTCACCAGTGCGCGGGCGATCGCGACGCGCTGCTGCTGGCCGCCGGACATCTCCGAGGGGACGTGGGCCAGGCGTTCGCCGAGGCCGACCGAGCGCAGGGCCTCCGCCGCCCGTTCCCGGCGCTCGGCGGGCTTCACGCCGAGCGGGACCAGGGCGGTCTCGACGTTCTCCTGGGCGGTGAGCGTCGGGATCAGGTTGAAGGCCTGGAAGATGATGCCGATCTTCTCGGCGCGCAGCCGGGTCAGCCGGGCCTCGCCGATGGTCGCCAGGTCGACGCCGTCCAGTTCCACGGTGCCGGAGGACGGGCGGTCCAGGCCGCCGATCATCTGCAGCAGGGTGGACTTGCCGCCGCCCGTCGGGCCCTGGATGACCAGCTGGTCACCGTCGGCGATGGTGAGGTCGATGCCGCGCAGCGCCTCCACCGTCTCCTTGCCCCGCGTATAGCGCTTGGTGACGCCGGTGAGTCTGTACATGGGTTCTCCACAAGGTCCGCAAGGTAGGGGGTGGGGCGCCGCCTCCCCGGGGGGAATGTCGGAGGCGGCGCCCCGGTTCGAGGGGTCTCCCGGCGCGCGTTACGAGACGCTGCGCAGGGCGTCCGCCGGGCGCATCCGGGACGCGCGCCAGCCCCCCATGGCACCGGCGATCAGACCGCCGGCGACCGCGAGGCCGACGGCGAGCGCGATGGTCGTCACGGACACGGGCGCGGAGAGCGCGATCTCCACGGTGTTCTTCGCCTGCTGTCCGGGACCGCCACCGCCGGGGCCGCCGCCCGGACTGCCGCCCATCCCGCCGCCGCCCGTGCTGCCGAGCTGCGCGGTGAGCTTCGGGCTGATCGCGGTGACGGTGCAGGCCGCCGCGAGGCCGAGGGCGATGCCGAGGCCGCCGCCGATCAGGCCGTTGACGACGGACTCGCCGACCACCTGCCGGGTCACCCTGCGGCTCGGCCAGCCGAGCGCCTTCAGCGTGCCGAACTCGCGCACGCGCCGGGAGACGGCCGACGAGGTGAGCAGCGCGGCGACCAGGAACGCGGCGGCGAGCACGGCGATGGACAGCCACTTGCCGACGGTGGTCGCCAGGTCGGAGGCGGTGGACAGCGAGCCGGAGACCGTGGAGGCGAGGTCGGAGGAGGTGGTGACCGTCGTACCGGAGATGTTGCTCTGGATGGTCTTCTTCACGGTCGCGATCTGCTTCGAGTCGGTCGCCTTGACGTAGATCGTGGTGACCTTGTTCTTGGCGTCACCGAGCGACTGGGCCTGCTTCAGCGGCAGGTAGACGTCGGTGGAGGACTCGCCGCTGTCCGGGGTGGCGATGCCGATGACGGTGTACTTGGTGCCGGAGATCTTGAAGGCCGAGCCGACCTTGTACTTCTTCTCCTTGGCGTACGACTTGCTCACCACCGCGACCTTCGCGTCGGTCTGCGCCGAGGTGAAGGTCTTCCCGGAGGTGATCTTCATCGTGGCCAGCGGGCCGAGGGCCTGGTTGGCGACGTCGACGCCGGCGACCGAGTAGCTGTTGACGTTGAAGTTGGCGCCACCGCCCTGCACCTGCGGCTGGGCGCCGCCACTGCCACCGGGGCCGCCCTGCTGCCCGCCGCTGCCGGACGACTGGGCCTTGCCCTGGGTGAAGGAGCCGTCGACCTTGGTGACGTTCAGGGACAGGGCGCCGACCGCCGAGGCCACGCCCTTCTGCGCGGCGACCTGCTGGACCAGCGAGGACTTCAGGGCCTGACCACCCTGCGTCATCACCCGGTCCGAGCTCTGGCTGGCCTTGCTGCTCGACTTCGCGTCGAACTGGAACCTCGGGCCCTGTGAGCTGCCCGCCTTCGGCGCCGACTGGGCCTTGGTGACGGTCATGTCGGTGCCGAGGCCGTAGAGCGATTTCAGGACCTCGTCCTGCGCCTGCGTCATGCCGGCCGACACCGAGTTGACGGTGATGACCAGCGCGATACCGAGCGCCAGACCCATCGCGATGACCAGAGCGGCCTTCTTGCGGCGGCTCAGCTCGCGCTTGAGATAGATGCCAAACATCCCGTTCCTCGAAGGTTCTTGGCGCCCTCTGTGGGCGCGGCCACAAGCTAGGGAGGAACCTTTGAGCCGCCCTTGGTAAAGGATGTGTAAGGCCTGAGAAGACCGGCTAACTCATCGGATTTTCATAACGTGGCAAATTCCACGGCGGTGGAGGGCCCGCGGTGCGGAACCCGCTGCTGGGCGCGGTGTACCGTCCCCGGGTGCGCGAATGTTCCCGGCTCAGCCGGCGTGCCGTCCTCGGACTGACGGCCGCCGCCCTTCCCCTGTCCGCGACCACTCAGGCCTCCGCCGCGACCGTGATAGGCGGTGAGCAACTGGCCCGTACCGGCGTCCAGGTGCGCGGCGCCTCCGGACTGCCCGCGAAGCTCACCGCCCGCTCCTGGCTGATCGCCGACTGCGCGAGCGGCGAGGTGCTCGCCTCGTTCAACGCGCACCGGCGGCTCCCGCCCGCGTCCACGCTGAAGATGCTGTTCGCGGACACCGTGCTGAAGAAGTTCGACCGCACCCAGCGGTACACCGTCAAGGACTCCGATGTCGACGACGTACCGTTCGGCTCCAGCCTGGTCGGCATCAAGCCCGGCATCACCTACACCGTCGAGCAGTTGTGGCAGGGCGTGTTCCTGCGCTCCGGCAACGACGCCGTGCACGTGCTCGCCCACATGAACGGCGGTATCGCCAGGACCGTCGCCGAGATGCAGGCCAAGGCCGAGGACCTGCAGGCCCTGGACACCCATGTGGTCAGCCCCGACGGCTTCGACCACCCGGGCCAGATCTCCTCGGCGTACGACCTCACGCTGTTCGCCCGCCACGGCCTGAAGGACGCCGACTTCCGCGGCTACTGCGGCACGCGGACCGCCGACTTCCCGGCGGGCGGCAAGAAGACCTTCCAGATCCAGAACACCGACCGCCTGCTGACCGGGGCGTGGGGACTGAAGACGTACGACGGCCTGATCGGCGTCAAGAACGGCTACACCAGCCACGCCGGCAACACCTTCACCGGCGCGGCCACCCGGGGCGGACGCACCCTGCTCGTCACCGTGATGCACCCGGCCACCGGCAGCAACGCCGTCTACGAGCAGACCGCCGCGCTGCTCGACTGGGGCTTCGGACGCGGACGTTCGGCGCGGGCCGTGGGCACACTGGTCGATCCGCTCAGCGAGGGCGGGGCGAAGGCGAGTCCGTCACCGGCGGACGGGAAGGCGGCGCAGACGGCGGTCGGCGCGTCGGACTCGGGCTCCGGCGGCCCGTCCACCGGCCGGCTGGTGAAGGGCGCGGGAGGTACGGCGCTGCTGCTGGCGGCGGCGGGGGCACTGGTGGTCAAGCGGCGGCGCAGGGCGGTCGCGGCGGCCGCGACGGCCGAGGAGGCGTCCTCGAAGCCCGAGGGGGCTGCGGGGACCACGGAGCCCGGCGGCCGGCACCGGCGCTGAACAGTGCGGCGGCCGTTCCACCGACCGGCGTGTACCTCGCGTCCCGTCGCGAGGGCCACCCCCAACTCCGGCCCGGTGGAACGGCCGTCGCCTCCCCCTCGGTGTTGGCCGTGGAATCCACTTGCTCCAACTGTGAAGCTCTCGTGAAGGAAAGTTGAGCATATAGGCCCGACAGGCCGCAATACCGCGGATGTTCGAATTCCGTTTGTGGTAGGGGGATCAACCCCGCCCGATGTACGGCATCGCCGTCGCCAGCACCGTCGCGAACTGCACGTTCGCCTCCAGTGGCAGCTCGGCCATGTGCCGCACGGTCCGCGCCACGTCGGCCACGTCCATCACCGGCTCCGGGACCGTCTCGCCGTTCGCCTGCAGCGCGCCGGTCTGCATCCGGGCCGTCATGTCGGTCGCCGCGTTGCCGATGTCGATCTGCCCGACGGCGATGCGGTACGGCCGCCCGTCCAGGGACAGCGACTTGGTGAGACCGGTCAGGGCGTGCTTGGTCGCGGTGTAGGCGACCGAGAGCGGTCGGGGCGTGTGGGCCGAGATGGAGCCGTTGTTGATGATCCGGCCGCCCTGCGGATCCTGCTCCTTCATCCGCCGGTACGCCGCCTGGGCGCACAGGAACGCCCCGTTGAGGTTGGTGTCCACCACGTGGCGCCAGGCGTCGTACGGCAGCTCCTCGACCGGCACCCCGCCTGGCTCGAAGGTCCCCGCGTTGTTGAACAGCAGGTCCACCCGGCCGAACCGGTCCACCGTCGCCGCGAACAGCGCGTCCACGTCCTCGGGCCGGGACACGTCGGTGCGTACGGCGACGGAGGCGCCCTCCGGCGCCAGCGCCGCCGTCTGCGCCAGCGCCTCGGTGCGCCGGCCGGCCAGCGCCACCGACCAGCCGGCCCGCAACAGCTCCACGGCGACGGCCCGCCCGATGCCGGAGCCGGCGCCGGTCACCACCGCGATCTTCGAATGCCTGTCAGTCATGGCACCGCAGCGTAGGCGGCGAGTCCGCCATGCGGAATGCCATGTCCGCCATACGGTTACCCGAGGGCGACGGTCACCGCCACCCCGGGATACCGGTTCACACCGTCATCGCGACCGCGTCTCCCGGATACCGCACCCCGATCCGCTCCCGCACCGCGTCCAGCGTCCGCATCACCGCCAGCGAACCCTCCAGCGGCACCAGCGGCGACTCCTTCTCGCCCGCGCGCAGCGCCCGCATGACCTCGGTCGCCTCGTGCCGCAGGGTGCTGCGCGACCCGTCGGCCGGGTCGGCGGCGAACTCCTCCGGATCACGGCCCTCGCGGTGCAGCACGAACCGCTCCGGGTGGAAGAAGCCGGACGGCACGTCGATCCGGCCCCGCGAACCGGTCACCGAGGCCGTGCCGCCCGTACCGCCGACGATCGAGCAGTGCAGCGCGGCCATCGCCCCGCTCTCCCAGGACAGCACCGCGCCCGTCTGGAGGTCGACGCCCTCCGGTGACAGCAGCGCGCTCCCCGCGACCGCGTCCGGCTCGCCCATGAGCAGCTGCGCGAACGACACCGGGTACACGCCGAGGTCCAGCAGCGCCCCGCCGCCCAGCGCCGGATCCCGCAGCCGGTGCGCCGGCGGGAAGGGACCGGCAAGGCCGAAGTCGGCCTGCACCGTGCGGACTTCGCCGATCGCCCCGTCGTCCACCAGCGCCTTCAGCCGCCGGATCAGCGGGTTGCAGTACATCCACATCGCCTCCATCAGGAAGCGGTCGTGCTCCCGCGCCAGTGCGACGAGTTCCTCCGTCTCGCGCAGGTTCAGCGTGAACGGTTTCTCGCACAGCACGTTCCGCCCCGCCTCCAGGCACTGCCCGGCCGCCGCGCGGTGCGCCGAGTGCGGAGTGGCGACGTACACGACATCGATGTCCGGGTCCGCCGCCAGCGACTCCCAGTCGCCGTACGCCCGCGCCGCCCCGAACCGCTCCGCGAACGCCTCCGCCGAATCCCGGCGCCGCGAGGCCACCGCAGCGATCTCCGCGTCCGGCAGATCCACCAGGTCCGCCGCGAACGCCGCCGCGATCCCGCCCGTCGCCAGGATCCCCCAGCGCACCTTCCGCTCCACCATCGCCCCACCCATCGGTCCTGTGTGCCCCGGCAGTGTGTACGAGCTGAGAGCATAGGTGCCGGTCGTCTGCGGCAGGCGGCCGATTCCAAGGGGATTTTCAGCAGGCGGCCGTTTCACCAAGGGGAGGGGACAGATGCCCGAGCACGCGGCGGCACCTACACCGGACACCCACCACTCGTCCACCCCGGCCCGGACATCCGCCGCCGGCCGCCGCACCGGCCTGCTCGTCACGCTGGTCCTCGGCGGCCTCACCGCGACACCCCCGCTCGCGATGGACATGTACCTCCCGTCCCTGCCGGAGGTCACCCAGTCCCTGCACGCGCCCGCCGCCACCGTCCAGCTCACCCTCACCGCCTGCCTGCTGGGCATGGCCCTCGGGCAGCTGGTCGTCGGCCCGATGAGCGACCGCTGGGGCCGCCGCCGTCCTCTGCTCGCTGGCCTCGCCGTCTACCTCCTCGCCACCGCCCTGTGCGCCCTCGCGCCGAACGTCGAGACACTGGTCGCCTTCCGGCTGGCCCAGGGCCTCGCGGGCGCGGCCGGCATCGTCATCGCGCGTGCCGTCGTACGCGACCTGTACGACGGCGTCGCCATGGCCCGCTTCTTCTCCACCCTGATGCTGATCTCCGGGGTCGCGCCGATCGTGGCGCCCCTGATCGGCGGGCAGATCCTGCGGGTGACGGACTGGCGGGGCGTCTTCGTCGTCCTGACGGTCGTCGGCGTGCTGCTGGCCGCGCTCGTCTGGCTGCGGCTGCCCGAGACCCTGCCGCCGGCGGAACGGCACGACGGGGGAGTCGGGGCGGCCCTGCGCGCGATGCGCGGTCTGCTCGCCGACCTGCCCTTCACCGGCTACATGCTGGCCGGCGGCTTCGCCTTCGCCGCGCTGTTCGCGTACATATCCGCCTCCCCGTTCGTCATCCAGGAGATCTACGGCGCCTCCCCGCAGACCTTCAGCCTGCTGTTCGGCCTCAACTCGGTCGGGCTGGTGGCCGCCGGGCAGGTCAACGGCAAGCTGCTGGTCGGCCGGGTCGCCCTGGAGAAGGTGCTGGCCTGCGGTCTCGCGGTGATCGTGCTCGCCGCGACCGCCCTGCTGCTGATGTCCACCGGCGCCCTCGGCGAGGTCGGTCTGCCGCCGATCGCCGCCGCGCTCTTCGTCCTGATGTCCGCCATGGGCATCACCCTCCCCAACGCCCAGTCCCTCGCCCTGCTGCGTACCCGGCACGCCGCCGGCTCCGCCTCCGCCCTGCTCGGCACCTCCTCCTTCCTCGTCGGAGCGGTCGCCTCACCGCTCGTCGGCGTGGCCGGAGAGCACACCGCCGTACCCATGGCGGTGGTCCAACTGGCGGGAGCACTGGTCGCGGCGGCCTGCTTCATGGGAATGTGCCGTCCCTGGAACACACGTGGGAACGCACGTGCGGGGTCGGAGGGAGACGACAACTGAGCGCACCGAGACTGCGCGCCGACACACCGGAACGGGCCGGGCTCGACCCCGTGGAACTCGAGCACCTGGTCGGCGAGGTGCCCGCCCTCACCGCCGGAGACCGCCCCTGGGCGGCCGGCGCCGTCGTACTGGCCGGCCGCGGGCCCGTGATCGCCGTGGCCGAGGCAGCGGGCTGGGCCGTCCGCTACTCCGGCTACGACCGCGAGACCGACAACGGTGTCGAACTGCCGCCCGCCGCCCGGGTCCCGGCCACCATCAACACGCCCTTCGACCTGGCCTCCCTCACCAAGCTGTTCACCTCCGTCGCCGCCGTGCAGCAGATCGAGCGCGGCACCCTCGGCATGGACGCCCGGGTGGGCGACTACCTGCCCGACTTCCACGCCGCCGCCGCGCACGGCATCACCGTGCGGCAGCTGCTCACCCACACCTCCGGGCTGCGCCCCGAGCTGCCGCTGTACGACTGCCCCGACGACGCCTCCCGCCTGGCCCTGCTGCGCGCCGAGGCCCCCACCGGCGAGCCCGGCCGGTACCTCTACTCCGACCTGAACATGCTTCTCCTCCAGTCCGTGCTGGAGCGCATCACCGGCCGGACCCTCGACGTCCTCGTCCGGGACGGCATCACCCGGCCGCTCGGCATGACGGCGACCCGCTTCGGGCCCTGCCCCGGCGCGGCCGCCACCGAGGACCAGCGGCGGCCCTGGGCCAAGGCGCACCGGGGGATGCTGCGGGGCGTGGTCCACGACGAGAACGCCTGGGCGCTCGGCGGGGTCGCCGGCCACGCGGGCCTGTTCTCCACCGCCCGCGATCTGGCCGTCTTCTGCCGCGCCCTGCTCGCCGGCGGCTCCTACGGCCCCGGCCGCATCCTCGGCCCCGACTTCGTCGAGCTCCTGCTCACCCCGCCGGGGCTGGGCTTCGCCGTCGACCAGCCATGGTTCATGGGCGAACTCGCGGGCCGCGGGGCGGCGGGCCACACGGGCTTCACTGGCACGTCGCTCGTCCTCGACCCGAGGACGGACACGTTCCTGATCCTGCTGGCCAACACGGTGCATCCGCGGCGCAGGCCGGCGGACAGCAGGCCGAGAGCGCGACTGGCGACACGCCTGGCGAGGGCGGTGATCTGACCCGCGGCTCCCAGCCGGCCGAGCCGGACCCCAGCAGGGCCGACCCGGACGCCGGCGCCATAGAATCTCCGGGTGAACGCCCCCGTACCACCGGCCGAAGCCCTCCGCCGAAGCCTCGCCGACCTGCTCGACGGACTCCCGCCCACCCAGGCCGCAGGCGCCGTCGACAGGCTCATCGCCAACTACCGGGGCGACACCCCCACGCACGCCCCGATCCTCCGCGACCGCGCCGACGTGGCCGCCTACGCCGCCTACCGCATGCCGGCCACCTTCGAAGCGGTCCACTCGGCGCTGGAGGCCTTCGCAGCGACCGTCCGCGCCTGGACGCCCGGCAGCCATGTCGACGTCGGCGGCGGCACCGGCGCCGCGACCTGGGCCGTCACCGCGACCTGGGCCGGCGAGCGCAGCGTCACCGTGCTGGACTGGGCCGAGCCCGCACTGGCCCTCGGCCGGGAGATCGCCGCCGCCAACCCGGCCCTGCGTGGCGCCCGCTGGCAGCGCGCCCGGATCGGCGCCGACCTCACCCTGGACGACACCGATCTCGTCACGGTGTCGTACGTCCTCAACGAGCTCTCCGAGCCCGACCGCGCCGCCCTCGTCGACGCCGCCGCGGCCGCCGCCCGGGCCGTGGTGATCGTGGAGGCCGGCACCCCGGCCGGCTACGCCCGCGTCATCGAGGCCCGCGACCGCCTGATCCGCGCCGGGCTGCACATCGTCGCCCCCTGCCCGCACAGCGCCGCCTGCCCCATAGAGCCCGGCACGGACTGGTGCCACTTCTCCGCCCGGGTGAGCCGCTCCTCCCTGCACCGCCGGGTCAAGGGCGGCACCCTGCCGTACGAGGACGAGAAGTTCTCCTACGTCGCCGCCACCCGACTGCCCGCCGCGCCGGCCCCCTCGCGGGTGATCCGGCGCCCGCAGATCCGCAAGGGCCTGGTGCTCCTGGACCTGTGCGAGACCGACGAGCGGCTGGCCCGTACGACGGTCACCAAACGCCACGGCTCCCTGTACAAGGCGGCCCGGGACGCCGAGTGGGGTGACCCGTGGCCGCCGGAGGGTTCCCCGGAGGAGCCGTCCGCGTAGCCGGCGCGGCTTGTTAGCGTCGGGCCATGGTCAAGCAGCCCGCCCCCGACGCCACCCGTCGCAGCGAGAAGTCCCGCAGAGCGATCTACGCCGCCGCCCTCGCCCTCATCGGCGAGGTCGGCTACCCGAAGACCACCGTCGAGGGGATGGCCGCGCGGGCCGGCGTCGGCAAGCAGACGATCTACCGCTGGTGGTCCTCCAAGGCGGACGTCCTGCTGGAGGCGTTCCTCGACCTCGGCGAGCAGACGGCCCGGGCGGCGGGGCAGGAGCCGTACACCATCCCGGACACCGGGGATCTCGCCGCCGACCTCAAGGCGGTGCTGCGGGCCACGGTGGACGAGCTCCTCGACCCACGCTTCGAGGTGCCGGCGCGGGCGCTGGCCGCGGAGGGGCTTCTCAACGAGCAGGTCGGGCGGGAGTTCGTCGAGAGGCTGCTCGAACCCCAGCTTCAGCTGTATGTCGACCGGTTGCGCACCGCACAGGACAGTGGGGCGGTACGGGCCGATGTCGATCCCCGTATCGCCCTGGAACTGTTCGTTTCGCCACTTGCGCAGAGGTGGCTGCAAAGGACCGGGCCCATTTCGTACGACTACACGGACACCCTGGTCGAGTACGCACTGCACGGAATCGCACCGCATTGATCTGCCCGCGCGCCCACCTGTCCCGGTCGGCTTCCTGCCCTCGGCAGCCACCCCGAAGCGCACGAAGATGGGACGATAAGGCACACTGTCCGCACACCAGCGAGGCGAGGGGATAGATGAGCGCGACGTTCGGCGGCCGGTCCGGCCGGCAGGGCAAACTCTCCCAGTGGCTGCTTGGACGCCGCCCGAAGGAGGCCGCCGACGACGGGGGCCGTGAGACCCTGCTGCTGGCCGCCGCCGCGGCGGGCCTGCCGCTCGCCCCCGCCGCGCACCCCGCCCCCGGCTACCGCTGTTCCTGCGACCGCGTCGGCTGTCCCACCCCGGCCCGGCACCCGGTGTCGTTCGCCTGGCAGACGCAGTCCACCACCGACCGCGCGCAGATCGAACGCTGGGCCCGGCACCAGCCGCAGGCCAACTTCATCACCGCGACCGGCATGGTGCACGACGTGCTCGACGTCCCCCTGGAAGCCGGCCGGGAGGCCCTTGAGCGGCTGCTCGGCTCCGGTGTCGAGGTCGGGCCCGTCGCCGAGAGCGACGACGGCCGCATGCTGTTCTTCACCCTCACCCGTGGCACCCCCGAGGATGAGGACGAGTGGTGGCCGTGCGAGCTGGACTGCCACCCCGAGACCATGGACGAGCACCCGGGGCTGCGCTGGCATTGCCGGGGGTCGTACGTGCTGGTGCCGCCCGCCCGGCTGCCCGGTGACGACCAGCGGGTGCGGTGGGTGCGGGGGCCGGAGCACGCGCTGCCGGATCCCCTGAGCCTGCTGGAGGTGCTCACCGACGCGTGCTCGCGGTACGCGGGCGCCGAGGGTACGGGCTGGCCTCTTCGGCACTGAGCACTTCGCGAGCGCCAGGGCGCTTCAGGGGCCGCGCAGCCAACAGGGCGCGGATTACTCGCCCTGCGCCGCGGTCAGACCCGGCACCCGCCCCAGCACCGCCACCTTGCCGCTCCCCGCCGGGTCGAGCGCGACCTCTCCCGACATGAACTCCAGCGTCAGGGACTGCTTCACCTCGCCCTTGGTCAGTGCCTGGACGTCCTTGCCCTGAGGGGGCACCGTCGTGCCGGTGGCGGCGGTCTGCTTCTCGTAGTGGTGGGTGGTGAAGAACACCAGCGCACCGCCGTCCGCCGTGCGCAGCGCCAGCGGCGCGTAGCCGCCGTTCGTCAGCGGACCGTCGATGAACTGGGTGACCAGGCCCGGCTTACGGGCCCGCTTGGTCCGGGCGGCGCGTTCGACGCTGGTGTACCTGCCGTCGGCGAAGGTCTGGCCGCCCTTCTTCAGGTACGTCACGTACTCCTGGCTCAGCTTCTCGGGCGCGACGGCGAGTTGCCGGGAGCCGGCCGGTACCGCCTCGGCCCAGCCGTCCTTGTCCGTCTTGAACTCCGGTACGGCGCCGGGCGCCACGAGCGTGACATACGCCACCCGCCACCGCTCGCCGAGGTCGCCCCGGGTGAACACCATCAGCCAGCGTGCCGTGCCGGTCTTGTTGCCCTGGGCGTCGGCGACGAACCAGCGCGGCCAGCCGGCCTTCTCGGGGATCGTGATCTTCACGTCCGACAGCTTCAGCGGCACGTGGTCCGGGTTGCCGGACGGGCTGTTGGCGTGCCCGGCCTTCAGCCGCGCGGCGGTGATGTCGCCGAACGGGCCGGTGAGGTAGGGCGCGTCCAGGGAGCTGTTGTAGGCCTTGTCGGCCTTGTTGTACGCGGTCGTGAACGCGGTGAGCGCCTTGGCGGCCTCGGCGCGGGTGGCGGCGGGGAGCACCTCGCGCTCCCCGTGCACCACCACACATCCGCTCGCCGTCAACGACAAAGCGGTCAGCGCGGCCGCTATGAGTGCGTTCCGGTCACGCCTGCGGAGTCTGCGCGGGCTGCGATCCCTGCTCATCGGATCCCTTCACCTTCCCCTTTCCGGAGGCGAACCCTACCGGGGCGAGGAAGATCGCGAGCGTCGGGATCAGGTACAGCAGCCACACCGTGATCTGGAGGACGGTCGGGTCGGGCTGGAAGTTGAACACGCCCTTCAGCAGCGTGCCGTACCAGCTGTCCGGCGGGATGGTGCCGCTGATGTCGAAGGCCAGGTGCGTCAGTCCGGGCAGCCAGCCCGCCTCCTGCAGGTCGTGGAAGCCGTACGCCAGCACGCCCGCCGCGACCACGACCAGCATGCCGCCGGTCCAGGTGAAGAACTTGGCCAGGTTGATCCTCAGGGCGCCCCGGTAGAACAGCCAGCCGAGGAGGACGGCGGTGGCGAGGCCCAACGCCACCCCGATCAGGGGGCGCGGGGTTCCGTCGGAAGCGGCGTGCACGGACGCCCACACGAACAGCGCGGTCTCCAGGCCCTCCCGGCCGACGGCGAGGAAGGCGGTGGCGACCAGTGCGCCGGTGCCCATGGCGAGGGCCGCGTCCAGCTTGCCGTGCAGCTCCGACTTCAGGTGCCGGGCGGTTCGCCGCATCCAGAACACCATCCACGTCACCAGGCCCACGGCGACGATCGACAGCGAGCCGCCGAGCGCCTCCGACGCCTGGAACGTCAGTTCCTGCGAGCCGAATTCCAGCACGCAGCCGAAGCCCATCGCGATGGCGATCGCGATGCCGATGCCGATCCAGATCGGCTTCAGCGCGTCCCGGCGGCCGGTCTTGACCAGGTAGGCGATCAGGATGCAGACGACGAGCGACGCCTCGAGCCCCTCGCGCAGGCCGATCAGGTAGTTGGAGAACACGGGCTAGGCCTCCTTGGAGAACAGCGAGCGGCCCCACCAGTCGTCCGCGTCCCGGACGCCGGGCGGTATCGCGAAGACCGCCGAACCCACGTGCTGGATGTACTCGTTGAGCGCGTCGTGCGCGGACAGCTTGCGCTGCAGCGGGATGAAGCCCTGACGCACGTCCCGCAGGTAGGCCAGGAAGAACAGCCCGGCGTCGAGCCGGCCGAGGCCGTCGGTGCCGTCGGTGAAGGAGTAGCCCCGGCGCAGGATGGTGATCCCGTTGTTCGAGTCCGGGTGCGCGAGGCGCACATGCGCGTCGGGCTTCATCGCCTTCAGGAACGGCGCGTCGTGCTCCTTGGCCTTGCCGACCGGTGCGCCCTCGCGCTTGTCCCGCCCGAAGACGTCCTCCTGCTCCTGGAGCGAAGTCCGGTCCCAGGTCTCGATGTTCATGCGGACGCGACGGGCGACGAGGTACGACCCACCGGTCATCCAGTCCTGGTCGTCGCCGTCGCCGACCCACACGAACCTCTTCAGCCGGTCGGTCTCGGTGCCCGCGATGTTGCGGGTGCCGTCCTTGAACCCGAAGAGGTTGCGCGGGGTCTGCGCGTCCGGGGTGGTCGAGGAGGTCTTGCCGAAGCCCAGCTGGGACCAGCGCACGGCGACCTTGCCGAAGCCGATGCGGGCGAGGTTGCGGACGGCGTGCACGGCGACCTGAGGGTCGTCGGCGCAGGCCTGGATGCACAGGTCGCCGCCGGTGCGGGCCTTCTCCAGGTTGTCGCCGGGGAACTTGGGCAGGTCGACCAGGGCCTCCGGCCGGCGGTCCTTGAGCCCGAACCTGTCGAAGAGCGACGGCCCGAAGCCGATGGTCAGCGTCAGCCGGGACGGCTTGAGCCCCATCGCCTCACCGGTGTCGTCCGGCGGGGCCTCGGCGAGACCGTCGAAGGCGCCCTCGCCGACCGGCTTTCCGGCGGTCATCCGCCGGGCCGCCGCCGTCCAGTCCTTCAGCATCCGGACGAACTCTTCGCGGTCGTCGGTCTTCACGTCGAACGCGGCGAAATGCAGCCGGTCCTGCACCGGGGTGGCGATGCCGGCCTGGTGGGCGCCGTGGAACTCCACCGCGCCGCCCGTCTCGGCGGCCGCCGGGTCCATGTCGTCGCCGGTCCTGGCCATCGCCACGGCCCCGCCGGCCGCGGCGGCGCCGAGCGCGAGCCCGGCACCGCCCCAGCCGATCAGCGCGCGGCGCGACGGGCTGCTGCCGTCGGTGTGCTCGGTCATGGCTACTTCACCACCGCGGCGGCGAGCTTGGACAGCGGCTCGGCGAGCGCGTTCACCGCGTCCGACAGCTCCTTGCGCTGTTCCTTGGTGACCTTGTCGTAGGAGACGAAGTCGTACGACGTCTTGTCCGAGCGGTACGTGTCGAGCAGCGCGTTCAGCGCGGTGAACTGCTTGTCCAGTTCCTTGGTCAGCGCCGGGTCGTTCTTGGCCGCGACGGGCTCGAGCAGCTCGTACGCCTTCTGGGCGCCCTCGACGTTGCCCTTGAAGTCGACCAGGTCGGTGTGGGCGTAGCGGTCCTCCTCGCCGGTGACCTTGCCGGTGGCGACCTCGTCCAGCAGCTCCTTGGCGCCGTTGGCCATGGAGGTCGGGGTGATCTCGGCCTTGCCGACCCGCTCCTGCCAGTCCTTCAGGTCGGTCACCAGCTGATCGGCGAGCGCCTTCTCCCCGGCGCCGATCTTCTTGTCCCGCCAGAGGGCCTTCTCCAGCCGGTGCCAGCCGGTCCACTTCTGGCCGTCCTCCAGGCCGTCCTCGCGGACGTCGACCTTCGGGTCGATGTCACCGAAGGACTCGGCGACCGGCTCGGTGCGCTCCCAGCCGAGGCGGGAGAGGCCGTAGGCCTTCTTCGCGGCGCCCAGGTCGCCGGCCTTGACCGCCTTGGCGAAGGCCTCGACCTTCGGCAGCGTCTCGTCGGCCTGGTCCTGGGCGTACATGCGGTACTGGGCAACGGCCGTGTCCAGCTTGGGGTCCCGCTTCGCCGTCGTACCGCCACCGGTCACGGTGAGCTTCTGGCGGACGCCGTGGCCCTTCATGCCCGGGCGGCAGGCGATCTCGTACGACCCGGCCTTCACCTCGGCGGTCAGCGTGTACTTGGTGCCCGGCCCGATGTTCTCCTTCTCGGAGACGATGCGGTCGTCCGGGAACAGGATCTCGACCTCGGTGGCCTTGGAACCCTTGTTCTCTATCTTCAGCGTGACCTGGCCGGCCGGGACCGACTTCGCCGAGGTGTCGCACTTCGCGTCGGCCGCGGTGACCTGGACGGCGTCGCCGTCCTTGGCATCGCTCTTCGCGGTGCAGGCCGTAAGGGCGGCCAGAGCGGCCACCGTGGTGGCGGTGACGGTCAGTCGGACGGCTCGCATGCGGGCTCCTGGCGGATCTCGTTTGGTGAGGCTGCCCTAACTTACCTGAGCCTTACCTCACTCATACCCTTCGGGGTCGTGATTCAGGTCTCAAAGGCGCGGACGGCCCGGGGCTGTGTGCGAAACGCGTTCGATGGCCCGGAAATGCACACTTCGAGTTGCAGGAGCTGCGGGTGAGAGTGAGGCGTGAGGTACGAGGTCACCGACCGGCAGATCCGCGTGCGTGATCCATCTCGGGTGCGTGCGCTGACCGAGTCGGCAGTGGCAGGGTGACCGGCATGGGGAAGGCGCGCAGGGAACTGGTGGCGGACGAGGCCGTTGTGCTGGGTGCGGGGGACCGGCCGGGCCCGCCCCCTTTGAGGTTCGAGGTGGCCGACGGCGGCCGGATGGCGCTGCGGCAGGGCGAGCGAATCCTGCTGCTAGGCCGCGTGGAGGCGTGGAACCAGGGGGTGTATCTGCAGCGGTACGAGGGCTACCGCCCACCCCTGCCGCCGGTTCGCTCAGCGGCGATGCAAGGGGCCGTCAACTGGGTGCACACGTATGCGCGGTGGCTGGACGAGGCGAGGGAAGGCCCCCTGCACGACTCGCGCTGGCACCTGCGGGCGCGCAACCAGTTTCCGCCGTACGTCTGGCACGCGGAGGATTTCATCCGGCACTGGCCTACCTGCCATCTCGACTGGTCCGGCAAGGGCTGGCACGGTGTCGTACCCCTGCGCCCGCTCTCGCCGCCGGACGCCGGGCGGGTGAAGGCCTACCGCAAGCACGCCCGTGACGGCACTCTGGCGCCGGTTCTGCTCTGGTGGGTCACCGCACTCGACGGCTGGTTGCTCCTGGACGGTCACGACCGGGCCGTCGCGGCGCTCGCGGAGGGGCGGGCCCCGCCCTGCGTGGTGCTGACCCGTCTGCCGGAAGACGAGGACTGGCGCCGGACGGCCGACGAGGTGACCGAGGGGCACCGGAAGCGGCTGGACCGGCCGGCCGCCCGGCCCGCCGCCTCCGGCGTCGAAGGGCAGCAAGAGACCATGCTGCGGACATACGCCGACACGCTGGCCGGTCTGCCCTACCGGGAGGCACGCACCCGATCCTGGCCCCTCCCCGGCGGCGCCCCCGCCTGGGACGTGCTCGCGGCTGCCGCGATGTTTGAATTCCCCCGTGACTGACTACGACGTACTCCGCGTCTTCTGCGGACCGAACGGCGGCTACGGCAACGAACTCGGTGTCGTCCGAGACGGCTCGGTGCTGCCCGAGCGGAGCGACCGGCAGGAACTGGCGGCCAAACTCGGCTTCAGCGAGACCGTGTTCGTGGACGACCCCGAGCGCGGCGTGATCGACATCTACACGCCCACCCTGCGGCTGCCCTTCGCCGGTCACCCCTGCGTCGGCACCGCCTGGCTGCTCGACGTGCCCGAACTGGTCACGCCCGCCGGAGTGGTCGGGGCCCGCCTGGACGGCGAGTTCAGCTGGATCGAGGCGCGTGCGGAGTGGGCGCCGCCGCGCACCCTGCGCCAGTACGGCACGGCGGCCGAGGTCGACGCCCTCGACGTGCCCCCGCCTGGCGAGTGGGTCTACGCCTGGGCCTGGGAGGACGAGGCGGCCGGCCGGATCCGCTCCCGTGCCTTCCCCGGCCGGAACGACGGCATCGACGAGGACGAGGCCACCGGCGCCGCCGCCCTCCTCCTCACCGACCGGCTGGGACGCGCCCTGAACATCACCCAGGGCAGGGGCTCCCAGATCCTGACCGCGCCCCAGCCGGAGGGGTGGGTGGAGGTCGGGGGCCGGGTGTTCCTGGAGCGCTGACCGCCCCGAACGCTAGGCGCTCAGCGGGAACTCGTCCCCGAGCGCCCGGAACACCGCGGTGTTCAGGGCGAAAGCCCGCTCGCACTCCACGACGACCCGCTGCTTCTCCAGGTCGTCCGCCCGTATCCCGTCGAGCAGTTGCCGGTAACTCCGCTTGAACGCGGCCGGGTTGGAGACGCTCTCGAAGACGTAGAAGCGGACGCCGTCGCCCTTCCTCGTGAAACCCCAGGTCTTCTCCGCCCGGTCGCGGATGATCTGGCCGCCGGACAGGTCGCCGAGGTAGCGGGTGTAGTGGTGGGCGACATAGCCGCCGGGCCAGCGCGCGGCGCACTCGCGGACCCGGGCCGCGTACTCCTGCGTGGCGGGCAGCGCGCTCAGGCCCGCCCGCCACGCCGGTCCCCGCAGATGCGCCAGGTCCCGCTCCAGCGCGGCCAGCCGGAACAGCTCGGGCCGGACGAACGGCCCCGCCACCGGGTCCGCCGCCAGCCGTCCGGCGCCGCTCTCCAGCGCCTCGTACACGAACCACAGCTGCTCGGTGTAGCGCGCATAGGCGGCCACTCCCAGCCGGCCGCCGAGCAGGTCGCTCATGAACGACGAGGTCTCCGCCGCCACGTGCGCCTGGTGGGACGCGGTGCGGATGAGGGTCGAGAAGGTGTCCATGAGGCCGTCCCCGCATCTTGCCGACATCGTGTCGGTAAAAGGTTACAAGAGAAAGCCCGCCCTCGCAGAGGGCGGGCCGTGCGGTCATGGCCGAAGCGAGCGCAGCGCTACGGCAGGGTCAGGATGTCCGCGCCGGTCTCCGTCACCACCAGCGTGTGCTCGAACTGGGCCGTCCGCAGGCGGTCCTTCGTCACGACCGTCCAGCCGTCGTCCCACATGTCGTACTCGTGGGTGCCCAGCGTCAGCATCGGCTCGATCGTGAAGGTCATGCCCGGCTGCATGACCGTCGTCGCGTGCGGGCTGTCGTAGTGCGGGAT
This sequence comes from Streptomyces sp. NPDC052107, assembly GCF_040680215.1. Classification (NCBI taxonomy): domain Bacteria; kingdom Bacillati; phylum Actinomycetota; class Actinomycetes; order Kitasatosporales; family Streptomycetaceae; genus Streptomyces; species Streptomyces sp. NPDC052107. The sequence goes on from NZ_JBFAWG010000001.1 coordinate 36,444, forward strand.
GATCAGGCCCGAGTGGAAGGAGGAGTTGATGCCGTGGCCGGTGAAGTCGCGGACGACTCCGTAGCCGAACCGCTTGGCGTAGGACTCGATGACCCGGCCGATGACATTGATCTGCCGGCCCGGCCTGACCGCCTTGATCGCGCGGTTCAGGGCCTCCCGGGTCCGCTCCACCAGCAGCCGGGACTCCTCGTCCACCTCCCCGACCAGGTAGGTGGCGTTGTTGTCGCCGTGCACCCCGCCGATGTACGCCGTCACGTCCAGGTTGACGATGTCGCCGTCCCTCAGGACCGTCGAGTCCGGGATGCCGTGGCAGATGACCTCGTTGACGGAGGTGCACAGGGACTTCGGGAAGCCACGGTAGCCGAGCGTGGAGGGGTAGGCGCCGTGGTCGCACATGTACTCGTGGGCGACCTTGTCCAGCCGGTCCGTGGTGACCCCCGGCGCGATGATCTTCGCGGCCTCCTCCATCGCCTGCGCGGCGATACGGCCGGCGATCCGCATCGCCTCGATGATCTCCGGGCTCTGCACTTCCGGACCGGTGTACGGCGCCGGCGCGGGCTTGCCGACGTACTCGGGGCGGCGGATGTTTCCGGGGACCGAACGGGTGGGGGACAGCTCCCCAGGTACGAGCAGCGACTGGCCAGACATGACAGCGAGTCTATCCAGCCGACATGGGGGAACATGTCGTTGGCGAGAGGAGCTGTTCATGGCCCTGTTCAAGAAGCGCACCGTCGGCAAGCCCGGCGAGTGGTACTACTGCCTGGAGCACAAGAAGGTCGAGGAGGGCCCGGAGTGCCCGGGCAAGGACCGCTTCGGGCCGTACGCCTCCCCGGAGGAGGCCCGGCACGCGATGGAGACCGCCGCCGAGCGCAACCTCCAGTGGGAGAACGACCCGCGCTGGCACGACGCGCCGGCCGGCGGGAGCACCGACGAGGAGTGATCACACCTCCGTGGGTACGGCGGCGCCGCGGTGCTCGCGCATCCGTACCGCGTGCTCGTTGGTGCGGGCGTCGTACGTCATGAGTCCTGGCAGGCACAGCGCGAGCAGGCCCATGGCGCCCGCGCACGCCAGCCCGCCGGAGACGACGGAGGTCCGTACGCCCGCCCAGGCGGCCATGCCGCCCGCCCGGACCTGGCCGAGCTGCGGGCCGACCGAGTAGGACAGCAGCTCGATCCCGGCGAGCCGGCCGCGCAGCTCGTCCGGGATCGTCTGGTTCCACATGGCGGCCCGGAAGATCCCGCTGACCATGTCGAAGCCACCGCCGACGGTCAGGAAGACGAGGACCAGCCACACGTTCCCGCAGATACCGGCCGCCGCGACCGCGAGGCCCCAGCCCGTGGCCGACAGCACCACCAGCAGGCCGTGCCGGTGGATCCGGGAGGCCCAGCCGCTGGTCAGGCTCACCAGCATCGCCCCGGCGGGGACGGTGGCGTACATCAGGCCCAGCGCCCAGTCGGCGTGCAGCTCGTCGGCGAGGAACGGCAGCACCGCGAGCGGCATGGCCAGGAACATCGCCGCGAGGTCGACGACGTAGGTGCCGAGGAGTTCCTTACGGCTCCAGGCGTAGCGGGCGCCTTCCAGGATGGCGTGCAGCGAGGGCTTCGACGCCTCGTGGGAGGCGGGGGAGGGGGCGATCCGCACGATGTACGCCAGCGAGACGGCGAAGGTCAGCAGGTCGGCGGCGTACGCCCAGCCGAGGCCCGCGTAGGCGACGACCACGCCGGCCAGGGCCGGGCCCGCGACTCCGCCGAGGGTCCAGCGCAGGGAGTTCAGGGAGGCCGCGGCGGGCATGTCGGCGTGGGCGACGATCCGGGGCCACAGGGAGTCGAGCGCCGGGCGCTGGACGGAGACCAGGGCGGAGGAGAGGGCGGCGACGGCGTACAGCGGCCAGATCGCCGGGTGCGGGAGCAGGGCGTTGAGCAGCAGGACGGCACTCAGCACGCCCTGCCCGGCCTCCGTCCACACGATGAGCTTGCGCTTGTCGAGCGCGTCGGCGAGGGCGCCGCCGTACAGACCGCACACGATCAGCGGCAGCAGCTCTACGGCGCCGATCGCGCCCACCGCCGCCGCGGATCCGGTGAGGTCCTTCAGCTGCACCGGGAGCGCGACGAAGGTGAGGAAGCTGCCGAAGTTGCTGATCAGCCCCGACTTCCAGAGCCGGCGAAAGTCCGCGGAGGCTTTCCAGGGGTCGAGGTCGGGGAGAAGAGCACGGGCCACCCGAGGCATGCTCGCCCGCCGACGGTACCGGAGCAACCGATTTTCTCCGCCGCCCACCCACCCGACCCAGCTGGAGGGCACCCGGAAAACCTTGGGCGGGCGGGTGGGCAAAGGTCACCAGGCGGCAGGTGGCGGGGCCGTCAGGATCTCCGCCAGCCTCGACAGACGGTCCCGGAAACCCCGCCGGACCCTCGGAGAGACATCGCCGCCGTTCTCGCCCGCCGCCGCGCTGACCAGGTGCTGGACGGTGTCCAGGTCCAGTTCCGCCGCCTCCGGTACGGGCAGCGTGTCGTGGGCCAGTGCGGCAAGGTCGCCGCCGTCCGCGCCGAGGGCCAGCACCGTCACCCCGGCCCGGCGGGCGTCGTGCACGCGCTCCAGCAGGGGCGCGGGCTCCTCGGGCGCCACGACCAGGAGGGTCTCACCGCGCCGCGCCGCCTCGATGCGGCCCGGCCCCACGGCCAGGTGGGGCGGGTCGGAGGGGCGCGCGTGATGCCGTACCAGGGTCGGCGCCAGCTCGGGCGTGCCGGACCACGCGGCCTCGTCCACCAGATGCGCCGCCAGATGCCACGGCTCGTACTCCGGTGTGCCCACCAGCAGCAGCCCGCCCCCGTGCGCCACCACCGACCCGCGTAGCACTCCCGCGAATCTCCGGGTGGCCCCCAGCCACTCGGTCCCGGCGAGCACTTCCCGCAGCAGCGCGACCCGTACGGCGTCCATGCGCCCGCATCCTGCCGCAACCGGTCACTCGTGACGCGGAGTTCACCCGGAATTCGCCCGCCCCGGGGACATTCACCGGTCACCGTGCGAACAGGTCCCCGTTCCCCTCCCTTCCCGAGGAGCCGTCCGATGACCGAGGTCACCGTCCCCTTCCGCGCCGGACACGAGGGCTACGCCAGCTTCCGGATCCCGGCCGTCGTCGCCACCCGAGCGGGCACACTGCTCGCCTTCTGCGAGGGCCGTGTCACCTCCGCCGCCGACCACGGGCGCATCGACATCGTGCTCAAGCGGTCCACGGACGGCGGCCGCACCTGGGGGCCGCTCAAGGTCGCCGCGAGAAACGGGAAAGACCTCGCCGGAAACCCCGCCCCCGTCGTGCTCGACACCGGCCGCGTCCTGCTCGTGCACATCCGGGCCGCCGCCGGCGCCACCGAGGCCGCCATCCTGCGCGGTCAGGTCCCGGACGCCGACGGGCGGCGGGTGTGGGTGCAGCACAGCGACGACGAGGGGGCGACCTGGTCCGCGCCCCGGGAGATCACCGCGCAGGTGAAGAAGCGCGGCTGGCGCTGGTACGCCACCACCCCCGGCCACGCCCTCCAGCTGAGCACCGGCCGCGTCCTCGTCCCCGCCAACCACACCGTGCCGCCCACCGGCACCGACACCGGCGCCGAACCCCGGTACAACAGCGGCCACTGTCTGCTCAGCGACGACCGGGGAGAGTCCTGGCACCTCGGGTACGTCGACGAGAACACCGACGGCTACATCAACGTCAACGAGACCACCGCCGCCGAACTCCCCGACGGGCGTGTCTACTTCAACACCCGCAACGACTCGCCCTCGCCCGGCAACCGCGCCGACGCCCACTCCACGGACGGCGGGAAGACCCTCGTCAAGCCGTTCCGGCCGCAGGCCGGGCTGACCGCACCCGTCTGCGAGGCCTCCGTCCTGCAGCTCCGCGACCCGGACCTGCTCCTCTGCTCCGGCCCGGCCGACCCCGCCTTCCGCGCCCTGATGACGATCCGCGCCTCCACCGACGGCGGCACCACCTGGCGCACGGCGTTCACCGTCGACGGGCTGCCCGCCGCCTATTCCGACCTGGTCCGCATCGACCGGGACACGGTGGGACTCCTCTACGAGACCGGGGACTTCAGCGCCTACGAGACCATCACCTTCCGCCGGGTGCCCGTGCGCCGCCTCACCTGAGCGTGCCGCGAGCGTCACGGACGTAGGCTCGCCCCATGACCACTACCGACAGTGCACAGACCCCTGCCAAGGCCCCCGCCAAGGACCCCTGGGACCTGCCCGACGTCTCCGGATACGTCGTCGGCGTGCTCGGCGGCACCGGACCGCAGGGCAAGGGCCTCGCCTACCGGCTCGCCAGGGCCGGCCAGAAGGTGATCATCGGCTCCCGGTCCGCGGACCGCGCCCGGGCCGCCGCCCAGGAGTGCGGCCATGGTGTCGAGGGCGCCGCCAACGCCGAGGCCGCGCGGCGCAGCGACATCGTGATCGTCGCCGTGCCGTGGGACGGCCACGGCGACACGCTGAAGGCCCTGCGCGACGAACTGGCCGGCAAGCTCGTCGTGGACTGCGTCAACCCGCTCGGCTTCGACAAGAAGGGCGCCTACGCGATCAGGCCCGAGGAGGGCAGCGCCGCCGAGCAGGCCGCCGCCCTGCTGCCGGACTCCCGGGTCGCCGCCGCCTTCCACCACCTGTCGGCCGTCCTGCTCCAGGACCCGGAGATCGAGCAGATCGACACCGATGTGATGGTGCTGGGCGAGGAGCGGGCCGATGTCGAGATCGTGCAGGCCCTGGCCGGGCGCATCCCCGGCATGCGCGGCATCTTCGCCGGGCGGCTGCGAGGCGCCCACCAGGTCGAGTCGCTGGTCGCGAACCTGATCTCCGTCAACCGCCGCTACAAGGCACACGCCGGGCTCCGCATCACCGACGTCTGAGCGGATGGGGGACACTGTTCGGCGTAGCAGTGTCCCCCGCAAGGAGCCGACCCCCATGCCCTTTTCGCCCCCACCCACCCAGACCCGGCGACTCGCCCTCTACACCCTCGTCGTCTGCGTGCTCGCCGTGGCCGCCGCCGTCGTCTCCTTCGTCCAGGGCAGCTGGCTGGGGATCGTCTGGGTGCTGCTGGCGGGCCTGACGTCCAACATGACCTGGTACTACATCAAGCGCGGCCGGGCGGCCTAGGCCCAGAAGCGGTAGAGGCTCCAGCCGTACGAGGTGTCCTGGTCGCTGACTCCCAGTCCGCGCAGGATCGCGTCGATCAGGCCGAAGAACGCGCTGTTGATCGACGGCACCCACAGCAGCGCGAACGCGAACAGCAGGCCGAACGGCGCGAACGGCTCCACCTGGCGCTTCACCTTGTACGACAGCCACGGCTCGATCACGCCGTAGCCGTCCAGGCCGGGCACCGGCAGGAAGTTCAGGATCGCCGCCGTCACCTGCAGCAGGGCCAGGAAGGCGAGCGCGAACCGGAAGTCGCTCGGTATGCCGTCCAGCGCGTGCAGCCAGAAGGGGGCCGTGCACACCGCCGCGAACAGTACGTTCGTCAGCGGGCCCGCCGCCGAGATCAGGCTGTGCCGCCAGCGGCCCCGGATCCGGCCGCGCTCGATGAACACCGCGCCGCCCGGCAGACCGATCCCGCCCATGATCACGAAGATGACGGGGAGCACGATGCTCAGCAGCGCGTGCGTGTACTTCAGCGGGTTCAGGGTGAGGTAGCCCTTCGCGCCGACCGTGATGTCGCCGCTGTGCAGGGCCGTGCGCGCGTGCGCGTACTCGTGCAGGCACAGGGAGACGATCCAGGCCGCCGTCACGAACAGGAACACCGCGACGCCCGGCCGTGCCGCAAACCCCGTCCAGGTGGCCCAGCCCGTCACCGCCGTCACGGCCAGGATCCCGACGAACACGGGACTGACCCGGTGGTCGCCGCGGCGGGTGGAGGCGATGGTCATCGGCGGGCTCCTGTGCGGTGGGGACGGTGCGGAGTGCGACCGTACCGGCCGCGCCCTCGCGGGGGAAACGTCTCGCACTCGCCGTCGGGTTCCTGGACCCTGGGGGAATGCCACGGATGAGGGTGTTCTACGAGGACTGGCAGATGGAGTGCTGCGGCACACCGTTCGCGGTCGGCGACGAGGTGTCGTGGAAGCTGGTCGCCTACGGCGCCGAAGCCGTCCGGGAGGGCCACGGCTACGGCGCCGTAGGCGTGGGTGGAGAACCACGGCGGTCCGGATGCGGAGACCGCCGGCCGGGTGCGGGCCATCGACCTGGTGCACCAGGAGTACCTGGCGTACACCGACCAGCGTGCCCTCGGAGGCCCCGGCCGTGATCCTGCTCCCGTCCCCGTACAGCGGGGAACCGGTGCCCGGCGCGCACACCTTGGAGGCCGTCGACACCTGCCCGAAGTGGTTCGAGAGCCAAAAACCCGGCAGGGACCCGGGCCCCCACCGCATCCGCCGCACCCGCGGCGTCCTCGTCACTCTGCAGCTCCCCGACGGCACGCCGCCGCAACCCGGTGACCACCGGTGACCGCTGCGGTGACAATGGACCCCGTGCGCTATCGCCTGCTCGGCACCACCCAGGTACTCCGCCCCGACGGTACGGCCGTCCCGGTCGGCGGGGCGCGGCTGCGTGCCCTGCTGGGCGTGCTCGCGCTCCGGGCCGGCCGGACCGTGCCCGTGGGTGTGCTGGTCGACGAGGTCTGGGGCGCCGACCCGCCCGCCGACGCCGCCGGGGCGCTCCAGGCGCTGGTCGGCCGGCTGCGCCGTACCCTCGGCGCGGACGCCGTCGCCTCCGCCGAGGGCGGCTACCGGCTCACCGCCGCGCCCGACGACGTCGACCTCACCCGCTTCGAGCGGCTGACCGGCGACGGCCTGCGGGCCCTCGCCGACGGCGACCCGGCCAAGGCCGCCGCCGTCCTGGACGACGCGCTCGCCCTGTGGCACGGCCCGGCGCTCGCCGACCTGCCCGACCACGCCGCCGAGGCGGCCCGCTGGGAGACCCGCCGCCTGGACGCGCTGCGCGCCCGGCACACCGCCGCCCTTGTCCTCGGGCACGCCGAGCAGTCCCTGCCCGAGCTGACCGCCCTGTGCGACGACCACCCGCTGGACGAGCCGCTCCAGGCGCTGCGGCTGCGCGCCCTGCGCGACGCCGGCCGCCCGGCCCAGGCGCTCGCCGCCTACGAGGACGTACGACGGCGGCTCGCGGACCGGCTCGGCTCCGACCCCGGGCCCGAACTGCGAGCCCTGCACACCGAGCTGCTGACCGAGGAGCCCCCGGCACCGCGGCCCGGGCCGGCGGCAGTCGGCAATCTGCCCGCCCGGCTCACCTCCTTCGTCGGCCGGGAGACCGACATGGAGGCCATCGGCGCCGATCTGGCCGCCGCCCGCCTGGTCACCCTCCTCGGTCCGGGCGGCGCCGGGAAGACCCGGCTGTCCCAGGAGGCCGCCGAGGCGGTACGGCACACCGTCCGGGACGGGGTGTGGCTGGCCGAACTGGCGCCCGTGGACGACCCCGAGGCCGTACCGCAGGCCGTGCTCACCGCGATCGGCGCCCGCGACACCGTGCTGCACGGCGCCGGCGCCGAGAGCATCCGCGCGGTCGCCGACCGGTACGACGACCCCCTCGAACGGATCGTGGAGCACTGCGCCCGGCGCCGGATGCTGATCGTCCTGGACAACTGCGAGCATGTGATCGAGGCCGCCGCCCACCTCACCGAGCGCCTCCTGGCCCGCTGTCCGCAGCTCACCGTCCTCGCCACCAGCCGCGAACCCCTCGGTGTGCCGGGGGAATTGGTGCGCCCCGTGGAGCCGCTGCCGGAGCCGGTCGCCCTGCGGCTGCTCGCCGACCGGGGCGCGGCGGCCCGGCCCGGATTCCGTGTCGAGGACGATCCCGAGGCCTGTGCGGAGATCTGCCGGCGGCTCGACGGACTCCCGCTCGCGATCGAGCTGGCGGCGGCCCGGCTGCGGATGCTGGCCCCACGCCAGATAGCGGACCGTCTCGACGACCGTTTCCGGCTGCTCACCTCCGGCAGCCGCACCGTCCTGCCCCGCCAGCAGACCCTGCGGGCCGTGGTGGACTGGTCCTGGGAGCTGCTGGACGCGGACGAGCGGGACGTCCTCGCCCGGCTGTCCGTCTTCGCGGGCGGCTGCGACCTGGCCGCCGCCGAGGCCGTGTGCGGGCCCGTCGCCCTGGACGCGCTCGGCTCCCTGGTCGACAAGTCCCTGGTGGTTGCCGCCCCTTCGGCCGAGGGCGGGATGCGCTACCGGCTCCTGGAGACCGTCGCCGAGTACGCCGGCGAACGGCTCGACGAGACCGGGCACCGCAGCGAGGCCGAGCGCGCCCATCTGACGTACTATCGCGAACTCGCCCGCACCACCGACCCGTTGCTGCGCGGCCCCGAACAGCCCACCGCCATCGACCGGTTCCAGCTGGAGTACGAGAACCTGCGCACCGCGCTGCGGCACGCCGTCGCCGCCAGCGACGAGCAGGAGGGGCTGTGCCTGGTGCTGTCCCTGGTGTGGTTCTGGCAGATGCGCGACCTGCGCATCGAGACCCGCAACTGGTGCCGGGAGGTCATGGCGCTCGGTCCCGACCCCTTCACCGAACCCGTCCGGCCCGCGCAGCCGGTGTGGCAGCGCTGTACCGACGCCCCGCCCCCGTACGGCGGCGAGGTCCTCGCCGAGGCCCGGCGCGGCGTCCACCTCGCCCACCTCGCCTGCATGGACCACGAGCTGGAGGCCTGGCAGACCCCCGGTGCCCAGGCCAAGCTCCGCGCCATCACCCAGGTCTACCGACCGGGGCTGCCGCAGACCTGCCGTGCGCCCGGCATGGTGTGGTTCTACGCCGTGATACTGGCCGGCGGCGGTGTGGAGCAGATGCGGGAGGTCGTCGACGCCTGCGTGCGGACCTGCCGGGAGACCCCCGGCTTCGAGTGGGAGCTGGCCGGCGCTCTGCAGCTGCGCGCCAACCTCCTCGCCAACCGCGCCGCCTGGGCCGGCAACGCCACCCGGGACGCCGAGGAGGCCCTGGCGATCTTCCACCGCCTCGGTGACGCCTGGGGTACCGCCGAGGCGCTGTCCGCCCGTGGCGAGGCCCATGAACGCCAGGGCGCCAACCAGGAGGCCGCCGCCGACTACCGGGCGGCCATCGCATACGCCGAACGTATCGGCGCGCGCGGCCAGATGGCCGTCCTGCGCGCCCGCCTCGGCAGCGTGCTCATGGAGGCGGGGGACATGGAGCGCGGCGAGCAACTGCTGAGGGACGTCATCGCGAGCAAGGACGGCTCCCTCAACGAGGCCATGCCCGCCGCCCGGCTGTTCCTCGCCTGCTGGCTCGGCCTGACCGGCCGTACCGGTGAGGCCCGTGAGCAACTGCGGGCGCTGCGCGAGGAGTTCAAGATCGCGCACTTCGTCGTCTTCGACGCCATGATCCTCACTCAGGAGGCCTGGCTGGACGCCCTCGACGGCCGTGCCGAGGACGCGCTGGACGGGGTCCGGCGGGCGCTGGAGCTCGCTCAGGACCCGCTGTCCAAGGCGGTCGCCCCGCATCTGGACTCCATCTGCCTCTACACCGCGGCGATGGGCCTCGCCCGCCTCGACGGTGGCAGCCGCGCCGTCGACGCCGCCCGCTGCCTGGGCGCCGCCCAGACCCTGCTGCCGTCCGGGCACATCCTCTCCGGTGTCGAGCGCCGGTGCCATGACATGGCCGAGAGCCGGATCCGGGAGGTCCTGGACGAACCCGCCTACCGGGCCGCGTACGCCGAGGGCGGTGGCCTCTCCCTCGCGGAGGCCACCGCCCTGGTCTGAGCCGTCCCGCTCCGAGCGGGCGGACGTCAGCTCTTGGTACGGAACTTGTGGATCGCGACCGGTCCCATGACCGCCGTGATCGCCACCGACCAGGCCACGGTCACCCACAGGTCGTGCGCGACCGGGCCGCCGATCATCAGGCCGCGGGCCGCGTCCGCGAGCGTCGACAGCGGGTTGTAGTCGGTGAAGCTCTGCAGCCAGCCCGGCATCGACTTGGTCGGCGCGAAGATCGACGAGCCGAACTGCAGCGGGAACAGCACCAGGAAGCCCATCGCCTGCACGGACTGCGCGTTCTTCAGGATCACGCCCAGGGTGAGGAACACCCACATGATCGAGGAGGCGAACAGCGCGGACAGACCCACCGCCGCGAACAGGCCGGCCCAGTGGCTGATGTGGAAGCCGACCAGCACGGCGACGACCATCAGCACGGCCGTGGCGAACAGCATCCGGGCCAGCTCGACGGCGATCTTCGCGAACAGCACGGACCCGCGCCCGATCGGCAGCGACCGGAACCGGTCCATGACCCCGCTGTTGAAGTCCTGGCTGAACCCGGTGCCGACGCCCTGGGACAGCGTCATGCTCATCATCGCGATCATGCCCGGGATGACGTACTGCACGTACTGGCCCTGGCCGCCGCCGAGCGCCTGCCCGATGGACCCGCCGAAGACGTACACGAACAGCAGGGTGAAGACGACCGGCATCAGCAGCGCGTCGAACATCGACTCCGGGTCCTGGCGGATCCAGAGCAGATTGCGGCGGACGAGCGCGCCGGTGTGCCGCAGATGCCCGCGCAGCGGGATCCGGACGTCGGCGTCGGTGGGTACGGCGGTGATCGTAGGGGCGGCGCGAAGCGCCTCGTGCAGGGTGGTGGTGGGCGACGGGTGGGCGCTCATACGGCGACCTCTTCACGGGAGTCGGCGGGCGTGGTGTCCTGCGGGGCACTGGCGCGGTGGCCGGTGAGGGACAGGAACACCTCGTCCAGGCTGGGCAGTTCGGTGGTGATGGAGGAGATCGTGATGCCGCGCGCGGTGACCGCGCCGACCACGGCGGTCAGCTGTTCGTCGCTGAGGATCGGCACCAGCAGGGTCCCGGACTCGGGGTCCACGGTGGTGGTCGCGAGACCGGTGATGCCGAGCTCGTCCAGCATGGTGGCGAGCGGGCGCAGCTGCAGCGGGTCGACGGGCCGGACCCGGAGGGTGCGCCCGCCGACGCGGGCCTTCAGCTCCTCGATCCCTCCCGTGGCGATGACCTTGCCGCGGTCGACCACGGTCAGCTCGGAGGCGAGCTGCTCGGCCTCCTCCATGTACTGGGTGGTCAGCAGCACGGTGACGCCGTCGCCGACCATCGCCTTCACCTCGTCCCACACCTCGTTTCGGGTACGGGGGTCGAGTCCGGTGGTCGGCTCGTCGAGGTAGAGGACGGCCGGGCGCCCGATCATCGAGGCGGCGAGGTCGAGTCGCCGCCGCATACCACCGGAGTACGTGCTCGCCGGCCGCCTGGCCGCCTCCGTCAGGGAGAACCGCTCCAGCAGCTCGTCGGCGCGGGCGCGGGCGTCCTTGCGGGGCAGGTCCAGCAGCCGGCCGATCATGTACAGGTTCTCCCAGCCGGGGAGCTTCTCGTCGACGGAGGCGTACTGCCCGGTGAGCCCTATGACCCGGCGCAACTGCCGGGGCTGCCGTACGACGTCGTACCCGGCCACGGTGGCCTGGCCGGCGTCCGGGGTGATCAGGGTGGACAGGATCCGTACGAGGGTGGTCTTGCCGGCGCCGTTCGGACCGAGCACGCCCATCACGGTGCCCTCGCGCACGTCCAGGTCGACACCGTCCAGCGCCTTGGTCTCGCCGTAGTGCTTGACCAGTCCCCGTACCGTCACTGCGTGGCTTGCGCCGACGGGGTTTTCATGGATTCGCGTCATGCAGAAGACGGTGCCAGGGGCTGCCGACAAACCACCGACAGGCCACCGACAGCCGCCTGCGGCGCACCGACAGCCCGTCGGCGCGTCCGTCGGTCAGCCGGCGTTCTCCCTCGTCACCCCTCGTCCGCGGCATCGTCTGCCGGGCGGGTCAGCAGGTGGTCGACCAGTGTGTCGACATAGGCGGGCGGGAGCGGGACACTGGGCGTCGAACCAGGAGCTGGAGCCGGACGTCCGGCCCGCCCCGCTGACCCCCGACCGGGCCGCCGGGTTCGACTGCTTCATCGCGCACGACTTCACCGCGGTCAGGCGTGATCACGTGGACGTCGCCGCGCTGCGCCGGACCCCGGTCCGCGTCGTCCCGGCCGCCGGGCGTACCACCCCGCGGCATGTCCTCGACCGCAAGTGCGCCGCCGAACTCGGCGCGCCGCTCGGCGTGCCGGTCGAGGAGTTCCCCGGCGGCCACAACGGCAACCTGACCCACCCCGCCGCCTACGCCGAGCGGGTCAAGGCGGTGCTGAGCGCGATCGCGTGAGTGCGAGCGGCACGTCTGCGGAAGTGGCGCCGGTCCAGGCGTACGACGTCCTGGCGCACAAAAGGGACAGCCCGCCGACGGGGGAAGATCGGCGGGCTGCCCGGGTGTTGCCGCAATGGCTCAGTGGACGGAGTGTTCCTCCAGCGGGAACGCCCCGGAGACGACGTCCTCGGCGAACGACTTCACGGCGTCGCCCATGACCTCACGCAGGTTGGCGTACTTCTTGACGAACTTCGGCACCCGGCCGGAGGTCAGCCCGAGCATGTCCGTCCAGACCAGGACCTGCGCGTCCGTCTCGGGCCCGGCACCGATCCCCACCGTCGGGATGTGCAGCACCCGCGTCACCTCGGCCGCCAGCTCCGCCGGAACCAGTTCGAGGACGACGGCGAACGCGCCGGCGTCCTGCACCGCCTTAGCGTCCCGCAGCAGCTGCTGCGCCGCCTCCTCGCCGCGCCCCTGCACGCGGTAGCCCATCGCGTTGACGGACTGCGGGGTCAGCCCGATGTGCGCCATGACCGGGATGCCGGACTCCACCAGCAGCCGGATCTGTTCGTGCGAGCGCTCGCCGCCCTCCAGCTTGACCGCGCCGACCCCGGCGTCCTTCACCAGCCGGGTCGCCGAGCGCAGCGCCTGCACCGGGCCCTCCTGGTAGGAGCCGAAGGGGAGGTCGCCGACGATCAGGGCGCGCTGCGTGCCGCGTACCACGGCCGCCGACAGCATGGTCATCTCGTCGAGGGTGACGGGCACGGTCGTCTCGTACCCGAGGTGGCAGTTGCCCGCCGAGTCGCCGACCAGGATCACCGGGATCCCGGCCTCGTCGAAGACGGACGCGGTCATCGCGTCGTAGGCGGTGAGCATGGGCCACTTCTCGCCCCGCTCCTTGGCGAGGGCGATGTCGCGAACGGTGATGCGGCGGGTGCCCTTCCCCCCGTACAGCGCCTTGCTGCCGTCGGAAGGCTTGTTCTGGGCAGCCGAAAGCTGCGTCATGGCAACGGCTCCTTCAGTCATCTCGAGGCGCCCTGACGGCGTCCCCGGATCGCCTCCATGGTGGCACCTCGTGCCAGCCAGGGCCAGGGGAACCGCCTGTGATCCACAACCGTGGCCGAGACCCAACTGTGTAAGGCCTTGGTAAAGAACTAAGATACGAGACCGTTCCGTATCGAAATGGTCCTAGGCTCGAACGCATGACAAGTCCCGTCCCTGCCTCCCGGATACCGGAAGCGGTGCACCGGCGCCGCTGGGCGATCCTCGGCGTGCTCATGTTGAGCCTGCTGATCGTGGTGCTCGACAACTCGATCCTGAACGTCGCCATCAAGACCATCTCCAGCCCCGCGCCGACCGGCCTCGGCGCCTCCCAGGGGCAGATCGAGTGGGCGATCAACGCCTACACCCTCGTATTCGCCGGCCTGCTGTTCACCGCCGGCCTCATCGGCGACCGCCTCGGGCGCAAGAAGGTGCTGCTGGGCGGCATCGCCGTGTTCGGCATCGGCTCCGCCCTGGCCGCCGAGTCCGGCTCGCCGGGTCAGCTGATCGCCTTCCGCGCGCTGATGGCCCTCGGCGCCGCCTTCGTCATGCCCGCCACCCTCGCCGTCCTGATGAACGTCTTCGAGCGCGAGGAGCAGCCCAAGGCCATCGGCATCTGGGCGGGTGGCGTCGGCCTCGCCATCGCCATCGGGCCGATCACCGGCGGCGCGCTCCTCGACCACTTCTGGTGGGGCTCGGTCTTCTTCATCAACGTGCCGATCGTGATCGTCGCGCTGATCCTGATGACCTGGCTGGTGCCCGACTCCCGTGATCCCAGGCCCGGCCGCCTCGACCCGGTCGGCGTCGTCCTGTCCGTCGTCGGCCTGGTCCTGCTGGTCTACGGCATCATCAAGGGCGGCGAGCTCGCCGACTTCACCGACGCCAAGGTGCTGGCGACCATCATCGCCGGTCTCCTCGTCCTGGCCGGCTTCGTCGTCTTCGAGAAGCGCAGCGACCACCCGTCGCTCGACGTCACCTACTTCAAGAACAAGGTGTTCTCGGCCGCCATGAGCGCCATCGCGCTGGTCTTCTTCGCGCTCATGGGCGTCACGTTCTTCGGTGTCTTCTACACCCAGAGCGTGCGCGGCTACTCGCCGCTGGAGTCCGGTGTGCTGATGCTGCCGCTCGCCTGCGCCCAGCTGATCTTCGCGCCGCGCGCCCGGCTGCTGGTCGACCGGTTCGGCAACAAGGCCACCACGACCGCCGGCCTGGTGCTCATCGCCGCCACGCTGGCCGCGTTCGCCACGTTCGAGGCCGACACCCCGATCTGGATCCTCGAGGTCGTCTTCTTCCTCATGGGCACCGGCATGGCGCACATCATGACGCCGACCTCGGTCGTCATCATGCAGGCGCTGCCGCGCGAGAAGGCCGGCTCCGCCTCCGCGCTCAGCAACACCTTCCGCCAGGTCGGCGGCGCGCTCGGCATCGCCGTACTCGGCTCGGTGCTCGCCACGTCCTACCGCAACGGCATCGAGGGCAAGCTCGGCATGCTGCCGCCCGCCCTGCGCGACAAGGCGGCCGAGTCCATCGAGGCCACCCTCGGCATCGCCGGCAAGCTCGGCCCGCAGGGCAAGGCCCTGGTCACCCCCGCCGACGACGCGTTCCTGCACGCCATGCACGTCACCGCCCTGTGCGGAGTCGGTGTCGCGCTGATCGGCGCCGTGGTGACGGGCCTGTTCCTGCCCGGCAAGCCGCCGGCCGCGCAAGCGGGCGAACAGGAGGCGGAGTTGGTCGCGGCCTCGGACTGACGCGAAACGCGGTCGTACGCGGTCGTACGCAGTCGTACACGGGGGAAGGAGGCGGCTGCGGGACAATTCCCGCAGCACAGTGAGAGGACGGACGACGTGAGCCTTGCCGAGAGCCGGCCGCGACCGGACGGGCCCGTGCGGGGACGCCCCCGCAGCGAGGCCGTGGAACGCGCCATTCTGGAAGGCGTGATGAGGCTCCTGGAGGACGGCGTACCGCTCGCCGAGCTCTCCATCGAGCGCGTCGCGCGCACGGCCGGGGTCGGCAAGGCCACCATCTACCGCCGCTGGAGCGGCAAGGAGGAACTGTTCGTCGACGTCGTACGCGCCGCCGAACCCCCCGACCCAGAACTCCCCGGCACCTCCCTGCGCGACGACCTCGTCGTACTGCTGGAGTCCCTGCGCCAACGCGGACTCGTCCACCGCTCCTCGGCGATCCTGCACAACGTCTACGCGCAGATGAAGCACAGCCCGAAGCTCTGGTCGGCCTACCACGCCGGCGTCATCGCCCCCCGCCGCGCCCTCGCCCTGGAGGTGCTGCACCGGGCCCGGGAGAACGGCGAACTGCGACCGGACGTCGACCTGGACCTGGCCAACGACCTGTTCGTCGGCCCCATGCTCGTGCGCACCGTCATGCGCCCCGAGGGCGACCTGCCCGAGGACCTGGCGGAACAGATCGTCGACACGGTCCTGGAAGGCCTACGGCCCGTCAGCTCGACAGCCTCGTAGCACTCATGTGCGCGTTTTGTCACAAACCCCAGGTGTCCCGGGGATAACGGAACTCCCTGTCCCGCTTCCTTCGTCATCGTCTTCCGTACGGCCGTCATGGGACGGCGGGAGCGGAGCCGATCATCCCCTAGGGTCGGAAGAACACGGGGGGAACGACGGTGTGCACGGCAGGCAGTGAGGCAGACGGTATGGCGCAGCAGGCGTACGTGACGGAGACGGACAACGGCGGCTCGGGGCCCGAGCGACCGGGATCCCGGCTTCGGCGCCTGGTGCACCGCCTGTTCGCCGGATGGCGCGGCGATCCGCGTATCTGGCGCCGGGGCGTCGTCCTCGCGGTCCTCGCCCTCCTGCTCGCCCTGGTGATGCTGCTGCACTCGCACATCCCGAACCAGGTGGGCAACCTCGGCAGCCTCACCGAGACGTTTCTGCCGTGGCTGGGCCTCGCCATCCCGGTGCTGCTGGTGCTCGGGCTGCTGCGGAGGTCGGCGACCGCGCTGATCGCCGTACTCCTCCCGGCGATCGTGTGGCTGAACCTGTTCGGCGGACTGCTCAGCGACAAGACGGGCTCGGGTGGCGACCTCATGGTGGCGACCCACAACGTCAACGCCGAGAACCCCGACCCCGCCACGACCGCCCGCGAGGTGGCCGCCTCCGGCGCCGACATCCTGGCCCTGGAGGAGGTCCCGGGGACGGCCGTGTCCACCTACGAGAAGGCGCTCGCGCCGACGTACCGGTACCACGGGGTCGAGGGCACGGTCGGCCTGTGGAGCAAGTACCCGATGAGCGATGTGCGGGCGGTGGACATCAAGCTCGGCTGGAAGCGCGCGATGCGGGCCACCGTCGCCACCCCGCACGGCCCCATCGCGGTGTACGTCGCCCACATGCCCTCGGTACGGGTGAAGGTGAAGGCCGGGTTCACCGCCCGGGAGCGCGACAAGAGCGCCAACGCGCTCGGCGAGGCCATCGCCGACGAGCCGCTGAAGCGGGTGGTGCTGCTCGGCGACCTGAACGGCACGATGAACGACCGTTCCCTCAACGCCGTCACCTCCCAGATGCGCTCCACGCAGGGTGCGGCGGGCAGCGGCTTCGGGTTCAGCTGGCCGGCGTCGTTCCCGATGGCGCGGATCGACCAGATCATGGTCCGGGGTGTGGAGCCGGAGAGCTCCTGGACACTGCCGCGCACCGGCAGCGACCACCTGCCGGTGGCTGCCCGTGTGAAGCTGGACACGTCGTCGTAACCCCTTGGAATACTGGGCCTGCGAGGCTTTGTTCCGCAGCTGAACATATGCTGTGACGGAACCCTCTTTCGCTTCTCCCTGACTTGGAAAGGCACAGGCCCTTCATGCCCCTGGCCCTGCTCGCTCTGGCCGTCGGCGCTTTCGGTATCGGTACGACCGAGTTCGTGATGATGGGCCTGCTGCCCGACGTCGCGGACGACCTGCACATCTCGATCCCCACCGCCGGGCATCTGGTCTCGGCGTACGCGCTGGGCGTGGTGATCGGCGCCCCCCTGCTGGCCGCGCTGACGGCCCGTATGTCCCGCCGTACGGTCCTGATCGCCCTGATGGCGCTGTTCGTCGCGGGCAACGCGCTCTCGGCGTTCGCCCCCGGCAACGACTCCCTGCTGGCCGCCCGCTTCCTCAGCGGCCTGCCGCACGGCGCCTTCTTCGGCGTGGGAGCGGTCGTCGCCACGACGATGGTCCCGCCGGAGCGCAAGGCCCGCTCGGTGTCCCTGATGTTCCTCGGCCTGACCGTCGCCAACATCGCGGGCGTACCGGTGGCCACGCTGATGGGCCAGCACCTGGGCTGGCGGGCCGCCTTCCTGGGCGTGAGCGCGATCGGCCTGGCAGCGATCGCCTCGCTGGCGCTGCTGATCCCGCACGACCGGGGGCAGGCCGCCTCGTCGGCGGGTCTGCGCGGCGAGTTGGCCGCGCTGAGGTCCCTGCCGGTCTGGCTGGCTCTGGGTACGACGGTGGCGGGCTTCGGCGCGCTCTTCGCGGCCTACAGCTACGTGACCCCGATGCTGACGCAGTCGGCCGGGTTCGCGGAGGGCAGCGTGACGCTGCTCCTGGCTCTGTTCGGCGTGGGCGCCACGGCGGGCAACCTGCTGGGCGGCCGCCTGGCGGACCACTCGCTGCGGGGCACGCTGTTCGGCGGCCTGGCCTCGCTGGGCCTCGTCCTGCTGCTGTTCCCCCTCCTCATGCGGTCAGAGTGGAGCGCGGCGCTCGCGGTGACCCTGCTGGGCATGGCGGCGTTCATCACGGGTTCGCCGCTGCAGCTGATGGTGATGGAGAAGGCATCGGCGGCCCCCTCCCTGGCCTCCTCCGCCAACCAGGCGGCCTTCAACCTGGCCAACGCCGGCGGCGCCTGGATCGGCGGCCTGGCACTGGCGGCGGGCTTCGGTACGACGTCCCCGGCGCTGGCGGGCGCGATGCTGGCGGTGCTCGGTCTGGGCGTGGCGAGCGTAGCGTACGCGGTGGACCGCCGCCGGGGGACTCCGTCGGTGGGGCGGGTTGTCACGTCCCACGTACCCGAGGGGTCGGCTGCGCTGCACCACTGACGTCGTTTGCCCACCCGCCCACCCGACTGGGTCGGCCGGGCGGTGAGGCGAAGTCCGCTGCTGTGGGCCCAAGCTTGCCAGTTGCCGTTGGGCCGCTCGCTTCTCGGCCAGTGTCGGGCTTCCGCGAGGTGAGTCAAGGGCGCGTGCGCGTCGCCTTCGGCGATGGCCCTCCGGGCCACCCTTGACACACCTCGCTCCACCCCGGGAAAGAAGCGAGCGAGCGGCCCGGAAGAGCGGTGGCCCCGACCGGTACCGGCCCCGAGGGCGCTGACTTGGCCCCGTCGGCTGCGGAGCGCGCCGGCACCTCGCATGCACGCCGGGCCGGTTCAGCGGCTTACGGGTTCGTGGGTGGGGTGCGCGCTCGCGCCGCGCATGCACGCCGGGTGGGCTCAGCGGCTCTCGGTGGGTTGGGGGCCTCTCGGCGGCTCTCCCGAGTTGCGACGGTGGCCCAATCGGGGTGGCTCCGGCGGTGATTGGAAGATTTGAGCCAGAGGCGCTCGGAAAGTCCCAGGTCAGGCGGTCGAGAGGCGGTCGGGGTGGCACAGATCTGCCAATCGCTTCCCTCCTGGGACGGATGAGGCCCGGGTGTTCTCCCGGAGAACCCGTCGGCGGGTCGGCACGCGCGGGCCCCGCGCCACGTACGTGCCGCCACTCCGCGAGCGCGCACGACCCGCCCTCCGGAAGTCGCCGAACCGGCCC
>NZ_JBFAWG010000001.1:55497-115710 GCF_040680215.1 Streptomyces sp. NPDC052107
CCGGCGTGCCGCCACTCCGCGAGCGCGCACGACCCGCCCTCCGGAAGTCGCCGAACCGGCCCGGCGTGCCGCCACTCCGCGAGCGCGCACGACCCGCCCTCCGGAAGTCGCCGAACCGGCCCGGCGTGCCGCCACTCCGCGAGCGCGCACGACCCGCTCTCCGGAAGCCGCTGAACCGGCCTGGCGTGTGCCACCCTGCGACCGCGCCCCCCACCCTCCGATCGCCGCTAAGGCCACCCGGCGTGCAGGCGAGGTGCGACTGCGCCCCCCAACCCGCCGATCGCCGCTAAGCCCACCCGGCGTGCCGCCACTCCGCGAGCGCGCCCCCGCAACCCAGGGCGCGTGCGCAGCCGACCTAAGGGGCCAACCCCGGTGAGGCGGCCACTTTCCCGGGCTGCCCGCTCGCTTCTTGCCCGGGCTGGAGTGAGGTGTGTCAAGGGTGGCCCGGAGGGCCATCGCCGAAGGCGACGCGCAGCGCCCTTGACGCACCTCACGTAAGCACGACACTGGCCGAAGAAGCGGGCGGCCACACGGCAACTTCACAGCTCGCACCACACCGTCTTCCTGTCCGGCCACTGCTCCACGCCCCACCGCTCGGCGAGCGCGGCGAGCAGCGCCAACCCTCGTCCGGACTCCTCCACTTCCGTCGCGGACAGCAGGACAGGCAGGGCGCGCGGGGCGGGGTCGGTCACTTCGATGCGGGTACGGGGGCCCTGATCCGCCGCCGTACCCATGACTCGTACGGTCACCGGTGTGCCCTCGCCGAGGTGGTCGATGACGTTCGTCAGTAACTCCGTCGCACACAGCCGGACCTCGAAGTCGTGTCCACGGAGCCGGTGGCGCAGCTCCGGCGCGGCCTTCGGTGTGGCGAGCAGACGGAGTTCGAGCACTGTTCTCACCGGCCCGCCGTCTTCCTGAGCGCGGCGGCCAGCGCCCGCGCCGTCGCCGTGTTGCAGTTCCCGAGCGTGACGAGTCCGGCGGGCTTGGCGTACGTACCCGCGAAACCCGGCAGATCCACGCGGAGGGACGGGAGCGTGATGCCGTGCAGGGCGAGGGCGGTGCGGAGGTCCTCTACGCAGAGGGTGACGTCGTAGGCGGTGGGGGAGTGGTTGTCGGGCATGGAGAGGGCAACCTTCTGTGCGTTGTGTGACGAACACCTCACAGACTGTCGCCCCGCTGGCTACCGTAAAAGAGGTTTGGCGTTCGCGACCGGGGCAGCGAAAGGTGAGCGATGGCACGGCGCAAGGACATCGACGGCTCGATGAGCGTCCCGACCTTCTACGGCAAGGAGTTGCGGTGGAAGAGGGAGGCGGCGGGCCTGTCGCTGGAGGCGTTCCTCGAGGGCAGCTTCTACGGCAAGACCTACCTCAGCGACATCGAGCGCGGGGAACGCAGACTGCCGCTCGACCTGGCTCGGCATGCGGACCGGGTACTGAAGACCGACGGCTTCTTCGAGCGGCATTGCGAGGATGTCCGGAAGGCGCGGAGGGGGCCGCATGCCGCGTACTTCGAGAAGGTCCTGGAGGCGGAGAAGTACGCGGAGTCCATTGAGGAATGGTGCGCCGTCACGTTTCCTGGGCTGCTCCAGACGGCGCCGTACGCACGAGCGCTGGTCCGGTCGGCCCACCCGGCGGCCTCCGACGAGTGGGTCCAGGAGAAGGTGACCGCCCGGCTCGCTCGTGCCCGTCTCTTCGAGGAGGACCACTCCACCCCGGAGTACTGGGCGATCCTGCACGAGTCGCTGATCGTGGACCCGATGCTGCCGCCGCTGGAGATGGCCGAACAGTTGGACCGAGTCGTGGAGTTGGCCGAGCGGCGCCGGATCACTCCGCAGGTCGTTCCGCGAACGTGCAGGGCGTATCCCCTGATGGCCGCCTCCATCAAGGTCATGACGTTTCCGGACGCGCCACCGCTGCTCTACATCGAGGCGTCGTACAGCGGGGACACCATCGACGATCCGGCCCTCGTGAAGCAGTACCGCAAGGCATACGATCGGCTCAGGGCCGTCGCGCTGTCACCAGACACGTCCCTCGCCATGATCAAGTCAGCGGCAGAGGATTACCGAAATGGCAAGCAACCGGGTCGACTTGAGTGAAGCGCTCTGGTTCAAGAGCAGTTACAGCAACGGTGACGGCGGGGATTGCGTCGAGATCGCGAGCGACTTCCCCGGCGGCGCCCTCTGGCGAAAGTCGAGCTACAGCAACGGTGACGGCGGCAACTGCGTCGAAGTAGCGGACGGTATCCCCGCCCTCATCCCCGTACGCGACTCAAAGTTCCCCAGCGGCCCCACTCTCCTCCTCACCCCCACCGCCTGGACCCCCTTCATCACCGCGCTGAAGTCGAAGTCCGCGTAACGCAAAGGGGGCGCGAGGTCACCAGACCCCACGCCCCCCACTCCTCAGCGGAGCGTCAGTGCTTGCGGTACGACTGCACGTACCCGTTCGCCGGCGAACCGACACCCGTCACGTCGTCGTAGCCCTTGACCGCTGACAGGGAGCTGTCCTTGCCGAGGGTGCGGGCCGAGTAGATCAGGCCGCCCGACGCGTCGAAGCCGTTGGCGAAGTCCACGCGGGCGACCGCCAGGCCGGAGCCCGTCGGGTTGTCCGTGACGTCGTGGAAGACGCCCTTGGCGTACTTGGCGTAGATCGTCGGGTTGGCGAAACCGATCGCCTTGCCGCCGCGTGCCTCCTGGGCCAGGGCCTGGACCGCCGCGATGACCGGAGCGGCGAGCGAGGTGCCGCCGATGCGGTACTCGCTGTACTGCTCCGAGCCGTCCGGGAAGGACTGGGTCTGGCCGACCAGGAAGCCGGTGTTCGGGTCGGCGATGGCCGCGATGTCCGGGACGACGCGGTTGCCGTCGGCGCTGTTGGCCTTGGCGAGTGCGTCGGGGACTACACCCTTCTGGTAGTACGGCTCGGCGACCGTCTTGCTGGTGCCGCCGCCCGCGCCCGAGGTGAAGGCGCCGGGGAAGTTGGTCCAGCTCTTGCCGTCGGCCGACAGGGTCGCCTTCTCGGTGCCCCAGCCGGTCTCCCACTCGTACGTGTTGCCCTTGCCCACGGCCAGCGACGTACCGCCGACCGCGGTCACCCAGGCGGAGTTGGCGGGGGTGTCGACCTGCTTCGTCCCGGTGTGGGCGACCTCGTCGCCGTTGTCACCGGAGGAGAAGTAGAAGCCGATGCCCTGCACCGCGCCCAGCTGGAAGACCTGGTCGTAGGCGGCCGCGAGGTCCGGGGTCTGGTTGGCCTCGATGTCGCCCCAGGAGTTGGAGACGATGTCGGCCAGGTGGCTGTCGACGATCTTGCTGAGCGAGTCCAGCAGGTCGTCGTCGTAGCAGGAGGCCGCACCGACGTAGGTGACGTCGGCGGACGGGGCGACCGCGTGCACGGCCTCGACGTCGAGGGTCTCCTCGCCGTACCAGCCGGCCGCGCCGCACTCCTTGGTCTTGGTGTAGTTCTTCGGCAGCACCTGGTGCAGCTGGCCGGTCTTCCAGGCGGCGTCACCGTGCTTGACCGCGTACGTGCCCGCGTCGTAGGCGATCGTCGGGGACGCGTACGCGTCCGTGATCGCGATGCGGACACCCTTGCCGGTGTAGTCGCCGGCGCCGTAGGCGGCGCGCAGCTGCTCGCCGGTGTAGCCCTTGATCGCGTACGGGATCTTGCCGCCGTACGCGTCCGGGAGCGTGGTCGCGATGTTCGAGCCGTAGTACGAGGAGAACGGCCCGGAGTTCTTGAACACGGCGTCCGGTGGCGGCAGCTGGTCGTCGTGGTTGGCCTTGTGCGGGGCGTTGTCCAGGCCGGTGACGGTCAGGACGGCGCCCTTCAGGCCGGCCGGCACGGTGGCCGACTGCGCCGGGGCGCGGTAAGTCGCCGAGCCCTTGGCGAAGTTGTGCAGCTGGGTGCCGAACGCCTTCTCGGCGGCGGCCACGTCACCGGAGACGGCGACGTAGTGCTGGGTGACCTCGGTGACCTTCAGACCGGCCGACGTCAGCCAGGACTTGACGGCGGCCACCTGGGCCTTCGTGGCCCCGAAGGCGGCCTGCGCCTTCTTGGCGCTCAGGTACTTGCCGTAGAGCGGCGAGCTGGGGTCGGACACGGACTTGGCGTAGGCGGCGAGGCCCGCCGCGTCCTTGCCGGCCAGGTAGACCCGGGCGTTCACCTGGGCGCTGTTCGAGGTCGCGCCCTTGTCCGCCTTGGCCGTGGCCCAGAGCGGCTTGGTGCCCTTCAGTGCCTCACGGGCGGGGCTGTCCGCGGCGTTTGCCGCGGGTATGCCCAGCGCCAGCGCGCCGGCGACCATGGGCAGCGTCGCTGCCATGCTCACGGCGCGCAGCTTGGCGCGGTTGGATCTCATAGAACCCCCTGCGATGCGGTTCGCATGCATGTAGTGGCTGGTACGTCATGCGTCCGCGCACCGGCCCGCGGCGGTTCGGCCGGCGAATGGATCACACGATGGGGTCACTCTTTCGATGAACCGTTCATGCCAGGGGAACGAAAAGGTCAAGAGAAGCCCAAGTAGCCGTCAGATAGGGCGAATTGCGCCTTTCGTGCCTCACGGTTGTGTAACGGAAATGTGTGGCGGCTGTTCAGGTCCGCCGCTCAGGAACGCGGCTTCGCGCCCCGCTCCTTGAGCATCTGGGCCATCACCTGGAGCTCGCCCTGCTGCGCGTCGACCATGCCCTGCGCGAGCCGCTTCTCCACGCCGACGGTGCACTTGGCGACACAGCCCTCGGCCATGTGGATCCCGCCCTTGTGATGGTCCGTCATCAGCTGGAGGTAGAGGATCTCGGCCTGCTCGCCGTTCAGCGACTGGAGCTTCTTCAGTTCCGTGTCGGTCGCCATGCCCGGCATCAGCGAGCCGTCCCCGCGCTCGGGCATGTCGCCCATGCCCATCCAGGCCATCGGCGGTTTCTCCGACACCTTCGGCAGCCCCCACAGGTCCAGCCAGCCGAGCAGCATGCCGCGCTGGTTGGCCTGCGTCTGCGCGATGTCGTAGGCGAGCCGCCGCACTTCCGCGTTCCGCGTGCGGTCCCGGACGATGTACGACATCTCGACGGCCTGCTGGTGGTGCACGGCCATGTCCCGCGCGAACCCGGCGTCCGCCGACTCCGCGCCCGGCGTTTGTACGGCCGAGCCGCCGCTCCTGTCCTCGGCGACGGCGTAGGTGATGGCGCCGGCCGCGACGAGAACCGCCGCCGCGGCTCCGGCGATCCAGCCGACGTGCCGGCGCTTCACTACATCGCCCCGCTGGTGCAGGCGGCGCCCGGCTCCGGGGTCTGCGGGCCCTGGACGTAGGCGGCGAAGAACTTGTTCACCTCGGGGTCGTCCGCGCTCTTGACGGTCACCTGGTGGCCCCAGGCGGACAGGATCAGCGGCGCCGCCTGGTTCTCGTACGGGCTCATCAGCGAATACGGCGTCTTCTTCACCTTCGCCGCCAGCGCGTCGACGTCGGCCTTCTTCGCCTTGCTGGTGTACGTCACCCAGACCGCGCCGTGCTCCAGCGAGTGCACGGCGTTCTCGTCCTGCAGGGGCTTGGTGTAGACGGTGCCGTTGCAGGTCGCCCAGATCGGGTTGTGGTTGCCGCCGACCGGCGGGTGCATCGGGTACGACACCTTGGTCTGGACGTGCGTCCGCGCCAGCTTGCCGGACCAGGTCTGCACGCCGTCCTTGCCGGTGGTCCAGTGCCCGGAGTCCCCGGAATTCCCGGAGGCCTTGGAGTCGCTCGCCGTGTCCTTCTTCTTCCCGGACTGGGAGTTCACGAGGACCACACCGCCGACCACGAGGCCGGCGACGACCACCGCGCTCGCGGCGATGGTGAGCACGCGGTTGCGGCGCTCGCGCGCACGCTCGGCACGGCGCATCTCCTCGATGCGCGCCTTGCGCGCCGCGCTGCTGTTCTTGGCGGAACCCATGAGGTGTCCTTCTGGGGGAAAGGGCCGGCAACGGGAAGGGTGGGGCCCGCTGATCGTAATGGGGAAGGGTGCGGCTTCCGTAGACAGGGCACGGCAAAGAGGCGACCGAGGCAAAAATTTGAACCGTGGATGCGCATTACCTACGCTCGTGGTATGCGGCTCCTGCGCTCCACCGACCTGGCCCTGCGCGTCCTGATGCGACTGGCCGTGGCCGCCGACGCCACGCCCACCACCCGCCAGGTCGCGGCGGACATGGACGTGCCCTACACGCACGCCGCGAAGGTCGTCGCCGAACTCCAGCACCTGGGCCTCGTCGACGCCCGGCGCGGCCGGGGCGGCGGCCTCGCCCTCACCGCCAAGGGCGGTACGGCCTCGGTCGGCGCGGTGGTGCGCACCTTCGAGGGCGAGGGCGACGTGGTCGACTGCGAGGGTACGGCGGGTACGGCCCCCTGCCCCCTGAACTCCGCCTGCCGTCTGCGCGGTGCCCTGCGCCGGGCCCAGGAGGCGTTCTACGCGGCGCTGGACCCGGTCACGATCGACGAACTCGTCACCGAGCCGACGGGCCCGCTGCTGCTGGGCATCTCCCGGGGCCCGCGGGGCGGTTGACGCCGGTGGCCGAAAGTCGTGTTGATCGCGGGGCGGACCTGATGAAGGCTGGTACCCGACTTGATCACGATGACGGGGGTATGTCATGAAGGTCCTCATCTCCGGCGCGAGCGTCGCAGGTCCCGCGCTCGCCTTCTTCCTGCACCGCGACGGCCACGAGGTGACCGTGGTCGAGCGCGCCTCGGCGCCGCGCGACAGCGGCTACGCAGTCGACTTCCGGGGTGGGGCCTTCGACGCGCTGGAAGACCTGGGGATCCTTCAGGAGGTGCGCGGGCACGCCACCGGGATGCGCGGCACCGATCTGCTGGACGCCGACGGCAACCGCGCGGGCGAGCTGCCCGCCGAGGTCTTCGCCGGTGAACTGGAAGTGCCGAAGCGGGAGTTGACCCGCATCCTGCACGAGCACACGCGGGACGCGGTGCGCTACGTCTTCGACGACTCCATCAACGCCATCGAGCAGGACGCCGACAGCGTCCGGGTCGGCTTCGAACGGGCCGCACCGGACACCTTCGACCTGGTCGTCGGCGCCGACGGCATCTACTCAGTGGTACGCCGCCTGGTCTTCGGCCCGCACGGCGAGGCGATCCGGCACCTGGGCCTGTCGGGCGTGGGCTTCACCTCACCGAACCGGCTGGGCCTGGACCACCGGGGCGCGCTGTGGCAGACCCCGGACCGGGCGGTCTACGCCTTCAGTACGGCCGACCCGGAGCGGATGTCCGTCAGCCTCTCCTTCGCCAGCGACTCGTCGAAGCTGGACCTGCTGGACCGCGCGGAGCAGGAGCGGATCACCCGGGAGCGGATGGCCGGCGCAGGCTGGATCGTGCCCCGACTGCTGGATGACATGTCCGCCGCCGAGGACCTCTACTTCTCGTCGGCCTGCCAGGTCCACCTCGACCACTGGTCCGAGGGCCGGGTCGTGCTGGTGGGCGACGCCGGTTACTGCGCCGCCCCCACCTCGGGCATGGGCACCTCCCAGGCCCTGATCGGCGCCCGCGCCCTCGCCCGGCACCTCGCGGAGTCCGGCGGCGACCACACCAAGGCCTTCGCCGCCTACGAGCAGGAACTGCGCCCGTACGTGGCGGAGAACCAGGAGATCGGCCGCGAGGGCGCCCGCCGCTTCGGCGCCGAGTGATCCGGAGGCCGTAGGGCCCATTCCCCGCACCCCTTCGGCGCGCTGCCGCTGCTCAGCCCTGGGCCAGCCACAGGTCCGGACCGAACACCTCGTAGTGGATGTCGGCCGGGGCCACGCCCTTCTCGATCAGCTGGGCCCGCACCGCGCGCATGAACGGCAGCGGGCCGCACAGGTACGCGCGCGTGCCGGCCGGTACGGCGATGTCGGTGAGGTCGACCAGGCCGGTGCGGGTGCCCGGCTCGGCGTCCCGCTCGTAGAAGAAGTGCACGGACGCGCCCGCGAGCTTCCCGGCGTACGTCCCGTGGTCGGTGCGCAGGGCGTGGTCGGCGGGGGAGCGGTCGCCGTGGACGACGGTGACCGGGCCGCCGTGCCCGCTCGCCGCGAGGTCGGCCAGCATCGCGGTCATCGGGGTCACACCGATACCGGCGGAGGCGAGCAGCAGGGGGGTCTCGGCGTCGGCGTCCAGGACGAGGTCGCCGTACGGCTCGGACAGGTCCAGGACGTCACCGACCCGCACGCGCGCGTGGAGGCGGTTCGAGACCTCGCCGTCGGGCGCCGCGTCGTCGCCGGTCACGCGCTTGACGCTGAACTGGCGGAGGGTGTCGCCGGGCGCGCCGGACAGGCTGTACTGCCGTATCTGCCGGGCGCCGTCGGGCAGCTCGACCTGGACGGAGACGTACTGGCCGGCGCGGAAGTCGCGCACCGGCCCGCCGTCGGCCGGGCGCAGCCGGAAGGTGACGACGTCCGCCGTCTCCTCGACGCGTTCCACGACCTCCCAGAGGCGGCGCTCGGTGCTGCCGCTCTCCTCGTACAGCCGCTTCTCGATGGCGATGAGCGCGTTGGCCATCAGCCAGTAGACCTCGGGCCAGGCGGCGACCTCGGGCGTGACGGTCTCGCCGAGAACCTCGGCGATGGCGCAGAAGAGGTGCTCGTGCACGATCGGGTAGTGCTCGGGGGACACGCCCAGAGAGGCGTGCTTGTGGGCGATGCGGCTGAGCATCGCGTCCGGCCGCTGGTCCGGGTGGTTCACCAGGTACGTGGCGAAGGCGGCGATGGAGCCGGCGAGGGCCTGCTTCTGGGCGCCGGAGGCCTGGTTGCCGCGGTTGAACAGGTCCCGCAGCAGTTCGGGGTGGGCGGCGAAGAGGCGGGCGTAGAAGCGCTCGGTGATCTCGCCGATGGCCGCGCCGACTGCGGGAAGGGTGGCGCGGACGGTGGCTGCGGACTGCTCGGTCAGCATCAGGACTCCTTGCATCTCAACTGATCCGACCGTCAGAAAAGTTGCATCTGAGATGCAAATTAAACGGGCGTGGCATCGCTCACGTCGGGAGCGGACCGGCCATTACGGATGTCGGTCCGAACAGGCAAGATGGGCGACACGGCAGTACATCTGCCGTACGAGAGGCGTTCAGGCCGAGGATGCGTCCGCGATCAAGGTCCGCAACGCGCATGAAATGGTGTTGTGGTGGGATGCTCAGGTGCCCGACCGCCTCCCGCGGGACGGGGGACAGGCGGCCTGACCAGCAAGGATGGGGTAGCGGAAGATGGACAAGCAGCAGGAGTTCGTGCTCCGGACGTTGGAGGAGCGCGACATCCGGTTCGTACGCCTGTGGTTCACGGACGTGCTGGGCTTCCTGAAGTCCGTCGCCGTGGCCCCCGCCGAGCTGGAGCAGGCCTTCGACGAGGGCATCGGCTTCGACGGCTCGGCCATCGAGGGATTCGCCCGGGTCTACGAGTCCGACATGATCGCCAAGCCGGACCCGTCCACCTTCCAGGTCCTGCCGTGGCGCGCGGAGACCCCCGGCACCGCCCGCATGTTCTGCGACATCCTCATGCCGGACGGCTCCCCGTCCTTCGCGGACCCCCGCTACGTGCTCAAGCGCGCCCTGGCCCGCACCTCCGACCTGGGCTTCACCTTCTACACCCACCCCGAGATCGAGTTCTTCCTGCTGAAGGACCGCCCGCTGGACGGCTCCCGCCCCACCCCGGCCGACAACTCGGGCTACTTCGACCACACGCCCACCAACGTCGGCATGGACTTCCGCCGTCAGGCGATCACCATGCTGGAGTCGATGGGCATCTCGGTGGAGTTCTCCCACCACGAGGGCGCGCCGGGCCAGCAGGAGATCGACCTGCGCTACGCCGACGCGCTCTCCACGGCGGACAACATCATGACGTTCCGCCTGGTCATGAAGCAGGTGGCGCTGGAGCAGGGGGTGCACGCGACCTTCATGCCGAAGCCTTTCTCTGAGCACCCCGGCTCCGGCATGCACACGCACCTCTCCCTCTTCGAGGGCGACCGCAACGCGTTCTACGAGTCCGGCGCCGAGTACCAGCTCTCCAAGGTCGGCCGCTCCTTCATCGCGGGCCTGCTGCGGCACGCGGCGGAGATCTCCGCGGTCACCAACCAGTGGGTCAACTCCTACAAGCGCATCTGGGGCGGCTCCGAGCGCACGGCCGGCGCCGGCGGCGAGGCCCCGTCGTACATCTGCTGGGGCCACAACAACCGCAGCGCCCTGGTCCGCGTTCCGATGTACAAGCCCGGCAAGACCGGCTCGGCCCGCGTCGAGGTCCGCTCCCTGGACTCGGGCGCCAACCCCTACCTGGCCTACGCCGTCCTCCTGGCGGCCGGCCTGAAGGGCATCGAGGAGGGCTACGAGCTCCCGCCCGGCGCCGAGGACGACGTCTGGGCCCTCTCCGACGCCGAGCGCCGCGCGATGGGCATCGAGCCCCTCCCGCAGAACCTCGGCGAGTCCCTGACCCTCATGGAACGCAGCGACCTGGTCGCCGAAACCCTCGGCGAGCACGTCTTCGACTTCTTCCTGCGCAACAAGCGGCAGGAGTGGGAGGAGTACCGCTCGGAGGTCACGGCGTTCGAGCTGCGCAAGAACCTGCCGGTGCTGTAAGCGCAGGTCAGGGCGGGTTTCCGGCGAAACGAACCCACGGGGCCGACGGTCGTGGACCGTCGGCCCCGTCGCGTCTGCCGAGGGCTCATGGGGCCGGCTGGGACCCTCCCTCGTATCGTGAAAAGAGACGCAGCCGCGGTGGCAAGGCAGGAAAGTCATGAAGGTACCGGCGGTCGACTACGCGGCGGTGTTCCAGGCCACTCCCGGAGCGGTGGCGCTGGTGACCCCGCAGCTGGTCTTCGTGGACGCCAACCCGGAGTTCTTGACCCTCAGGGGCCTCCCCCGCGAGCAAGTGGTCGGTCGCTTCCTGCCCGAGGACCGCCCCGACAAGGACCCCGCCGAGCCTCTCCTGCTCAGAATTCTGGCGTCACTGCGCCGGGCGGTGGAAACCGGTGAGCGCAGCATCGTAGCGCTGCAGCGCTTCGACATGGAGGACCCCGACCAGCCCGGGGTAGCGCACGAGCGGTATTTCAACATGACCAACATTCCCCTGGTCGGACCTGATGGGCAGGTGACGCTGCTGCTGCACCGGGTGGAGGACGTCACCGAGCTCTTCCGCGCCCGGGAAGTCGCGCTGACCTTGCAAGAAGCCATGCTGCCCGCTCCCCGGCCGGTCGGTCGGCATCCGGCGGCCGTACGCTACCGGCCCGCCGCCGAAGCGCTGAATGTGGCCGGCGACTGGTACGAGCTGGCCGATCTGCCCGGCGATCGCATCGTCGTCGCCGTCGGCGACGTCGTCGGTCACGGCCTGCACGCCGCCGGCGTCATGGGACAACTGCGCAGCGCCCTCACCGCCGCCTCCCTCGCCGCCGAAGGCCCCGCCCGCGCCCTGGAAATCCTCGGGCTGTACGCCCGCACCGTCGACGGCGCCGAGAACACCACCGTGGCCACGGCATTCGTCGACTGGGAGGCCCGCACCATCACGTACAGCAGCGCCGGCCACCCCCCGCCCGGGCTCCTACAGAGGGACGGGACCGTCCAGTTCCTGGACCAGGCCACCGACCCGCCCCTGGCCGCCCGCCCTCAACACGCCCCCCGGGTCCAGGCTGTCACGGCCTTCCGCGAGGGCGCCGTTCTCGTGCTCTACACCGACGGCCTGATCGAACGCCGCCACGAGGACATCGACACCGGCCTCGCCCGGCTCGCCGACTCCCTGGCGCGCCACCGGGCGGAAGAGCCCGAAGCCCTCGCCGACGCCGTGCTCGACGACCTGCTCCCACCCGGTGGCGCCACCGACGACACCGCCCTGGTCATCGTGCGCCTGTGAACCCGGCCCGCTGCGTTCGCGTCACGCCTCGGCCCGTTGGGTGACGGCTGCCTCGGTGCGGTCTCCCAGGAACTCGTACCACCGGCGTTCCAGACAGACGTAGCGCACGTCCGCCTCGACGAGGCTGAGGAAACCCGCCACGGTATCGGTGAGACGTCGCTGCAGCCCGGGGTCGGCCAGCGTTCCGTCCTCGGTGAAGGCCTGGTAGCTGTTGGCCACACTGAACATGTCCGGGTAGACGCGGGTGCCCAGGTGTTCCAGGGGAATCCTCAGGGCCCACAGCCCGCGGTTGCCGCCGACCAGGGACGGCGAGGCGGAGACGAGCAGCGCGTGCTTGGTCTTGAACGGCTGCGGCCGGATACGGGAGACCCAGTCGATCGCGTTCTTCAGTACTCCCGGCACGGAGGCGTTGTACTCCGGCGAGGAGATGACGAAGGCGTCGCTCCGGTCGAGTCGGTCGCGCAGGGCGAGGGCGCCGCGCGGCAGCCCCTCGCCGGCCTCCATGTCGCCGTCGTACAAGGGCATGTCGAAGTCGCGCATGGCGGCCAGGTCGACGGTGGCACCGGTGTCGGAGATGAGTCGGGCCACGAGTGAGGCGAGGCGGGCGTTGGCCGAATCGGCCCGCAGCGCCGCACCGAAGACCAGGAATCGCAGCGGGCCGGGAGACGTGTCCGTGGGCATGGGGTCGTCCTCTTGTCGTGGGCACGCGCTTCCGGCGAGGCGGCCCCGATGACCAGTGTGGTTCCGCGAGAGCCGACGCGCGACCGACAGCCCGGAGCCGGCCGGACCGATGGTTCGGCTACCCGCCGGGGCCGCCGGGGGACCAGGGACCATCGCACATCCGTGCTGGTCAGCCCCCTGCCCGGACGCCGGCGCGAGTGTCCGGGTGTGCGGCTACGCGCTGCTCTTCTCGCTCCGAGGGCCGTCGTCGGCACGCTGGGATACGCTGGCCGAAAGCGTAGTCACAGACATATGTACCCGCGGGTCGTCCATGAGCGGGACAGCAATTCCCACGGTGTCACGGGACATCCGTCTGCCGTGGGTCTTTTTCTCCGTAGGTCGTTTCTCATGGACCTCAACACCATCACCGAAGTAGTCCGGCAGCCGTCCGATCGTCCGGGCGAGGACTGGCACAACGGCGATGCCTGGCTCGCCGGCGGAACCTGGCTCTACTCCGTCGAGCAGCCGGACCTGCACCGGCTGATCGACCTCACGGCCCTGCGCTGGGAACCCCTTGTCCCGACGGTCGACGGCGGACTCGAGATCAGCGCCACCTGTACGATCCGCGATCTGCACGCCTTCGCCTGCCCCGTGGACTGGACCGCGGGAATTCTCCTCCGCGCGAGCTGCGAGGCCTTCCTGTCCTCGTTCAAGGTCTGGAACGCGGCGACCGTCGGCGGCAACATCTGCATGTCCCTGCCGGCCGGACCGATGATCACCCTGACGGTGGCGCTGGAGGCGCAGTACGAACTGTGGGCTCCCGACGGCTCCGTACGCGTCGTCGACGCCCTCGACTTCGTGACGGGCGAGCACCGCAACATTCTCGCTCCGGGAGAGATCCTGCGGCGTGCCACCGTTCCGGCGCACGCGCTGCGCAGACGCACCGCGCACCGCCGCTTCTCCCTCACCCGGCTAGGCCGTTCGACGGTGTTCCTCATCGGTACCCAACGGCCGGGAGGGGCCGATCTGTTGCTCAGCGTCACCGCCGGTACCACGCGGCCCGTCCGGATCGCCTTCGACGTCGTACCCGACGCCCGGACTCTGCGGCAGAGCATCGACGCCCTTCCCGCCGACGTCTGGTTCGCCGATCCCAACGGGACGCCCGACCACCGTCGCCATCTGACACAGCACTTCGCCGAAGAGATTCGCCGTGAACTCCTGGCTGGGGACCTGGCATGACCTACCTCGTGAACGGCAACAAGTTCGACCGGGAACCGGCACCCGGCCAGTGCCTGCGCACCTTCCTCCGTGAACTCGGGCACTTCGGCGTCAAGAAGGGCTGTGACGCGGGCGACTGCGGCGCCTGCACGGTGTGGCTGGACGGCGAACCCGTCCACAGCTGCATCACCCCCGCGTTCCGGGCGGACGGCCGTGAGGTGACCACGATCGAGGGCCTGGGACGGCCCGGCGCCCTGCATCCCATGCAGCGCCAGTTCCGCGACGCCCCGGGGTTCCAGTGCGGTTTCTGCACCGCTGGGATGATCATGACCTCGGCGGCCTTCACCGAGGAGCAGAAGGCGGATCTGCCGCGGGCGTTGAAGGGCAACCTCTGCCGCTGCACCGGCTACCGGGCGATCGAGGACGCGGTGCGGGGCGTCGGCGCGGTGGAGACGGCCGCGCCGGGCAAGGCCGTCGGGACGAGCGTCGGCGCCCCCGCGGGCCAGGACGTCGTGACCGGTCACGCCGAGTTCACCATGGACACGCACATCGACGGCCTGCTGCACCTCAAGGTGCTCCACTCGCCGCACGCGCACGCCCGGATCCTCTCGGTCGACAAGAGCGCCGCACTGGCCGTGCCCGGCGTGCACCGGGTCTACACCTGGCAGGACGTACCCCGCAGACTCTTCACCACGGCGATCCACACCGACCACCTGGTGGACCCGGCCGACACGTACATCCTCGACGACACGGTCCGTTTCGTCGGCCAGCGCGTCGCCGCCGTCCTGGCCGACACCGTCGGGGCGGCGGAGGAGGGCTGCCGGCGCCTGGCCGTCACCTACGAGGTGCTTCCGCCGGTGTTCGACCCGGAGCAGGCGATGGCCGACGGCGCCCCCCAACTGCACGGGTTCGACGACCCGTTCGTCCGTGACCCCGTCCACAACATCCTGCTGGAACTCCACTCGCACATCGGTGACGTCGAGGCGGGGTTCGCCGCCGCCGACGTGATCCACGAAGGCACGTACTTCTCACCGCGGGTGCAGCACGGGCACCTGGAGACCCACGGCTCGATCGCCTGGATGGAGGACGGCCGGCTGAACGTCCGCACCAGTTCGCAGTCGCCGTCCATCGCCAAGGGCAAACTGGAGCACTTGTTCGGCCTGCGCCCCGACCAGGTACGGGTGTTCTGCAAGCGGGTCGGCGGCGGCTTCGGCGGCAAGCAAGAGGTGATCTCGGAGGACCTGGTCGCGCTCGCCACCCTGGACACCGGGCGGCCCTCCTGCCTCGAGTACACCCGGGAGGAGGAGTTCACCACGGCCTCGCCGCGGCATCCGATGACCCTGACGGTCAAGCTCGGAGCGAAGGCCGACGGCACGCTGACGGCCTTCCAGGTGCGCAACGTCTCCAACACCGGCGCCTACGGCAACCACGGTGGCGAGACGGTGTACGCGGGCGGCGCCGCCGTCATGATCTACCGCTGCCCCAACAAGAGGTACGACGCGTACTCCGTGTACACGAACACGGTGCCGAGCGGTGCCCTGCGCGGTTACGGGATGACCCAGCCGGCGTTCGCCGTGGAGTCGGCGATGGACGAACTGGCCCGCGCCCTGCACCTCGACCCGCTGGAGCTGCGCCGGCGCAACATCGTGCGGCCGGGCGAGCCGCTGGTCGCCCTGCACGAGGGCCCCGACGACGTGCTCTTCACCGAGGACGGGCTCGCCACCTGCATCGACCTCGTGGGCGACGCCCTGGCCCGTACGGCCGGCCAGCCGCCGCCCGGACCCGAGTGGCTCGTCGGAACCGGTGTGGCGAGTTCCCTGCACGAGACGGCGCCCCCGACCGAGCACCTCTCCGAGGCCTGGGTCACGCTCGGCGACGACCTCATCTACGAACTGGCCGTAGGAACGGTGGAGTTCGGGGAGGGCACCTCCACGGCCCATGTCCAGATCGCGGCGAGCCAGCTGGGCACCACGCCGGCCCGGATCCGACTGGTGCAGTCCGACACCGACCGCACGGGATTCGACACCGGCGCCTTCGCGAGCGCGGGCCTCTTCGTGGCGGGCAACGCCGTCCTGCGCGCGGCCGGCGCCGTGCGCGACCGCATCCTGGAGTTCGCCGCGGCACACACGGGCGTGCACGTCGTGCTGTGCTCCATGGACGACGACGGCGTCGTCTGCGGGGACCGCCGGGTGTCGCTGGCCGAACTCGTCGCGTCGGCGCGAGCGCGCGGCATCCGGTTCGCCGCCGCCCGCAAGGCGTACGGCTCGCCCCGCAGCGTCACCTCCAACACCCAGGGGTTCCGGGTCGCCGTCCACCGGGTGACGGGCGAGATACGGATCCTGTACAGCGTGCAGGCGGCGGACGCCGGAGTGATCATCAACCCGGCGCAGGTCCGCGGACAGGTGGAGGGCGGCGTCGCCCAGGGGATCGGCTTCGCGCTGACCGAGAACCACCACGTCGACGACAACGGCGCGATGGCCAACCCGAACTTCCGGAACTACCGCATGCCCACCTACGCGGACGTCCCCCGTACCGAGGTTCTCCTCGTGGACTCGGCGGATTCGGTGGGGCCCATGCGCTCCAAGGGCATGGCGGAGTGCTGCATCAACCCGGTGGCCCCCGCGCTGGCGAACGCGGTCCACGACGCCACGGGCGTCCGCTACCGCGCGCTGCCGCTGACACCGGAACGGATCTACGGCCGACTCCACGCACAGCAGTCGGTGCCGGCAGGTTGAGCACCATGAACACCACGAAGAACGTCGCCGCCGCGGCCACGGCGATCATCGGGCAGAAGGTCCTGCCCGGCATGGAGAAGGAGTACGAGACCTGGCAGGAGGACCTGAACGACGCCGCCGCCTACTACCCCGGCTTCCTCGGCGCCGAGATCTCGCCGCCGACCCCCCTGCAACCCGACTGGGTCGTGGTGTACCGCTTCGACTCGGTCGCGCACCTTCAGACCTGGATCAACAGCGCGACCCGGCAGACGTACCTCGACGTCGGCAGCAAGTACTTCGACGGCCCGGCGACCCAGCAGGTGGTCAGCAGCGGCACGCAGTCACTGGATCCCCTGGTGACCGTGGTGGTCACCCACCGCGTCCACCCGGACCACGTCGACGACTTCCTCGAGTGGCAGCATCACATGGTCGAGGAGGAGAGCAAGTTCGAGGGGTTCCGCGGGACCGAGCTCTTCCGCCCCGTCGAGGGACTGCAGGAGGAGTGGACCACGCTGTACCGCTACGACACCGCCGAGCACCTCGACGCCTGGCTCACGTCGCCGCAACGGCAGAAGATCCTGGCCGCGGGCGAGAAGTTCAACGACTTCAAACTGCGCACGATCGACAACTCGTTCGGCAGCTGGTTCGCCTTCGAGGGCGACGGCAAGGAGGCACCGCCGCCGCCCTCCGCGACCAAGACCTCCCTCGCCGTCTGGGTCGGCCTGTACCCGACCGTCGTGCTGCTGACGCTCGCGCTGTTCCCGCTGCACCTGCCGCTCTGGATCGGCCTGCTCGTGGGGAACCTGCTGTCGAGCTTCCTCATGAGCTTCCTCACGATGCCCTTCTACGTGAACCCGCTGCTCGGGCGGTGGCTGCGCCCGCCACCGGGCGAGGCGGTGGTCAGAACCAACGTCCGCGGCCTCGCCGTGGTCGCGGTGGCGATGGTCTTCTGGGCCGCCGTCTTCTATCTCGTCACGGTCCGGTTCTGGACGCTGCCCTGACCCGTCCGCACGGTCAGCCGACATACGCGGCGGACACCGCGGCCGAGGCGATCCGGCGCGGGGCCCCGGAGCCGTCCGCGGGAACCGTGTAGAGGTCCGCGCCGAAGTCCCCGGGCAGGGCGTAGACCAGGGTGTGCGCATCGCGCCACACCACCTGGTCGTCGACACTGCGGGACTCGGCGAGCGGGGTCTCCCGCAAGGTGCGCAGGTCGAGCACGTACAGATGCCAAGGGGCGTCCTTCGGCAGCCCCGCGACCCGCTTCTTGTAGGCGATCCGCGTGCCGTCGGGCGAGAGGGACGGACACTCGACGTTCGTGTGCACAGTCGTGACCGTGCGGGCGCGCAGATCACCTCGTACGAGATAGGTCTTCCCCTGCGTCGCCAGGGTGGCGTAGAACGTGCGGTCGTCCGCCGCGAACGTCACGCCCCAGAAGTTGGCGTCCGCCGCGTGGTAGGTGTGCCCGTCCCTGACGACGCGGAAGGCCTCCAGGGACGGGATCAGCTCACCGCTCCTCGTGTCCACGATCGCCGCACGCGTGGAGAAGTTCGTACCGGCGTAGGAGTCGCCGCCCACGAACGCCGTCCAGGCGGCGAAGCGGCCGGTGGGGGAGACGCGGGCGCGGGACGGGATGCCGGGGACGTCGTACCGGTGGACGGTGCGCAGGCGGGCGTCCAGGATCAGTGCCCGGTAGGTGTCCGAGACCGGGCCGTGCACCGCCTGCAGACACACGCCGGTTCCGGAAGCGGTGTAGAAACGCAGGCACTTGACGCCGGAGGCGGTACGCGGACCCGACGGATCGGACGCCGGAACGCTGACGATCTCGTCCCGGTGCGGCCCCCAGGCCATGTTCCGGAACTCCATCACCCCGCGCCCGGTCAGCGCCACCGTCCCCGGCGTCACCCGGGGGCCGCCCGCCTGGGCGTGGTCACGGCGGTCGGCCCGGGCCGAGGCGTGCAGCACGGACGCCAGTCCCACCGCCGCGAGCACGGCGACGGCGCCGACCAGGATCAGGACGCGGTTGCGTATGGTCATGCGGGCACCGTCCCCTTCGGGCGCAGGGTGAGGGAGAAGGCGGCACACGCGGCCAGCGCCACCGCCGCGCCCGCCAGCGCCGCCCGGTCGCCCCACACCGTCCAGGCCGCGCCGAACAGCAGCGAGCAGGCGAACCGGGCCAGCGCCTGCCCGGTCTGCACGAGGGCCAGCCCGGACGAGCGCAGCGCCTCCGGCACCCCGTCCGAGGCCGCCGCCATCAGCACCCCGTCGGTGGCCGCGTAGAAGGCGCCGTGCAGGGCGAGGACGACGTACGGCAGGGCCGAGCCGTGCCACGCCGTGAGCAGCAACGCATACGCGACCAGCAGGGCACCGTGCCCGGCGACGAACACCGCCCACCGGCCCACCCGGTCCGCGAGCCGCCCGAGCGGCACCGCCAGCAGCAGGAAGGAGGCGGCCGTACCGAGCGGCAGCAGCGCGAACCACCGGTCCGGGACGCCGAGCCGGCGCTGGAGCAGCAGATAGACGAACGAGTCACTGACCGTGGCCAGACCGAGCAGCAGCGCGCACACCGCGATCCGCCGCAGCCCACGCCGCCGCAACAGCGCCACCGCACCCCGCAGGGTGGGCCGCTCGTCCGCGACCGCGCCACCGCGCCCGCCCGGCACGAACAGCACCAGGACCAGCACGCCCAGCACAGCGACACAGAAGCTGACGGTGAACACCGCGTCGTATCCGTCGACCGTCGCCCGCAGGATCAGGAAGGCCACCAGCGGGCCGAGCAGCGCACCCGCCGTGTCCATGGCCCGGTGCACACCGAAGGCGCGCCCCCGGGACTCCGCCGTACTCGACAGCGAGATGAGGGCGTCCCGGGGAGCGGTCCGCAGGCCCTTCCCCGTACGGTCGGCCGCGAGCACCAGACCGATCGGGGTCAGCGAGTGCGCGACCAGCAGCAGCGGCTTGCACACGGCCGAGACCGCGTACCCGAACCCGGCGACCCACTTGTGCCGCCCGCCACCGCGATCCGCGAGGTGCCCGCCCACAAGCCGTACGACCGCGGAGAACCCGTTGTAGACGCCGTCGAGCAGGCCGAAGCCCAGCGGGGACAGGCCCAGCCCGCTGACCAGGTACAACGGCAGCACGGCCGTGACCATCTCGGACGACACGTCCGTCACCAGACTGACCGTTCCGAGCACGAGCACGGTCGGGGCGATCGCGGCACGGCGCCGCCCGGCCAGTGGCCGGACGGCACCGTCCGCGGACGCCGGCGTACTCGCGCGGCTGTCCGCTACGTACACGTCAGGACGCCCAGATGCCGGTGATGTCCTTGGCGGAGGCCGCGTTGCCCGCGTGCGAGGTCAGCCCCTGGCTGTCCTCCAGGGTGCGCAGCAGGTCGTAGTGGTTGTACGTGGTCGAGCTGGACGACCCGTCCGTCACCGGCTGCCCGTACAGCACGGTCGGGATCCGGTTGCCGCTCAGCCGGTTGTCCTCGTCGAACGTGACGACGAGCAGGCTGTTGTGGGTCTTGGCCCAGGTCGCGTAGGCACCCAGGTTGTTCTTCAGCCAGGTGTCACCGGTGGACACCGAGCAGTCGTGCATGTCGCTGCACAGGTTGGGGACCACGTACGACAGCTGGGGCAGCTGGGTGTAGTCGGTGGGGAACTGGGCGAACGTCTTGGCGCTGGACGTCGGCACGTTGCTGAACCCGAACCACGGGTTGTGCTTCTGGGCGTACTTGCCGCTGGTGCACACGGTCGAGCCCTGGCTCGGCAGGGTCTCGTTGTAGCTGGCCCAGGTGCGGCCGGCGGCGATCAGCTCGGACGCCAGGTTGGGGGCGGAGGAGAACCCCGGCGTGACGCAGCTGTCGTCCGTGATTCCCTGCGTCGAGCCGGAGAACATGGCGTAGTAGTTCGGCTGGCTCGGGTGGGTCTCGGCGTACGACTGCGTGAGGTTGGCACCTGACGACTTCAGCGAGTTGATGTACGGGGCGCTGGAGGAGCCGATGACCTGGCTGTACGCGTGGTTCTCGAAGACCACGACGACGACGTGGTCCGGGCTCGGCACGGCGCCCGCGGCGTGCGCGGACTCCTCGCCGATCCC
Organism: Streptomyces sp. NPDC052107; assembly: GCF_040680215.1. Taxonomy (NCBI): domain Bacteria; kingdom Bacillati; phylum Actinomycetota; class Actinomycetes; order Kitasatosporales; family Streptomycetaceae; genus Streptomyces; species Streptomyces sp. NPDC052107. The sequence continues at coordinate 75,995 of NZ_JBFAWG010000001.1, forward strand.
GGTCCACAGCCCGAACGCGGCCGCGGCGAGCGCCGCTGCAGACGCCACGACGGTACGGGCACGGCGGTACACGGAACTGCCGGACACATCAACCTCCGGTTGGGGGCGGGACGGGGTTGGCGGTGCGGACAGAGCATGCACACGCCAACATTCCCCCGCCGCACGGCACCCAACCGGGAGAATGAAGACCGGATGAACTACTGCCCGCGGCCGCGCACGGCGGGAAGGGGACGTGCCGGGCGGTGTCCGCCCGCCGCGGACATAGGACACGCACCCGCAGGGCCACGCATCGTAGGAACCACGCAGGACCTCGCACCCGCAGGCGACTCCCACACACCGGCACCCCACACCGGCCCAGCACGGGCCCCCACTCGCACCCGACCCAGCCCCCGCAGGACCCACACCCGCTCGGCGAAGCCCCCCCGCCCCCCTCCGGTTAGGCTCTGGCCAGGACGATCCCGATCCGAGACGCACGCAGGGGAGGCCACGGAGATGACGCCGGGGCGCAGAAGCAGTACCTTCACCCGCCTGCTCCGACACGGCTTCACCGACCCCTCCGCCGCAGAGCGCCTCCTGGACGGCCCGGAGCTCACCCCCGTCCGCAACGACCCCGTCCTCCTGGAAGCCCTGGGCGCCACCGCCGACCCCGACCTCGCCCTGCACGGCCTGGTCCGCCTCCTGGAGGCCCAGGACGGCCCCACCGCCCACCGCGAACTGCTGGACACCCTCATCGCGGCCAAGCCGCTGCGCGACCGTCTCCTCGGCGTCCTCGGCGCCTCCGCCGCCCTCACCGACCACCTGGCCCGCCACCCGAGCGACTGGCACGCCCTGGTCACCTACGAGCCCCGGGACCTGCACCCGGGCGTCGAGGAGTTCGAGCGCGGCCTGGCCGGGGCCACCGACCCCGTCTCCCTCCGCGTCGCCTACCGCCGCTGTCTGCTCTCCATCGCCGCCCGCGACGTCTGCGGCACCACGGACGTCGCCGAGACGGCCGCCGAACTCGCCGACCTCGCCACGGCCACCCTCCGCGCCGCCCTCGCCATCGCCCAGGCGAACGCCCCCGGGGACGCCGCCGCCTGCCGCCTCGCGGTGATCGCGATGGGCAAGTGCGGCGGCCACGAACTGAACTACGTCTCCGACGTGGACGTGATCTTCGTGGCCGAGGCGGCCGACGGCACCACCGAGGCCAAGGCCCTCACCTCGGCCACCCGCCTCGCCTCGCACCTTATGCGGATCTGCTCCGAGACCACCGTGGAGGGCTCCATCTGGCCGGTGGACGCCAACCTCCGCCCCGAGGGCCGCAACGGCCCCCTGGTCCGCACCCTCTCCTCCCACCTCGCCTACTACCAGCGCTGGGCGAAGACCTGGGAGTTCCAGGCCCTCCTCAAGGCCCGCCCGGTGGCGGGCGACGCCGACCTCGGCCAGGCGTACGTCGACGCGCTCGAACCCCTGGTCTGGAAGGCGGCCGAGCGCGAGAACTTCGTGGCGGACGTCCAGAAGATGCGCCGGCGCGTGGTCGAGAACATCCCCGCGTCCGAGATCGAGCGCGAACTCAAACTCGGCCCCGGCGGCCTGCGCGACGTCGAATTCGCCGTCCAGCTCCTGCAGTTGGTGCACGGCCGCACCGACCGGTCGCTGCGCAGCGGCACCACCCTCGACGCCCTCCAGGCCCTGGCCGCCGGAGGCTACGTCGGCCGCGAGGACGCCGCCCGCCTGGACGAGGCGTACCGCTTCCTGCGCTCGATGGAGCACCGCATCCAGCTCTACCGCCTGCGCCGCACCCACCTCGTCCCGGTCGCCGAGGAGGACCAGCGGCGCCTCGGCCGCTCCCTCGGCCTGCGCACCGACCCGGCGACCGAGCTGATCCGGGAGTGGAAGCGGCACACCGGCGTCGTACGGCGGCTGCACGAGAAGCTGTTCTACCGCCCGCTGCTCGACGCGGTCGCCCAACTCGCCCCCGGCGAGGCCCGTCTGAGCCCCGAGGCGGCCCGCGAGCGCCTCGTCGCCCTCGGCTACGCCGACCCGGCAGCCGCCCTGCGCCACCTCGAAGCACTGGCGTCCGGCGTGACCCGCAAGGCGGCGATCCAGCGCACCCTGCTCCCCGTCCTGCTCGGCTGGTTCGCCGACTCCGCGGACCCGGACGCGGGCCTGCTGAACTTCCGCAAGGTCTCCGACGCGCTCGGCAAGACCCCCTGGTATCTGCGCCTCCTGCGCGACGAGGGCGCGGCGGCCGAGAACCTGGCCCGAGTGCTGTCGGCGGGCCGCCTCGCCCCCGACCTCCTCATGCGCGCCCCCGAGGCGGTGGCCCTGCTGGGCGACGGCGACGGCGGCGGCCTCGACCCGCGCGGGCGCGCCCACCTGGAGCAGGAGATCCTGGCCGGCGTGGGCCGCGCGGAGAACGCCGAGCAGGGCGTCACCGCGGCCCGCGGCGTGCGCCGCCGCGAGCTGTTCCGTACGGCCGCCGCCGACATCGTCGGCTCCTACGGCACCGAGACCAGCCCCGCCGAGGCCGACCAGGGCGCCCTCGTCGACCGGGTCGGCGCGGCGGTCTCCGACCTCACCGCCGCCACCCTCGCCGGCACCCTGCGCGCGGTGGTCCGGGACGGCTGGGGCGACACGCTCCCCACCCGGTTCGCGATCATAGGGATGGGCCGTTTCGGCGGCCACGAGCTGGGCTACGGCTCCGACGCGGACGTCGTCTTCGTGCACGAGCCGCAGGACGGCGTGGACGAGCACGAGGCGGCCGCCGCCGCGAACAAGGTCGTCGCCGAGATGCGCCGCCTGCTCCAGCTGCCCAGCGCCGACCCGCCGCTGCTCATCGACGCCGACCTGCGCCCGGAGGGCAAGTCGGGCCCGCTGGTGCGCACCCTGAAGTCGTACGAGGCGTACTACCGCCGCTGGTCCCTGGTCTGGGAGTCGCAGGCGCTGCTGCGGGCCGAGCCGGTCGCCGGGGACGAGGACCTGGGCCGCCGCTTCACCGAGCTGATCGCCCCCCTGCGCTACCCGCGGCGCGGCCTCGACGAGGACGCCGTCCGTGAGATCCGCCGGCTGAAGGCCCGTATGGAGTCCGAGCGCCTGCCGCGCGGCGCCGACCCGAAACTGCACACCAAGCTCGGTCCCGGAGGGCTGTCCGACGTCGAGTGGACCGTCCAGCTGTTCCAGCTCCGGCACGGCTGGGAGCAGCCCGGTCTGCGCACCACCCGCACCCGGGAGGCGCTGGCCGCCGCGCGCGAGGCCGGGCTGCTGTCCGCCGAGGAGGCGGAGATCCTGGACGAGGCCTGGGTGCTGGCGACGAGGGTGCGCAACGCGGTGATGCTGGTGCGCGGCCGGGCCGGGGACACCTTCCCCACCGAGCCGCGCGAGCTGTCCGCCGTGGGCCGCTACCTCGGCTACGGCGCCGGGCACGCCGGGGACATGCTGGACGCGTACCGCCGTACCACCCGCAGGGCGCGCACGGTGGTCGAGGAGCTGTTCTACGGCAACGGAGGGTGAGCTCCGGCCGGTGCCGCGGCGACGGAGGGTGACGCCCGGCCGGAGAGGCGGCGCTCAAGCCCGAACCGCCGCCCGTTCCGGCTCGGGCCTGCGGACCGGCACCACGCGGGGCAGCGCGTACGGCAGCGTGCCGTACCACACCCGCGCCACGGTGAACCCGAAGGCCAGGCAGAGCGCACCGCCCACGGCGTCCAGCCAGAAATGGTTGGCCGTGGCAACGATGACCAGCAGGGTGGCCGCCGGGTAGAGCAGGCCCAGCACCCGCACCCACAGTACGGACGCCAGCGCGAAGATCGTCAGCCCGCACCACAGCGACCAGCCGATGTGCATCGACGGCATCGCCGCGTACTGGTTCGACATGTCCTTCAGATCGCCGGAGGCCATCGAGCCCCATGTGTGGTGCACCATCACGGTGTCCACGAAGTGCCCGCCGCGCATCAACCGAGGCGGTGCGAGCGGGAACAGGTAGTAACCGAGCAGGGCCACACCCGTCGTCGCGAAGAGCACGAGCCGGGCCGCCGCATAGCGGCCGGGATGCCACCGGTACAGCCACACCAGGACACCGATCGTGATGACGAAGTGCAGTGTGGCGTAGTAGTAGTTCATCCCGATGATCAGCCAAGTCACCGAGTTCACGGCATGGTTGACGGCCTGCTCGACGGCGACGCCCAGGTGGTGCTCGACCCGCCAGATCCAGTCGGCGTTGCGCAGCGCCTTGCCCCGCTGCTCCGGGACGGCGTTGCGGATCAGTGAGTACGTCCAGTAACTCACCGCGATCAGAAGGATCTCGAACCAGAGCCGGGGCCGGCGCGGGCGCCGTAGCCGGCCGACGAGACCCCGCGCACCTCTTCTGTCCTCACTCGTGACGGCCTGTCGAACGGCCACCTCCTCGCGACCTTCCGACTGCGTCACGGTCGAGTCACTCATAGGCATCAAGTCTGCCAGAAAAGGGTCCTTCGACCGATCATCCCAAGGTCGGGTCCGCCGCGCACCTTCTACGACATACGGACGACGTTCGGCGCCGAAGCGGTCGAACCGCGCACCACCAACTCCGGCATGAACACGAACTCGCTGTGCGGCGCGGGCGTCCCGCCGATCTCCTCCAGCAACGTGCGCACCGCGGCCTGGCCCATCGCCGGCACCGGCTTGCGGACCGTGGTCAGCGGCGGGTCGGTGAAGGCGATCAGCGGAGAGTCGTCGAAGCCCACCACCGACACGTCCCGGGGCACCTCCAGACCCCGCTGCCGGGCCGCCCTTATCGCACCGAGCGCCATCATGTCGCTGGCACACACCACGGCCGTGCAGTCCCGCTCGATCAGCGCGGTCGCCGCCGCCTGACCACCCTCCAGCGTGTACAGCGAGTGCTGGATCAGCTCGGTCTCGATCGCCTCGGCGGCGAGCCCCAACTGGTCCTGCATGGCCCGCACGAAGCCCTCGATCTTGCGCTGCACCGGCACGAACCGCTTCGGCCCGAGCGCGAGCCCGATCCGGGTGTGCCCGAGCGAGGCCAGATGGGTCACCGCGAGCGTCATCGCGGCCCGGTCGTCGGGGGAGATGAACGGCGCCTGCACCTTCGGCGAGAACCCGTCGACCAGCACGAACGGCACGCCCTGCGCCCGCAGTCGCTCATAGCGCTGCATGTCGGCGGTGGTGTCGGCGTGCAGCCCGGAGACATAGATGATCCCGGCGACCCCGCGGTCCACCAGCATCTCGGTCAGCTCGTCCTCGGTCGAGCCGCCCGGGGTCTGCGTGGCCAGCACCGGCGTATAGCCCTGGCGGGTCAGCGCCTGGCCGATGACCTGGGCCAGCGCCGGGAATATCGGGTTCTCCAGCTCCGGAGTGATCAGACCGACCAGCCCCTCGCTGCGCTGCCGCAGCCGCACCGGGCGCTCGTAGCCCAGGACGTCCAGCGCGGCGAGCACGGACTGGCGGGTGGTGGCGGCGACGCCCGGCTTCCCGTTGAGGACCCGGCTGACAGTCGCTTCGCTCACCCCCGCCTGCGCAGCGATGTCGGCAAGCCGTGTGGTCACGGCACCGGACTGTACCGGTCGTATGTCGCCTTGCCCACCGGCCGGACGCCGGGCACGGGCAGCCGAACGGCCCGCCGTGGGTTGCTGCCTCATCGCGCTCCCTCGAATTCATGGTGGCAAGAGCTTGCAGAGTCTTGCACAAGTACCGTCGTCGCCGCCCCACCGGCCCCAATGCGCGGTTGCGCCGGGGTCGAGCCCCGGTCACGGGCGGGTAACCATCGTGTTCCCTTGCACTTTTTTTCTGCAAGGTCTTTCGCAACGCTTACATCGCTGTTACGTTCCTGGTCGCCCGGCCGCCGCAACGGCGCTGTCGGCAAGACCGCAGGGACGGCGGACGGGACCGCCCCTGCCTCACTCGGGCTTAAACCCTCAAGGAGAACTCATGCGGCGTGGCATAGCGGCCTCCGCGCTGGTGGCGTCCCTCGCCCTCGCGGCGACGGCCTGCGGCGGCGGGAGCAGCGACAGCGGCAACGGCGACAAGGCCGGCGGCCCGGTGACCATCACCTGGTGGGACACCTCCAACGCCACGAACGAGGCGCCGACGTACCAGGCCCTGATCAAGCAGTTCGAGGCTGCCAACAAGAACATCAAGGTCAAGTACGTCAACGTCCCCTTCGACCAGGCGCAGAACAAGTTCGACACCGCGGCCGGCTCCAAGGGTGCCCCGGACGTGCTGCGCTCCGAGGTCGGCTGGACCCCGGCCTTCGCCAAGAAGGGCTACTTCCTGCCGCTGGACGGCACCGAGGCCCTCACCGACCAGGCCAAGTTCCAGCCCAGCCTGATCAAGCAGGCCCAGTACCAGGGCAAGACCTACGGCGTGCCGCTGGTCACCGACACCCTGGCCCTCGTCTACAACAAGGCCCTGTTCAAGAAGGCCGGCATCACCGAGGCCCCCAAGACCTGGGACGAGCTGAAGTCCGACGCCGCCAAGGTCCAGGCCAAGACGGGCCAGTTCGGCTACTGGGGCTCCACCCAGGCCTACTACGCGCAGACCTTCCTCTACGGCGAGGGCACCGACACCGTCGACGCCGCCGCCAAGAAGATCACCGTCGACTCGGCCGCCGCGAAGAAGGCCTACGGCACCTGGCTGAGCACGTTCTCCGGCAAGGGCCTGCACAAGGCCGACACCACCGCCGACGCCTACGCCCACATCCAGGACGCCTTCGTCAACGGCCAGGTCGCCGCGATCATCCAGGGCCCCTGGGAGATCACGAACTTCTACAAGGGCAGCGCCTTCAAGGACAAGTCCAACCTCGGCATCGCCACCGTCCCGGCCGGCTCCAGCGGCAAGGCGGGCGCCCCGACCGGCGGCCACAACCTCGCGGTCTACGCCGGTTCGGACAAGTCCCACCAGGAGGCGGCGCTGAAGTTCGTGAAGTTCATGACCTCGGCGGCCTCCCAGGAGACCATCGCCCTGAAGAACTCCACCCTGCCCACCCGTGAGGACGCCTACACCGCGCAGGTCAAGGCCGACCCTGGCATCGCCGGCTACCAGGCCGTCCTGCCCGCCGCCCAGCCCCGCCCGGAGCTGCCGGAGTACAGCAGCCTGTGGGGTCCGCTCGACACCGAGCTGCCGAAGATCGCCGGCGGCAAGGAGTCGCTGGACAAGGGCCTGAGCAATGCCGAGGTCGCCATCACCAAGCTGGTGCCCGACTTCAGCAAGTGACGCCCGCGTGGCCGTCGGATCCTCTCGAAGGAGGGGAAGGATCCGGCGGCCACCGCCCTGTGCCCGGCCCAACCCCTGATCGTTTTGAAGGTGTCGAACCATGACAGTCGCCATCGACCGCGCGACCGGCAAGCGCCGCGGTGACCGCGCGCCTCGGCCCGGGCTGGGGCAGCGCATCAAGAACGGCTACCAGAAGTACTGGTACGCCTACGCGATGATCGCCCCGGTGGTCGTCGTGCTCGCCGTGATCGTGGGCTATCCGCTGATCCGCGGTGTCTACCTGACGCTCACCGACGCCAACAGCCTCAACTCCGCGCGCACGATCGGCGTCAACCACATCCCGGCCACTTACAAGTTCATCGGGCTCGACAACTACAAGGACATCCTGTTCGGCCCGCTGTCGTACGACCGGTTCTGGTCGCACTTCCTGTGGACCGTCGTCTGGACGGCCGCCTGTGTGGCCCTGCACTACACGATCGGCCTGGGCCTCGCGCTCATGCTCAACGAGAAGCTGCGCGGCCGCACCTTCTACCGTGTGCTGCTCGTCCTGCCCTGGGCCGTGCCGACCTTCGTCACCGTCTTCTCCTGGCGGATCATGCTCTCCGACTCCGGAGTGATCAACCAGATCCTGCACGCCGTCCACCTGCCCCAGCCGCAGTGGCTGGAGGACACCTTCTGGCAGCGGTTCGCCGCGATCATGGTCAACACCTGGTGCGGTGTGCCGTTCATGATGCTCTCGCTGCTCGGCGGACTGCAGTCCATCGACTCCTCGCTCTACGAGGCCGCGGAGATGGACGGCGCCGGCGCCTGGCAGCGCTTCCGGCACGTCACCCTGCCGGGGCTGAGGTCCGTCAGCTCCACCGTCGTCCTCCTCGGCATCATCTGGACCTTCAACCAGTTCGCCATCATCTTCCTGCTGTTCGGCCCGACCAGCGCCCCCGACGCCCAGATCCTCGTCACCTGGGCCTACTTCCTGGGCTTCGGACAGCAGCCGCGCGACTTCGCCCAGTCCGCCGCGTACGGCGTACTGCTGCTGTCGATCATCACCGTCTTCACCTCCTTCTACTTCCGCTGGCTGAAGCGCAATGACCAGCTCGCCGTCTGACGCCGCAGGAGCCGCCGCCATGAGCACCACGACCCTGGAAAAGACCGAGGCCGGGCCGATCCCCGCCGCGCAGCCCCCGCGCCGGACCCGCCGGCGCGGCGAACGCGGCCCGGTCGGCGCCGCCCTCCTGCACGGCGGTCTCGCCGTCGCGAGCCTGATCGCGCTCGCCCCGGTGGCCTGGCTGATCTTCCTGTCGCTCGGCCCCGAGAAGGACGACTACCTGCACCCGGCCAAGATCGCCGGCAAGCTGTCGTTCTCCAACTACAGCTTCGTGCTCCAGCACACCGGCTTCTTCGACTGGTTCAAGTCGACGATGATCGTGGCCCTCGGCACCACCCTGATCGGTGTCCTCGTCGCCGCCACCACCGGCTACGCGGTCTCCCGGATGCGCTTCCCCGGCTACAAGCAGCTGATGTGGGTCCTGCTGCTCACCCAGGCCTTCCCGATCGCCATCCTGATCGTGCCGATGTACGAGATCTTCAGCCGGCTCGATCTCATCGACACATACTGGGCGCTGATCGTCATCAACTGCACCACCGCCGTGCCGTACAGCGCCTGGCTGCTCAAGGGGTACTTCGACACCATCCCCTTCGAGATCGACGAGGCCGGACGCGTCGACGGACTGACCCCCTTCGGCACCTTCTTCCGGCTGATCCTGCCGCTGGCCCGGCCGGGCCTCGCCGTCGCCGCCTTCTACAACTTCATCACCGCGGTCGGCGAGGTCGCCTTCGCGACCACGTTCATGCTGGACGACTCCAAGTACACCTTCGCCGTCGGTCTGCAGACCTTCGTCAGCGAGCACGACGCCCAGTGGAACTACATGGCCGCCACCGCGGTGCTGATCGCGATACCCGTGTCGGTGTTCTTCTACCTCGTGCAGAAGAACCTCGTGACCGGCCTCACCGCCGGCGGCACCAAGGGCTGACGCCCCCGGGACTCCCGCGCGCCTCACCGCGCGGGTAGGCGGCCGCGGTGTCCATCCGACCCCGCTGTCACCGCGGCCGCCTCGCACACCCCGGCCCACCCGCATCCGCCGCCGCACCCACGCGCCCATGACCCGAACTCCTCCCCACGCCCGGCCGCGCTCGCGCGGGGGGACCCCCATCACACCAAGGACGCCATGAGCCAGCAGCCCCCCGCCGCACCGGCCCACCACTCCGCCGTCGTCGCCGCCGTCGCCGACCGCCGCCGCGACTGGTGGCGGGACGCGGTCATCTACCAGGTCTATCCGCGCAGCTTCGCCGACAGCAACGGCGACGGCATGGGCGACCTGGAAGGCGTACGCTCCCGCCTGCCGTACCTGCGCGACCTCGGCGTCGACGCCGTGTGGCTCAGCCCCTTCTACGCCTCCCCGCAGGCCGACGCGGGCTACGACGTCGCCGACTACCGTGCCGTCGACCCGATGTTCGGCAACCTGCTCGACGCCGACGCGCTGATCCGCGACGCCCACGAGCTGGGACTCAGGATCATCGTCGACCTCGTGCCGAACCACTCCTCCGACCAGCACGAGTGGTTCAAGCGCGCCCTCGCCGAGGGCCCGGGCTCCCCGCTGCGCGAGCGCTACCACTTCCGTCCCGGCAAGGGGAAGAACGGCGAACTCCCGCCCAACGACTGGGAGTCCATCTTCGGCGGCCCGGCCTGGACACGGGTGGCCGACGGGGAGTGGTACCTGCACCTCTTCGCGCCCGAGCAGCCCGACTTCAACTGGGAACACCCGGCCGTCGGTGACGAGTTCCGCTCGATCCTGCGTTTCTGGCTGGACATGGGCGTGGACGGCTTCCGCATCGACGTGGCCCACGGCCTGGTCAAGGCCGACGGCCTGCCCGACCTCGGCTCCCACGACCAGCTCAAGCTGCTGGGCAACGATGTCATGCCGTTCTTCGACCAGGACGGCGTCCACGCGATCTACCGCCAGTGGCGCACGATCCTCGACGAGTACGCGGATAAAAAGGGGCCTGAAGGGCCTTCGTCAGAAGGGCGGTGGTGGGAGACGGGCGGGCGGATCTTCGTCGCCGAGGCCTGGACCCCGACCGTCGAGCGCACCGCCAACTACGTCCGCCCGGACGAGCTGCACCAGGCCTTCAACTTCCAGTACCTCAGCGCGGAATGGGACGCGAAGGAGCTCCGTACGGTCATCGACCGCACGCTGGAGGCCATGCGCCCGGTCGGCGCCCCCGCCACCTGGGTGCTGTCCAACCACGACGTCACCCGGCACGCCACCCGCTTCGCCAACCCGCCCGGCCTCGGCACCCAGATCCGCACGGCCGGGGACCGGGAGCTGGGCCTGCGCCGGGCCCGTGCCGCCACCCTCCTCATGCTCGCGCTCCCCGGCTCGGCGTACATCTACCAGGGTGAGGAACTGGGCCTGCCGGACGTCGTCGACCTGCCCGACGAGGTCCGCCAGGACCCGGCGTACTTCCGTGGCGCCGGCCAGGACGGCTTCCGCGACGGCTGCCGGGTGCCGATCCCGTGGACCCGTACCGGATCGTCGTACGGCTTCGGCAGCGGCGGCAGCTGGCTCCCGCAGCCGGCGAGCTGGGGTGAGCTGAGCGTGGAGGCACAGACGGGTGACCCCGGCTCGACGCTGGAGCTGTACCGCACGGCCCTGGCCGTCCGCCGGGCCCGGTCCGACCTGGGCGCGGGCGACGCGGTGGAGTGGCTGCGGGCCCCCGAGGGCGTCCTGGCCTTCCGGCGGAACGAGTTCGTGTGCGTCACTAACACGACCGGCGAGTCCGTGACGACCCCCTCCTACGGCCGTGTCCTGCTCACCAGCGGTGAGGTGACCGAGGCCGACGGCGAGACGAAGGTGCCGGCGGACACCACGGTGTGGTGGACGACGGTGGCCTGACGGTCCGTCGACAAGTTCTTGCATCAACTTCACAACGGCCCGCTGCCTTTCAGGCAGCGGGCCTTTAACATCTGCGTCACCGCAAGTTTGCTGAAACATTGCAGCAAGCGCCTTCAGCGGTCTTTCCACAGCCTTCAAGGACGAAGGACCCCCACATGGCACGCAGAACCCTCCCCGCGGCGCTCGCCCTCGCAGCCGCCGTCACGGTTGGCATGAACCCGACCATCGCAGAGGCCTCCCCGCCCGGCACCAAGGACGTCACGGCCGTCATGTTCGAGTGGAACTACGCCTCGGTGGCCCGCGAGTGCACCACCACCCTCGGCCCCGCCGGCTACGGCTACGTCCAGGTCTCCCCGCCCGCCGAGCACATACAGGGCTCCCAGTGGTGGACGTCGTACCAGCCGGTGTCGTACAAGATCGCGGGCCGCCTCGGCGACCGCACGTCCTTCAAGAACATGATCGACACCTGTCACGCGGCCGGCCTGAAGGTCGTCGTCGACACCGTCGTCAACCACATGTCGGCGGGCAGCGGCACCGGCACCGGCGGCTCGTCGTACACGAAGTACGACTACCCGGGCCTGTACTCGGTCTACGACTTCGACGACTGCATGTCCCAGGTCACCAACTACCAGGACCGCTGGAACGTCCAGCACTGCGAACTGGTCGGCCTGGCCGACCTCGACACCGGCGAGGAGTACGTCCGCAAGACGATCGCCGGCTACATGAACGACCTGCTCTCCCTGGGCGCCGACGGCTTCCGCATCGACGCGGCCAAGCACATCCCGGCGGACGACCTGGCGAACATCAAGTCCCGCCTCACCAACCCCTCCGTCTACTGGAAGCAGGAGGTCATCTACGGCGCGAACGAGGCCGTCCAGCCCTCCGAGTACACCGGCGACGGAGACGTCCAGGAGTTCCGCTACGCCTACGACCTCAAGCGCGTCTTCAACAACGAGAAGCTGGCCTACCTCAGCAACTTCGGCGAGGGCTGGGGCTACCTCGGCAGCTCGGTGGCCGGCGTCTTCGTCGACAACCACGACACCGAGCGCAACGGCAGTACCCTGAACTACAAGGACGGCGCCAACTACACCCTGGCCAACGTCTTCATGCTCGCCTGGCCCTACGGCGCCCCCGACATCAACTCCGGCTACGAGTGGTCCGACGCGGACGCCGGCCCGCCCAACGGCGGCCAGGTCAACGCCTGCTGGCAGGACGGCTGGAAGTGCCAGCACGCCTGGCCGGAGATCATCCGCATGGTCGCCTTCCGCAACGCGACCCGCGGCCAGTCGGTCACCAACTGGTGGGACAACGGCAACAACGCGATCGCGTTCGGGCGGGGGAGCAAGGGCTATGTGGCGATCAACCACGAGTCCGGCAGCCTGACCAGGACGTACCTGACGTCCCTGCCCGCGGGCACGTACTGCAACGTGCAGAACAACACGACGGTGACGGTGAACTCCAGTGGGCAGTTCACCGCCACCTTGGGCTCGAACACGGCGCTCGCGATCTACGCCGGGAAGTCGAGCTGCTGAGTAACGACAGGTGGTCCCTGGTCGCCACCCAGGCGCGGCGACCAGGGATCACTGCGCAGGCACTCGAGTCGTCGCGGATCGGCGCTCAGCCTATTCCACCGTGCGTCGGACGAGGCACAGCGGTTGGGCGTTGATGCAACGGTCTTCAGACTCGGCGAACGTCCCGGGACAGAGGTCAATCTGGGATGCGAAGAACTCGCGCAAGAGCCAAGCCGAGTTCGTCCGCTCCTTCTGTGGCTTCGCTTGAAATCCGGACGAGAACGCAGCAATAGTCGTCGCGGTAGGACAGGTCGCCAGACCCGGGCCCCTGGCCCCATCGCGACCCCTGCCGTCCGGCGAGCGCTCCAGAAGGGGTCAGCCTTCAGCAAACAGTGACTGTGGAGCAGTTGAGGAGCGTACGTCAAGGTTGACGTTGAAACTCCTTGCTATGGATTTCAAGGGTCTTGCTGTAAACCTTTCGCCAGCGGTACGGTCGCGCGGGGTCGGACCCAAGAGAGCCGCAATCGCAAGGAGTTCATGCCTGTGATACCGAGAAGGCAGGCGCCCCCGACGCGCCGCACCGCCCATGCCAGACGGGTCGCGGCCGTCGCCGTCGCCGCGCTCGCCGCAGCCCTCGTGCAGCCGCTCGCGGCCCGGGCCGCCACCCCGCTGGCGCCTCCGTCGGAGGCGAAGCTCGCCGCCGTACCCGCCCGGCACGACGACACCCGCGAGCAGTTCTACTTCGTCATGCCGGACCGTTTCGCCAACGGTGACACGTCCAACGACAAGGGCGGACTGACCGGCTCCCGGCTCAGCACCGGCTACGACCCCACCGACAAGGGCTTTTATCAGGGCGGCGACCTCAAGGGCCTGACCAAGAGGCTCGACTACATCAAGGGGCTCGGCACCACCGCCATCTGGATGGCGCCGATCTTCAAGAACAGGCCCGTGCAGGGCACCGGCGCCAACGCCTCCGCGGGGTACCACGGCTACTGGATCACCGACTTCACCCAGGTCGACCCGCACTTCGGCACCAACGAGGACCTGAAGACCCTCATCTCCAAGGCCCACGCCAAGGGCATGAAGGTCTTCTTCGACGTCATCACCAACCACACCGCCGACGTCGTGGACTACCAGGAGAAGTCCTACGACTACCTCTCCAAGGGCGCGTTCCCGTATCTGACCAAGGACGGCAGGCCCTTCGACGACGCCGACTACGCGGACGGCAGCCGGACGTTCCCGGCCGTATCCAACGGCTCCTTCCCGTACACGCCGAAGGTCACCAGCCGGTCCAAGGTCCCGGCCTGGCTCAACGACCCGACGATGTACCACAACCGGGGCGACTCGACGTACGCCGGCGAGTCCACCACCTACGGCGACTTCTCCGGCCTGGACGACCTGTGGACCGAGCGTCCCGAGGTCGTCCACGGCATGGAGAAGATCTACGAGCGGTGGGTGAGGGACTTCGCCGTCGACGGCTTCCGGATCGACACCGTCAAGCACGTCGACATGCCGTTCTGGACCCAGTGGGCGACCGCGCTCGACAAGTACGCCGCGGCGCACGGGCGGAAGAACTTCTTCATGTTCGGCGAGGTCTACTCCGCCGACACGAACATCACGTCCCCGTATGTCACCCAGGGCCGCCTCGACGCCACCCTCGACTTCCCCTTCCAGGACGCGGCGCGGGCCTACGCCTCCCAGGGCGCGAGTGCCCAGAAGCTGGCGAGCGTCTTCGGGGACGACTACAAGTACACGACCGACAAGGCCAACGCGTACGAGCAGGTCACCTTCCTCGGCAACCACGACATGGGCCGCATCGGGTACTTCCTGAAGCAGGACAACCCGAAGACGACCGACGCCGAGGTCCTGAAGAAGGACGAACTCGCCAACGAGCTGATGTTCCTCAGCCGCGGCAACCCGGTCGTCTACTACGGCGACGAGCAGGGCTTCACCGGCTCCGGCGGTGACAAGGACGCCCGCCAGACCATGTTCGCCTCCAAGGTCGCCGACTACCTGGACGACGACGAGATCGGCACCGACCGCACCCACGCCAGCAACTCGTACGACACCAGCGCGCCGCTGTACGAGCAGATCGCCGAGCTGTCGGGGCTCCGCAAGGCCAACCCGGCCCTGACCGACGGAGTCCAGACCCAGCGCTACGCGGCCGACGGCGCCGGCGTCTACGCCTTCACCCGCACGGACGCCAGGACCGGCCAGGAGTACGTGGTCGCCCTCAACAACGCGGGCGAGGCGAAGTCGGCCACCTTCGCCACCGGTTCCGCGGACATGGCGTACCGGGGCATCTACGGCGCCACCGACTCCGTGACGTCCGACGGCGACCGCAAGGTCAGCG
The DNA here is from genome assembly GCF_040680215.1 of Streptomyces sp. NPDC052107. Lineage (NCBI taxonomy): Bacteria > Bacillati > Actinomycetota > Actinomycetes > Kitasatosporales > Streptomycetaceae > Streptomyces > Streptomyces sp. NPDC052107. The sequence continues at coordinate 91,000 of NZ_JBFAWG010000001.1, forward strand.
TCACCGTCCCCGCCGAGTCCGCCGTGGTCTACAGGGCGTCCGGCACCCTCGCGAAGCCCGCCGCCGAGCCGACGATCACTCTGAAGGCCCCGGCCGCAGGAGCCACCGGCACGGTGGAACTCGGCGCCGATGTCGACGGCGGTCAGCTCGACCGGGTCGTCTTCGCCGCCCAGGTCGGCAACGCCCGGTGGCAGGTGCTCGGCTCCGCCGACCACGTCCCGTACAAGGTCAACCAGACCCTGGGCAGGGACGTCCCCGCCGGGACCGCGCTGCGCTACAAGGCCGTCGTGGTCGACTCGGCCGGGCACACCGCGAGCGCCACGGCGAGCAGCACCTCCGGCACCCCACCCGCGCCCGAGGTCCCCACGGCCTCCTCCCGCGACTACGCGATCGTGCACTACAAGCGCACCGACGGCGACTACGACAACTGGGGCCTGTACGCCTGGGGCGACATCGCCGACGGCGAGGCCACGAACTGGCCGGCCAGCCACCCCTTCACCGGCCGGGACGCCTACGGCGCCTTCGCCTGGGTCAAGCTCAAGCCCGGCGCGTCCAACGTCGGCTTCCTGGTCATCGACAAGAACGGCGACAAGGACGTCTCCGCCGACCGGAGCATCGACGTCACCAAGACGGGTGAGGTCTGGGTCGAGCAGGGGAAGACGGACGTACTGACCCAGAAGCCCGGCTATCCCGCGCAGGACAAGACCAAGGCGGTCATCCACTACCACCGGGTCGACGGCGACTACGAGGGCTGGGGCCTGCACGTGTGGACGGGTGCCGCGAACCCCACCGACTGGTCGAACCCGCTGAAGCCGGTGAAGACTGATGCCTATGGCGTGGTCTTCGAGGTGCCGCTCACCGAGGGTGCCACCAGCCTCAGCTACATCATCCACAAGGGCGACGAGAAGGACCTGGCAGCGGACCAGTCCCTCGATCTCAAAGCCAGCGGCTACGAGGTGTGGCTGTTGAACGGTCAGGAGAAATACCTGCTGCCGCAGCCGGCGGGCAGCTCGGCCGCCCTCGACCTGAGCACCTCCAAGGCGGTCTGGATCGACCGGGACACGGTCGCCTGGAACGGTGTGGAGGGCGCCGCCTCCACCCAGCTGCTGTACTCCCGGGGCGGCTCGATCGCCGTCAAGGACGGGATGCTGACCAGCGACGACGAGCGCTGGATCCGGCTGGAGAAGACCACGCTGACCGACGCCCAGAAGGCGAGGTTCCCGCATCTGAAGGACTACACCGCGTGGTCCGTCGACCCGCGTGACCGGGACCGGGTGCGCGCGGCGCTGAAGGGCCAGCTCGTCGCCTCCCAGCGGGCCGCCAACGGAGCCGTGCTGGCCGCGACCGGCGTGCAGATCGCGGGCGTGCTGGACGACCTGTACCCAAGCGCGACCAAGGCGCAGCTCGGCCCGGTCTTCCACGGCGGAAAGCCCACCCTCTCCGTGTGGGCGCCGACCGCGCAGAGCGTCGTGCTGGAGCTGGACGGCTCGACCCACCCCATGCACCGCGACGACACGAGCGGCGTCTGGTCGGTCACCGGCCCGGCGTCCTGGAAGGGCAAGCCCTACCGGTACGTCGTCAAGGTCTGGGCGCCGAGCGTCCGCAAGATGGTGACCAACAGGGTCACCGACCCCTACTCGGTCGCTCTCACCGCGAACTCCGAGCGCAGCCTCGTCGTCGACCTGAACGACAAGGCCCTGGCCCCGAGCGGCTGGTCGGCCCTGCGCAAGCCCAAGGCCGTACCGCTGAGGGACGCGCAGATCCAGGAGCTGCACATCCGGGACTTCTCGGTCGCCGACAAGACGGTCCCTGCGAAGGACCAGGGCACCTACCTGGCCTTCACCGACAAGGGCAGCGACGGCTCCAGGCACCTGAAGGAGCTGGCGAAGTCCGGCACGTCGTACGTGCACCTCCTGCCCGCCTTCGACATCGCCACCATCCCCGAGAAGAAGGCCGACCAGGCGAGTCCCGACTGCGACCTGGCCTCCTACGCGGCCGACTCCGACAAGCAGCAGGAGTGCGTGGCGAAGACCGCCGCGAAGGACGCCTACAACTGGGGCTACGACCCGTACCACTACACGGTGCCCGAGGGTTCGTACGCCACCGACCCGGACGGCACGGCCCGTACGGTCCAGTTCCGCAGGATGGTGCAGGCGCTGAACGAGGACGGCCTCCGGGTTGTCATGGACGTCGTCTACAACCACACGGCGGCCAGCGGCCAGGCGGACACCAGCGTGCTGGACAGGATCGTGCCCGGTTACTACCAGCGGCTGCTCGCCGACGGCTCGGTGGCCAACAGCACCTGCTGCTCCAACACCGCACCCGAGAACGCGATGATGGGCAAGCTGGTCGTGGACTCGATCGTCACCTGGGCGAAGGAGTACAAGGTCGACGGGTTCCGCTTCGACCTCATGGGCCACCACCCGAAGGCCAACATCCTCGCGGTCAGGAAGGCCCTCGACGCGCTGACACTGGAGAAGGACGGCGTCGACGGCAAGAAGATCATCCTGTACGGCGAGGGCTGGAACTTCGGCGAGGTCGCGAACGACGCCCGCTTCGTGCAGGCCACCCAGGCGAACATGGCCGGCACCGGCATCGCCACCTTCTCCGACCGTGCCCGAGACGCGGTGCGCGGCGGCAGCCCCTTCGACTCCGACCCCGGCATCCAGGGCTTCGCGTCCGGGCTGTACACCGACCCCAACTCGTCCACGGCGAACGGGACCAAGGAGGAGCAGAAGGCGCGCCTCCTGCACTACCAGGACCTGATCAAGATCGGTCTGACCGGAGACCTGGCGAAATACCATTTCACGGACACCGACGGCAAGGAGGTCACCGGAGCCGAGGTCGACTACAACGGCTCGCCCGCAGGCTACGCGGACGCACCCGGCGACGCCCTCGCCTATGTGGACGCTCACGACAACGAGTCGCTGTTCGACGCCCTGACCTACAAGCTCCCGAAGGACACCTCCGTCTCCGACCGGGCCCGGATGCAGGTCCTGGCGATGGCCACGGCCGCTCTGTCGCAGGGGCCGGCCCTGTCCCAGGCGGGTACCGACCTGCTGCGCTCGAAGTCGCTGGACCGCAACTCCTTCGACAGCGGGGACTGGTTCAACGCCATCCACTGGAACTGCGCCGACGGCAACGGCTTCGGACGCGGACTGCCCATGGCGGCCGACAACCAGTCCAAGTGGGAGTACGCCAGGCCGCTGCTCACCAGCGTCAAGGTGGGCTGCGAGCAGATCACCGGCACCTCCGCCGGCTACCAGGACCTGCTGAGGATCCGGACCACCGAGAAGGCGTTCTCGCTCGGCACGGCCACGCAGGTGCAGGACCAGCTTTCCTTCCCGCTGTCGGGGAAGGACGAGACCCCGGGTGTGATCACCATGAAGCTCGGTGACCTGGTCGTCGTCTTCAACGCCACACCGGAGCGGCAGGAGCAGAAGATCGGCGACCTGGCCGGGACGCGGTACACGCTGCACCCGGTGCAGGCCTCCGGCGCCGACCCGGTGGTGAAGACCTCCGCCTACACGGCCGGCTCGGGCACTTTCAGCGTCCCGGCGCGGACCGTGGCGGTGTTCACCAGGGCGGCGAAGTAGGGTCGGGGCGTCGTCGTAGAACAGGAGTGCCCATGCCGCAGATCACCGTCGACTATTCCAGCCCGGTGGAGGACGCCTTCGAAGTCGACGGCTTCGCCCGGGCGCTGCACGAGACGGTCGTCGACATCGCGGCGGCCAAGCCGGAGTCCTGCAAGACGCTGATCCGGTACGACTGCCTCTCCGTCTTCGGGTACGAAGATCCCGAGGAGGAAGGGCACGCCCTCGTGCACGTCACCATCGGTCTCCTCGCCGGCCGCGACGAGGAGACCAAGGCGAGGCTGACGGAGGCCACGCTGGAACTGCTCCGCAGGTACATCGAGCCGGAGGACGGGATCACGCTGCACGCCTCCGCCGAGGTCCGCGACCTCGACCCGTCGTACCGGAAGTTCGAGCGGTAAGGACCGCTAGGAACCGAGGGCGATCAGCCGGCCGACGAGCTCCGCGAAGGGGCCGTCGGCCGGCTCGTCCTTGACCATCTCCTTCAGCAGCGTCGCCATGTCCTCGTCGTAGGCGGCGCTGACCGCGGCCAGCGCGGCGAAGTCGTGCACCAGCTGGAGCTCCAGTTCGGCGCGCGGGATGCGCCGGCCGTCCAGCCAGATCAGTGCCGTGGACTCGGCGAGCGAGATCCAGGAGCGGACGACCAGCTCCAGGCGCGGGGAGGCGTCGGTGACGCCGAGGTGCGACAGGATCTGCTCGTACGCGGCCTGGCGTACGGAGTCGATGAGGGCGTTCGTCGCCGAGGAGCCGACGGCCGGGCCGCCGCGCATCAGCGCCGAGAAACCGGGGCCGTGCTCGTCCACGAAGTCGAAGAAGCGGCCCATCACCCGCAGCAGCCGCACGCCGAGCGGGCCCTCGTGCGGCTCGGCGAAGCGGCCCGCGAGGTCCTCCGAGGCACGCTTCAACGCCGCCTCGTACAGGCTGAGTTTGCCGGGGAAGTAGTGATACACGAGCGGGCGTGAGATGCCCGCGGCCGACGCTATCTCGTCGATGGAGACCTCGTCGGGCGAGCGTCGGCTGAACAGGTCGAGGGCGACGCCGATCAACTGCTGCCGCCGCTCCTCGACACCCATCCTGCGGCGAACCCCGGTACTCATGCGAACACCTTACCGATCGGATTCGGCCGCAGGTGTTCACATGTCGAGCACCAAACGATCGCTGCGGGCCCGCGAGACGCAGATCAGCATCGAGCCGGCGCGCTCCTCGTCGGTCAGCAGCTCGTCCCGGTGGTCGATCTCTCCTTCCAGTACCCTCTGTTGGCAGGTCCCGCAGAAGCCCTGCTCGCAGGAGTAGGCGGTGCCCGGCAGTTCCCGGCGTACGGCGGCCAGCACGGTGGAGTCGGGGGGCACGGTCAAGGTCCGGCCGCTGCGCCTCAGTTCGACCTCGAACTCCGTGTTGCCGTCGGACGACGTACGGGGCGCGAACCGTTCGAGTCGGACGTCCGGGAAGCGTGCCGCGACGGCCGCCATGAGTCCCTTGGGACCGCAGGCGTAGACGGCGGCCCCCTCGCTGACCTCCAGCGCGTCGAGGTCCGGCCGCCCCTCCACGATGGTCACCCTCCCGCGGGCTCGGCTTCGCTCGCCTGGGGGGACCCCCATGCCGCCCAGCTTCTCGACTTCCTCCAGGAACGGCATCGAGGCCCGGTCGCGCCCCGCGTACAGCAGCCGCCACTCGGCCCGCTCCGGCAGGGCCCGCAGCATCGGCAGCAACGGGGTGATCCCGATCCCGCCGGCGACGAAGACGTACGACGGCGCCTCGACCAGCGGAAAACGGTTCCGCGGCCCCCGCACCTCAAGTTCCATGCCCTCCGTGACCTGCTCGTGCACCTCGCGCGAGCCGCCCCGCCCGTCCTCCACCATCCGGGTCGCGACCGTGTACGAGGAGGTGTCCTCGGGGTCCCCGCACAACGAGTACTGCCGGACGAGCCCCGACGGCAGGACGAGGTCGAGATGGGCTCCGGGCTCCCAGCAAGGCAAGTCCCTTCCTTCGAGGCGGAGTTGGACGACGCCTTCGGCCACCGTCTCGCGAGAGGTCACCAGCAGCCGCAGCGCACGGGAGCGCGGCCGGCCCGAGGTGGGCTTCTCCAGCGCGGGCATCGGCCACAGCGGTGAGGCCTGGATGCGGCGGCGCAGGGCCCGCCGGGTCAGCAGGGCGGCGCCCGCGACGAGCACGAGGTTGCGCAGCTTCGGCATCAGGCGGCCCTCTTCTCCGCCGCCGTGGCCGCCGGGGAGGAGGCCAGGTAGGCGACGGCCTGCTCGGTGTCGCCCTCCTGCGAGGGGTGGTAGTCGCGGCTCAGATAGCGGGGGATGGACCTGAGCATGTCCCCGGTCCCGGGCAGCAGGCCCCGCCGGCCACGCACGTAGAAGTCCTTGAAGGAGGCCTTGCCGTCGATGAGGGTCGGGTCGTTCTCCATGAAGAACCGCGCCCCGCGCTGCCACAGGAACACCAGCGCCGAGAAGGCCGTCGCCCAGGTCCGCACGCGCCGGCGGTAGCTGCCGTCGACGTGCATGAACAGCTCGAAGGCGACGGAGCGGTGCTCGACCTCCTCGGCGCCGTGCCAGCGCAGCAGGTCCAGCATGGTCGAGTCGGCGCCGCGCCGGTCCAGTTCCTCGGCGTTGAGCACCCAGTCGCCGAGGAACGCGGTGTAGTGCTCGATGGCCGCGATGAGCGCGACCCGCTCCATCAACCACCACCTGCGCGCCCTGCCCGGCGGCAGCGTCCGGTCGCCGAGCAGCTTCTCGAAGAACCAGTCGACCTGCGCGGTGTACGGCGTCGGATCGAGCCCCTGCTCGCGCAGATGCGGCAGCACCTCGTCGTGGGCCTGGGAGTGCATGGCCTCCTGGCCGATGAACCCGATGACGTCCTCGCGCAGCCGCTCGTCGCGGATGTACGGCAGCACCTGCTTGTACACGTGCACGAACCACCGCTCACCGGCGGGCAGCAGCAGGTGCAGCACGTTGATGGTGTGCGTGGTGAACGGATCCTCCGGCACCCAGTGCAACGGCGTGCCGTCCCAGGAGAAGGACACCTTGCGTGCCTTGAGCGGCACCCGGGCCTGCGTGTTAGACATGGCGTCAATGTACTGATGGGTAGGTGTGCTGAGAACCCCTGGGACAACCCTTATTTACGCCGCTGTCAATAGAGGGCTCTACCGCAACCCGCTGATCTCGGTCCCGTCCGCCAGCGTGCCCTTAAGCGAGGCCTGGGCCCCCTTCTTGGCCCGCGCGACCAGGAACTGCCCCTGCCCGGCCGCGGTGACTCCGCCGCCAGCCTGGATCGACGCCGTGTCCTTGTCGCCCGCCGCCAGCAGATACCAGTGCCCGGCCGCGGACTTCCACAGCACCCCGGCGAGCACATGGGCATCACGCGGACCGCAGGCCCGCGCGTCCGTGCCCTTGGCGACCGCCGCCCCCACCGCCGCGCCCGGCGTGCGGAACTGGGCCAGCGCGGCCGTACCGTCGCCGCGCCAGGTCTCGGCCCTGGTGCACACCCATCCGCTGGCCCCGCTGCCGTCGGGCAGCGGCTGGTCGGCGAACGCCCATGCGTTGACGCTGCGCACCCCGGCGGACCGCTCCGCCTGCAGCGAGCAGGCGAACGGCGCCCAGGCCTGCAGCCCGGCGGCGCCGGACGCCTCGCCCGCCGATCCGGGCCGCCCGGCGGTCAGGCGGGCCGGTACCAACTCGCCCAGGTCGGTGGTGAGTTCGGTGCCCGAGGCGTCGGTCAGCTGGAGCACGGTCCAGGAGGTGCAGCCGCCGGGCCGCAGCGCGGGGCTGGCCAGCGGCGCGGTGATGCCGTCGGTGACGGTCAGCGGGGTCGCGTCCGCGTCCGGCTTCGTCAGGTCCCGCGAGGCCGCCTTCTTCACCCACGGCGCGGTCAGATAGCGGACATTGCTGTCGGAGCGGCCCAGCACCAGCGTGCTCGCCTCCGCGCCGGTCGCGCCGTCGACCCGGGCGAAGTCCAGGGCCGCGCCCTGGGTGCCGTCGACCGGCTCGGCGTACCGGGCGATGCGCAGACCGTCGTAGAACATCACCACGCGCGCGTTGTCGACCTGGCCCGCGTACAGCAGCTGGGGTGGACCGGCCGGGCCGCCGGTCTGGGTGCCGGGGGTCGCGGAGACCCGGACCTTGGCGCCGGGGCGGGCCCACACCGCGAGGGCGCGGCGCAGCAGGGCCGAGTCGCCGGTGAGCGGACCTCGCGCGGGCCACACCGAGAAGTCGGCGCGGGCGGCGGTCTTCCAGTCGGCGGGGGAGACCCGGACCAGCCGGCCGGGGTCGAGGGCGGCCTCGGCGGCCGGGTTCTCGGCGTAGGAGGGCGCGGCGGCGCCGTCCGGGCCCCAGCCGCCCTTGGGCAGGGCGACCAGCGCCCCGCACACCGCGAGCGCGGCGGCGGCGGCGAGGGCGGCCTTGGTGTGCTGGCGGCGGCGCATCAGATCGGTGGGCCGGGCCTGGAGCAGACAGGGGTCGAACTCGGGGGAGGAGAGCAGCGCGGGCTGGGTGGGCACGCCGTTCGCGGAGGCCAGCGCGCCGCCCGGGTCGTCCACCCCGGCGGCGGTGAGCAGCTTGCGGATCCCGGCGTCGGGCAGCTTCTCCAGACCGCGCAGCACATACGCGGCGCGGGCCGGGCCGGACAGGGCGGACAGCCGCTGCTCCAGGGCGAGTTCGTCGGCGCCCCCCGAGCGCGGGAAGAGCCTGAGGCCCCACACCTGCGGCAGCAGCGGCGGCAGCTGGGAGAGGCGGGGCAGGCCCTTGCGGGGCCGGGCCGTCTCCAGGGCCGTACGCAGGACGCGCTCGCGCAGGAAGGAGTACCCGGGATCGCCGTCGCGCCCGGCGGCCTGGGCCGGGATCGCGGAAAGCTGCCCCCGGCCCCTGGGCAGGGCGCGCTGGACGAGCGCGTGTGCGGTCAGCACCCGGCGGCTGCGGCCGAGGCCCGGCGGCAGCACCAGATAGGCGATCCGGACCAGCCGTGGATAGTGCTCGACGAGCGCGGCCTCGGCCTGCCCGACATCGACCGGTCCGGAGTTCTCGGAGGTGCGTGCGTGACGCTGGGCTACATGTGACTGCACATCATGAAGAACGAGTGGGCCGTGAGTTGGTCACCAACGGATGGGTGATGCGGTCAGCCGACGGCATCGCCGAAGGTGTGGCTCAGGACGTCACCGCATTTGAGCGCACCGCGACCCGGAGCCGTATCCGAAGGAGCTGAGGCATGCTTGGCCCACAGGACCGGAGGATCAGATGAGGGTGACACGACTGCTGCCGGCCGCCGCTGCCGTACTGGCGCTGGCGGGCTGCGGCTCGGGCGGGGACACCAGGGCGGTCCCGCCCACCGCGACCGGCAGCCTGGAGAGCCTGGCCGCCGAGGTGAAGTGCAAGCCGAACATGCAGACCGACGCCGACGACATCCGCCAGGCCATCTGCAACAACAGCGACGGCAAATTCATCCTCGCCACCTTCGCCACCGACCGCGGTCAGCGCGAGTGGATCAACGACGCCAAGGACTACGGCGGTTACTACCTCGTCGGCCGCAAGTGGGTCGCCGTCGGCGACGACGGGGTCGTCAAGGCGCTGCGGGGCACCCTCGGCGGGGACGTGGAGCTGGGCACGAACCATGCCGCCCATGCCGGGCACGGCGGCTGAAGACGCGGGAAGGCCGGTGACGGGAGGGGGTCCGTCACCGGCCTCGTTCTTGGCCCGGTCAGCAGGTCACGCGCAGTTCTGACCGCGGTTGATGCAGGTGGCGATCCTGTTCGCGAGGCCGCCGGTCGTGACGCTGATGAAGTCGTCGTGATCGGTGATCGCCTTGTGCAACTGCTCCGGGAAGCCGTCGACCGCGTAGGCGTTCTTCACCGTGCCGTCCGCCTGGATGACGGGCTGCGGCACGTTGTACACCAGGCGCATCGTCAGCTGCGGGATCGCCTTGAAACCGTTCGGGCAGACACCGCTGCCGGGGTCGGCGAAGGCCACGTGCGTACGGTGGTTGGCGCTGTCGATGTTCTGGCCGTCCCAGCAGCTCTGGAAGGCGAACGTGCGCACCACCTTGCTGCCCGTGGGACAGATCGGGTACTTGTCCGTCAGCTGCACCCTGTTCTCGAAGCCGGTGCAGCTCCAGTGCGCGTTGGCGTTGGCCGTGCCGTTGGTGGCGGCCTTGGCGTCACCGGTGATGATCCGCAGGAACTGCGGCATCGCGACGACCTTGCTCGCCGGGCTGCCCACGTACTTGATCTGGGCCTGCTGGGCGACCAGGATCTTGCCGACGTTGAGGTCCTTGCCACCGCCGTCCGCGTTCGCGTCCTTCTCCTGGGTGCCGTCCTGCTCGCGGATGACCGGCCAGTAGTACGCCGACAGGTCGTTCCGGTTCTGGCAGCTGCTTCCGCCCTGCAGGAACGTCTGGTTGCTGGAGAACGCGTTGACCTTCTGGTTGCCGACGTAGTCGTGGACGTGGTGGGCACCGTTGGTCACGCCGGGGGCGACGATCACGTTGTCGCTGTTGTGGTTCTGGTTCGCGTTCACACCGCAGCGCGTGGTGAACGTGCCCGTCGAGGCGTTGGGGGTCTTGTTCGGCTTGGACAGGACGTTCGGCGCGACCTTGGTGATGTCCACGAAGTCCGCCGCGGAGGGTCCGTCACCGGCCTGGCCGCCGTTGTTGCCCTGCTGCTGACCGCCCTGCTGCTGACCGCCCTGCTGCTGACCGCCGTTGTTCTGTTGCTCTCCGCCGTTGTTCTGCTGCTGGCCATCGCCGTTCCCCCCGGCGGTGGTCTGGTTGGCGGCCTGCGTCGTACAGGCGGCGAGCTGCTGGATCGCGTTGTCGAAGGACCCGCCGACGCGCTGGATGTCGATCCGGATCCGGTCGATCGTCGCCGCCCGCTTCTCCTTGAGGGGGCCGACGATCGCGTTCTGCACGAAGTTCGGATCCTTGCCCTGCGCGTCCCGCGTGGAGGCGAGCCGGGTGTAGGCCTCGGTGATCTGCTTGTCGAGATTGGCCAGCTCCGTCGCCACACCCTGGCGGGCCCGCCACGGCACGTTCGTCAGCTTCTGCTGGACGTCCGGACAGGAGATCGTCGCGACCTGCGCCGTCGCGGCCTTCGTCTGGTTGCCTCCCCATGTCTGGTTGTGCGACTCGTGCGCAGAGGCGTAGAAGTTCGCCCAGATCAGCCCGCCCCCACCGAGCGCTAGGGCCGCCGATGCGGCTATGGCCTTGGTGGCCAGCGGCGTACGGCGTTTTCGTGTGTTGCGTCCCATGGAACTCCTCTGACTTCCTTGCGGGGCAGCATCGAGGCGCCCGACAGGAGTGAAGCGGCGCCCTTCCATACGGACGCCGCCCCAGAGGTGTTCACCCGTCTCACAAATTCCTCGCAGAAACAGGGGAGTTGGCAGGTCAGCGGTCCCGGTCCAGATAGGCGAGGACCGCCAGCACGCGCCGGTTGTCGTCGTCCGACACCTCCAGACCCAGCTTGGTGAAGATGTTGGAGGTGTGCTTGGCGATGGCGCGTTCGGTCACCACCAGCTGGGCCGCGATGCCCGCGTTCGACCTGCCTTGCGCCATCAGCTCCAGCACCTCCAGCTCGCGCGGGGTGAGGCCGGCGAGCGGCCGGTCGTCGCCGGCCCGCCGGGACAGCAGCTGCTGGATCACCTGCGGGTCCATCGCCGTACCGCCCGCCGCGACCCGTCGTACGGCGTCGACGAACTGCTCGGCGTCGAACACCCGGTCCTTCAGCAGATAACCGATCCCGCCGTTGCCGTCGGCGAGCAGTTCGCGTGCGTACAGTTGCTCCACGTGCTGGGAGAGGACCAGCACCGGCAGTCCGGGCCGCGCCCCCCGGGCCGCGAGCGCGCACTGCAGGCCCTCGTCGGTGTGCGTGGGCGGCAGCCGTACGTCGACCACGGCCACGTCCGGGTCCAACTCGTCCAGCGCCCGGGCGAGTTCGGGGCCGGACTCGACGGCGGCCGCGATCTCGAAGCCGAAGGCCTCCAGCATCCGCACCAGCCCGTCGCGCAGCAGGAAGAGGTCTTCGGCTAGGACAACGCGCACGGGATCTCCATGGTCACCAGGGTGGGGCCGCCGGCGGGGCTGCCGACGGCCAGGACGCCGTCGAATGTACCGAGCCGGCGCTCGACCCCGGCGAGACCCGACCCGGCCTCGATCACCGCGCCACCCCTGCCGTTGTCGGTGACCGTGATCCGCAGCCGGCCGTCGGCGTGGTGCACGTCGACCCAGACCCGGTCGGCGCCGGAGTGCTTGGCGGCGTTGGTGAGCACCTCGCTGACCGCGAAGTAGGCCGCCGACTCCACCGGCGCGTCCGCCCGGCCGGACAGCTCCACCGTCACCTCCGTGGGCAGCGGCAGCCGCAGCGCCAACGCCCGTACGGCGTCGCCGAGCCCGCGTTCGGCGAGGACCGGCGGGTGGATGCCGCGCACCAGGTCGCGCAGCTCCTCCAGGGCCTCGGCCGAGTTCCGGCGGGCCTGGGCGAGCAGCCGCCTCGCCTGGGCCGGGTCCCGTTCCACCAGCAACTCGATGGTGCCGAGGTCCATGCCCATGGCGACCAGCCGGGCCTGCGCCCCGTCGTGCAGGTCCCGCTCGATGCGCCGCAGCTCGGCGGCGGAGGTGTCCACGGCGTCGCGCCGGCTCTCGGTCAACACCCGCACGCGCTCGGCGAGTTCCGCGTCGCCGCCGAGAACGGCCCGGGTGAGCCGGAAGTGCGCGGTCAGCGCGCGGGGGGTGAGGCGCCAGGCGACGGCGAGGAGCACGGCGCCGAGCAGCGCGGCGAGGAAGGCGGTGCCCTGGCCGGAGACCGGCACGAAGAGGTACCAGTAGGCGTGGCCCGAGGCCGGCAGGTACGCCCGCCACAGTCCGGCCGCCAGCAGGATCCCCTCGACGGGGTAGAACAGCAGCACGGCCGGCAGCAGGGCGGTGGCGAATCCCGCGGTGATGTCCACCGGCAGCCAGAGCACGTCCCGCCGCACCTGCGGATCCCGGAGCAGGGCGAAGGTGCGCCGCCAGGGGTTGACGGTCCTGGGGAGCGGCTGGTAGACCGCCGGGATCCGTATCCCGCACCACTCCGCCGCGAGCCTCCTGCGGGCGTCCGCGAGCGCCCGTACGCCGGTCAGGATCGCCGGGGTGGTGACGAGCCCGACGCCGAGCGGGACGAGCGCGACGGACACGAGGGTCAGGACGAGGAACGCCACCCCGCACGGCAGCACCACGAGGGCCAGCACCAGCCCCTGCACGGCGGCGAGCAGCACCTCCCGGGCACGGGCACGGACGTCGTGGCTCTTCGTGTCGGTGTTCATGCCGCCAGTCTCGCCGACGGCCCCGGGCGCGTCAGTCGTCCGAGGCCCCCTCCTGGAGGGTGGTGCCAGGTACACCTGCCGCCCCGGCCAGCACCCTCGCCTCCACCTCCGGATCGACGCCCTTGGCCGTCCGGTCCGGCCGCAGCGGTGCCACGCCGCCGAGCTCCGTGAGCCAGCGCCAGGTGTCCGCCACGGTCTGCGCGGCCGGCCGGCACACCAGACCGGTGGCCAGCGCCCGTGACACGTCCGTCCGGTGCACGCAGTCGTACAACTCGGTGCCCGGTGGCGCCCACACCGGCAGCCCGGTCCACGGCTCGATCCCGGCGGCCAGGATCACCTCCGGGTCGGTCCAGCGCAGCTCGGCGTCCGCTCCGGTGACCCGGGCACACAGGTCGAGCAGCTCGCCCATGGTGCTGTGCCCCGGCGGGCCGATCAGGTCGTACGGCCCGCTCAGCGACTGTTCCACCGCGCCGAGCAGCCAGCCGGCCAGGTCGCGGGCGTCGATGAACTGCACCGGCAGCTCGCGCGGCCCCGGCGCCAGGACCGGGCCGCCGCGGGCGATCCGGGTCAGCCACCAGGGCAGCCGGCCCACGTTCTCGTGCGGGCCGAGAATCAGCCCGGCCCGCACCAGCAGCGAGTCCTGTTCCCCGAAGGCCTCGACGGCGGCCAGCTCGCCGCCCCGCTTGTCGCGTGGGTAGTCGGTCGGTCCGGCGTCGGCGGCGGCGCCCTCGACCGGCGCCCCGGCCTCGGCGGCCCCGCCCAGGGTGGGCCAGGGCCAGGCGTACACCGACCGGCTGGAGACGTACACGTACCGGGCGGAACGGCCCCGCAGCAGCCGTGCCGCCGCGAGCACGGCACGCGGCTCGGCCGACCAGGTGTCGACCACGGCGTCCCAGGTTCCGGCCCCTTCGGCAAGCGCGGCCAGGCCGTCCGGGGCGGTGCGGTCGCCGTGCAACGACCGCACCCCGGGCGGGGCTTGGTGCCGTCCCCGGTGGAAGACGGTCACCTCAAAGCCGCGCCCCAGCGCCGCCTCCACGACGGCCCGCCCCACGAACTCCGTACCACCCAGCACCAGAAGTCTCATACCGGTGATCGTGCCCGCTCCGGGCGCCCGGCGGTACGGGACTCTGCCGAGGGCAGAGCGGCCCGGTCAGCGGCCGGTCGGCGGCGCGTACTTGTAGCCGACCCGGCGCACCGTCCGGATCGTCTGACGGTGCTCGGCGCCCAGCTTGCGGCGCAGCCGGGCGATGTGCACGTCGACGGTGCGTCCGTCCCCGACGTGGCCGTAGCCCCACACCGTGGTGACCAGCTGGTCGCGGGTGTGCACCCGGTGCGGATGGGCCACCAGGTGTGCGAGCAGCTCGAACTCCAGGTAGGTGAGGTCGAGTTCACGGCCGTCGACGCTCGCGATGCGCTGCACGGGGTCGATCCGCACCAGCGGCTCGGTGCCCGCCCCGGCGGCCGTCTCCGGCCGGTCCGGCACCGCGACCGGCAGGAACGGCGGCCGCTGGTCGGCCGGGACCAGCACCAGGTAACCGACCATCGGGGGCTGTCCGGGCAGGGACGGCAGGGTGTGCTGCGGCGCGGGCAGCCAGGTGGCGCCCGGCGGCAGGAAGTCCGCGACGTCGACCACCTCGTCCCGGTCGACGGCGCGCAGCCGGTGCCGGGCGGGGGCGGTGAGGGCGGAGGGGGAGGAGAGGGAACGAGTGGTCGCCATGAGAGGTCAGCTCTTTCGCGCGAGAAGTTCGTCGGTGGGAGCGACGGCCGCGACTCGTGGTCGGGCGCGCCGGGGACGTACGTCGTTCCGCGCTGGCCGAAGGCCGGGGGTTACGGCTTTAGAGGGCCCGCGCGTTCACCGCGCGGCAACACACCCGGTCGAAGTCGTGGTGCTGACGGGAGGGCCAGAAGGGCTCGAGGTCATGGCGACCCGTCGCGGTGGTCTTCTGGAAGCTGGCCATGGGCCCATTGAAGCAGACGCGGGCACCGGACAGGACCCCCGCGTGAAATGTCGTCTCGGTATCCGGACAAGGGCCGTTTCAGTCGACCACCGTCGCGCTCGCCAGCAACGTTCGCGCCGCCGCGCGCAGTACGTAGTCCGAAGGGCGAGCCGGGCGAGGTGGGGTACGGCGGCGGACGCGTCGTAGACGTCCCCTTGGTGGTGCAGTGCGGAGACCAGGTCCTCCATGGCCTCCTCGCGGACGTCCGCGTCCTCGGACTCCATCTCCCGCAGCAGCCCGGGGATGTCGTCCGCCGGGCCGTACGCGTGCGACAGCTTCCCCCAGTCGGCCTGCCCGTCGATCTGCCCGGCGCTCTCCGTGCCGTTCTCCCCGTCGATCTCCACGACAGCGCACGATACGCAGCAGGGGCGCCCGCCATCACGGCGGGCGCCCCTGGGTGCAACGGGACGGATCAGACCTGGCCGGCCTTCTCCAGCGCGGAGCAGCAGGTGTCCACCAGCAGGCGGGTCACCACGTACGGGTCGACGTTGGCGTTCGGGCGGCGGTCCTCGATGTAGCCCTTGCCGTCCTTCTCGACCTGCCACGGGATACGGACCGAGGCACCGCGGTCGGAGACGCCGTAGGAGTACTTGTCCCAGGGGGCGGTCTCGTGCAGGCCCGTCAGGCGCTCGTCGATGCCGGCGCCGTAGTTCTTGACGTGGTCCAGCGGCTTGGAGCCCTCGCCGAGCGACTCGCACGCGGTGACGATCGCGTCGTAGCCCTCGCGCATGGCCTTGGTGGAGAAGTTGGTGTGCGCGCCCGCGCCGTTCCAGTCGCCCTTGACCGGCTTGGGGTCCAGGGTCGCGGAGATGCCGAAGTCCTCGGCGGTGCGGTACAGCAGCCAGCGGGCCACCCACAGCTGGTCGGAGACCTCCAGCGGGGAGACCGGGCCGACCTGGAACTCCCACTGGCCGGGCATGACCTCGGCGTTGATGCCCGAGATGGCGAGACCCGCCTTCAGGCAGTTGTCCAAGTGGGCCTCGACGATCTCGCGGCCGAAGATCTCGTCGGCGCCGACACCGCAGTAGTAGCCGCCCTGCGGGGCCGGGAAGCCGCCCTCGGGGAAGCCCAGCGGGCGGGAGCCGTCGAAGAAGGTGTACTCCTGCTCGATGCCGAAGATCGGCTCCTGGGCGGCGAACCGCTCGGCGACCTCGGCCAGCGCGGCCCGCGTGTTGGACCGGTGCGGGGTCATGTCGATGTCGAGGACTTCACACAGCACGAGGACGTCGTCGCCGCCGCGGATCGGGTCCGGGCAGGTGAAGACCGGCTTGAGCACGCGGTCCGAGGAGTGGCCCTCGGCCTGGTTGGTGGAGGAGCCGTCGAAGCCCCAGATCGGCAGCGCGTCGAGACCGGCCGGAGTACCCGCGATGATCTTCGTCTTGGAACGGAGCTTGGCCGTCGGCGCGGTGCCGTCGATCCAGATGTACTCAGCCTTGAAGGTCACGGGGCCACATCCTTAGGGGTAAGTCGGGCGCACTCGTCGTCGCGGGTGCTGCGGCGCTGCGGCACTGGGGCGCCGCTCGATCTGCCGGGCAGCCTGTCAACAGGCGATTTCCCGATCATTGCCCTTGTGTGAACCCGGTGTTACCTGGTCGTTCTGTGTCACGGCTCACGTTGTGAGGTACCGGCGGGCGGGGTATGGGCGCCCTCCGCCGCGGCCTGCCGGACCCCGTAGAGGAAGTCCCGGATCGCGGCCCGCTGATGGTCGTCGTAGCCGCGCAGCATGTCGAGCGAGCGCTCGATCAGCGGCCCGAAGAACGTCCAGCCGAGCTCCACGGCGCTGTCCGTCACCTCCACGACGACCTTCCGCCGATCGCTCCGCCCGCGCACCCGCCGTACCCGGCCCGCCCGCTCCAGCCGGTCCAGCAGCGCCGTCGTGCCCGCCGAGTTGAGCCCGAGCGCGGCGCCGAGCCGCCCGGCGGTCAGCTCCTCGCCCGCGCGCCGCGCGTCCATGAGCGCGATCAGAGCGCGTACGTCCGTGGGGTGCATGCCGTTCTGCTGCGCGAACCGGCCGCCGTGCAGGCCGAGTTCGACGGCGACGGCACGCAGCAGGTGGACGGTCTCGAGGTCGGATTGCACGCGGGGCCTCCCGGACTATCATCTCGCTCGGCGAGTATCTTGCTGAACGAGATGATAAGGGGGCGGTTCCGTGGCCGGAGACACCGGATACGACAGCGAGGCCTTCCGGGTTGCGTACGACAAGGTCCTGGCGAAATGGCCCGCCGAGCGCGAGGCGCTGACGGTCGCCACGCCCTTCGGAGACACCCGCGTCAACACCTGCGGCCCCCGCGACGCACCCCCGCTGCTCCTGCTCCCGGGCGGTGGTGGGGCCACCTCCGTCTCCTGGTACGCCCAGGTCGCCCAACTGGCCCGGGTGCGCCGGGTGCACGCGGTCGACGTGATCGGCGCCCCGGGCCTGAGCGCCCCGGCCGGCGACCGCCACCCCCGTACGGTCGCCGACCTGACGCTCTGGCTGGACGCGGTCCTGGACGGCCTGGGTGCCGCCTCGGCCGACCTGGGCGGCCACTCGTACGGCGGCTGGATCGCCCTCCACCACGCCCTGCGCGCCCCCGCGCGGACACGCCGCCTGTTCCTCCTGGACCCGACCCAGTGCTTCGCCGGGTACAAGGCGGCGTATCTGCTGCGCGCCCTGCCGATGCTGCTGCGGCCCACGCCCCGCCGGGTCCGCGCCTTCCTGGAGTGGGAGACCGGGGGAGCGCCGCTGGACCCGGACTGGCTCGCCCTCCAGGAGGCGGCCGCCGGTTTCCCGGCCGCGAAGCCGGTGACCGGCCCGCGCCCGGCGCCGGACGCGCTGCGGGCCCTGGATGCGCGGGTCCTGCTGCTCGTGGCGGCGAACAGCAGGACCCATGACGCCCGTGCGGTGGCGTCCCGGGCGACGGCGCTGCTGCCGCACGTGGAGACCGCCGTGCTGCCGGACGTCTCGCACCACGGGCTGCCCCAGTCGGCACCGGGCGATCCGGCCCGCCGCCTCACGGACTTCCTGGCGGCCTGAGCCTCACCCCACCTTCTCGATCCGGGCGTGGCGGATGAGGAACTTGCCGGGTTCCCTGACCTGTTCGAAGGCCGCGTTGTTGAGCAGCACGCAACTGCCGGAGACGGAGGTGACCTTCACCGTCGTGGACTTGTTGTTGTCCAGGTTGGTGACCTTCAGGGTGGTCCCGGCCGGGAACTGGTTGCTGGAGGCGGCCGGGGCGCCGCCCTCACCGGAGAGCGTGACCGTGGAGCCGTTGCAGACCTGCTGACCGGAGGCCGCGGCGGCGCCACCGCCGTTGTTCCCCGCGGCGGCGGACTGCGAGGGCTGCGCGCCCTGCTGACCGGCGCCCTGCTGGCCGGTTTGCTGGCCGGCCTGCTGTCCGGCGCCCTGCTGGCCGTTCTGCGCCTGGTGTCCGGTCTGGGAGCCCTGAGCCGACTCCCCAACCGTGCAACCGGCCGCCTTCTGCTGGACCTCGATCTGCTTGACGACCGCCTCACGGTTGGCGATCCGGGCCGCCGACTGCGCGTCCGGATGAGCCTTTTGGTCCGCGATGAACCGGTCGTTGTTGCCGTGGGCCGTGGCCAGTCCCTGGCACACCGTCGAGTCCCCGGCGGACAGCGTCTTCGCGTTGTGCGCGGGCTGGGCGGCGTTGGACGTCGTGGCCAGTGCGAAGGCCCCGCCGCCCGCCACCGCCGCGGCACCGACGAGCAGCGCGATCTTCTTCTTCGTACCGAGAGTTCTCCTGCGCGACATGCGCGCCTCCTGAAGAGCTAGGGGAGCGTACGCCGCTATGTACGAGATACCGAACGGGGTTACTCAGCGGTTGCGGGAGTCGGTGAAGTGGGCTGCGTCACAGAGGGGTTGAGTAAGCGGCTCAGTCCTTGTTGTGCGACAGGGCTTCCCGTACCGCGTCCTCGGAGCGGGCCACCAGGGCCGTTCCGTCGTCGGCGGTGATGATCGGCCGCTGGATGAGCCTGGGATGCTGGGCGAGCGCGGCGATCCACCGGCCCCGGGTGCCGGCGTCCCGCGCCCACTCCTTGAGGCCCAGCTCCTTGGCCTCGGCCTCCTGGGTGCGGGTGATGTCCCACGGTTCGAGCCCCAGCCGCTCCAGCACGGCCCTGATCTCGTCCTCGCTCGGCACGTCCTCCAGATAGCGGCGGACGGTGTACTCGGCTCCCTCGGCGTCGAGCAGGCTGATGGCACTGCGGCACTTGGAGCAGGCCGGGTTGATCCAGATTTCCATGCCGCACACGGTACTCGGCCCCGACTCTGTTCGAATTCCCGACGCCCCGGCAGCCCCTTCTCGACCGCCTGTCACGCACCCCAAATACCGTGTCTCACCTGGGTATTAGGCTGCCGTCGCGGACCTCCGATTGTCAGTGGCCGCCGGTAGACTGGAAGCAGTGTTCGAGACAGTCGCCGGAACCCCGGAGGGCTGCCCTGACCGCGACAGGAGGATGCCCGTGCCCGCTGCCGCCCTGAAGCCGAAGCCGTTGCCCACCCAGTCCACCGCCAAGCATCCCGTGCTGTTCGACTCGCCCTACGAGCCCGTGGTGAAGCGACCGCTGCCGGCCGGGCGGCCGCGCGAGTGGTACGTCACCCACAACCGCCGCCTGAAGGCCATGCGCCTGGCGATAGCCCTGCTCGACTCCGGGATCTACCAGCCGGCCCAGGCCCGCGACGACACGATCCGCAGCACGGCGGAGGAGATCGGCATGCGCCCGCCGTCCGACACGACGTGTCACATGGTGCGCGCGTTCATGCGCTACAGCCGCTGAAAGCCCGCGCCGGCGCCGGGTGCCCCGCCCTCCCGGAGGCACCCGGCGTCTCCCGCCCTCCGGCCGTGCCTGGACCGATGCGGCCTCCACCGCAGCACGGCGGAGGAGATCGGCATGCGCCCGCCGTCCGACACGACGTGTCACATGGTGCGCGCGTTCATGCGCTACAGCCGCTGAAAGCCCGCGCCGGCGCCGGGTGCCCCGCCCTCCCGGAGGCACCCGGCGTCTCCCGCCCTCCGGCCGTGCCTAGACCGATGCGGCCTCCACCGCAGCACGCTCGTCCGACTCCGCCAGGACGCACTCGACGAACTCCCGCCGATCCCCGGCGTGGTCCCGGAACCACAACCCCAACCGGTGCTCCGCCTGAGGAAGTTCGAAGCGGGTGTACCGGGCCCGCGCCGACAGAGCGTCCTGTACGGCCTCGGTCACGGCCGGTGGGATGACCGCGTCGGTGCCCGGAACCGCCAGCACCGCCCGGCCCTCGTACGCCCGGAACACCTCCAGTGCCCGTGAACTCCGCCAGCCGGCCGGCGTGCGGATGATCTCGCTGAAGCGGCCCTGGCCGTTCTCGAACGGCACCTCCCAGGCCTCGGGCGCGTAGACGGCCGGCGCGCACAGGCCGACGGCCACCACCCGTGGGCCGTAGTGCCGTACGAGATCGGCGACCGTCTGGCCGCTCATGCTGAAGCCGACCAGCACCAGCGGGTCGTCCGCCGGCACATGTGCGTCGACTACCGCCACCGCCTGCTCGAACCGGCGGCGCAGGCTCAGTTCCGCGAGGGTTCCCGTGCTGTCGCCGTGGCCCGAGAAGTCGAAGGCCAGGGCGTGGCAGCCGCGCTCGGTGAACTCCGTGAGCAGCGGCAGGAGGCGCTGTTTGCTGCCGTTGCCCGCGCCGTGCAGCAGCACCGCCGTGGCCCGGCCGGGCGGACCGGCCGTCAGGCCGCTGAGTCGTTCGCCGTCGAAGTCGTAGATGAAATCGGAGAGTTCGGTCACGGGTTCATTCACTCACGGCCGTCCCGCGCCGGGCGGAAAACGGGATGCGCTCCCCGTCATCGCCTCCCTACTCTGAACAAACGGCACGAAGCCGACACACTCCACCCCGCCACACTCACCCCAACGGAGGTCCGTCATGCGTGGCATCGTCGCGTCCGGGACCGTCGTCCTGGTGATCCTCGGAATCGGAAACCATCTGTGGTGGCTCGCCGCCGTCGCGCTGCTGTACCTGTACGCGACGCACGGCCGCGGCTCGCCCGGCACGCCACCACCCGCCGGCGCGGGCACCCCGCCCACGCCGGAGAGCTACCGCGCCTACCGCGACCGCCGGGACCGGCTGGCGAAGTGGGAGCGCCGCTACCGCCGGGAACGGCCCTTCGAGACCCGCCGGCAGGAGCGCGAGAAGAGCAGGTGAGCCACGGCGTCCCCGGTCACAGACCGGGGGCGCCCCACACCGGGAACCAGCGGCCGAGGTCCTGCTCGATCCGCAGATCGTTCATGAGCGCCGCCTTCACCTGGAGCTCCAGCGCGTTGTCCCGCCGCTCCGCCGCGCCGGGCAGCGGAGCGAACGGATAGAACGTGCCCCGCTTGTAGAGGTAGACCAGCGCCAGCTTGCGGCCGCCGTCGTCCGTGAAGGCGGCCAGCGAGCACAGCAGCTGCGGGCCGAAGCCGTTGATCTCCATCGCGCTGTTCACCGCGTGCAGATCATTGACCAGCTCCGGCAGCTGCTCGGGGTTGCGCGCGGACACGAGCCAGGAGTAGCCGTAGTCGTCCCGGCGCAGCTCCACCGGCGGACCGCTGCGGTCGGTGTCCGCGTCCAGCAGCGCCTGCACCTCCCGGTGGGTCTGCTCGAACGCCGAGCCCTCCACCGTGGCGAAGCACACCGCACCGGTACCGGTCGGCGTGAACCCGGCCGCGGCCTGAAGGGTCACGGCCGCCGAGGGCAGCGCGAAGAGCTGGTCGAGATCGGGCGCGACCGGTTTCGTGCGGCCCAGCAGGATGTCCAGCAGCCCCAATGCTCAGCCCGCCTTCCCGGGGGCGGCGGCCTCGCCCAGCTCCGCCGAGATCCGGCCGAGCTGCTCCAGGCGCTGCTCCAGGGTCGGGTGCGTGGAGAAGATCCGCTCGATGCCCGGCTCCTTCCCGGTCGCCGGGGTGAAGTAGAAGGCGTTGAAGGCCTGGGCGGTGCGCAGGTCCTTGGTCGGGATCCGGGCGATGTCCCCGGTGACCTTGGTGAGCGCCGAGGCGAGGGCCGACGGGCGGCCGGTCAGATGAGCGGCCGCGCGGTCCGCCGCCAGCTCCCGGTACCGGGACAGTGCCCGGATCAGCAGGAAGCTGATCGCGTACACCGCCGCGGAGACGCCCATGATCGCGGCGAAGACGGCGGCGGTGTTCTGGTCCCTGCGACCCCCGCCGAAGAGCTGTGAGTAGAAGGCGAACCGCACGATCAGGCCCGCCAGCACCCCGAGGAAGGACGCGACCGTGATCACGGCGACGTCCTTGTGCGCCACGTGCGACAGCTCGTGCGCCAGCACGCCCTCCAGCTCGGCCGGCTCCAGCCGCCGTAGCAGCCCCGTGGTCACGCAGATCACGGCGTGATCGGGGTTACGGCCGGTCGCGAACGCGTTGGGCATGTCCATGTTGGACACCGCGACCACCGGTTTGTGCATGTCCGCGAGTCCGCACAGCCGGTCGACCACCGCGTGCAGCTCGGGATACTCCTCGCGCTCCACGACCCGGCCGTGCATCGCGAACATGGCGATCCGGTCGGAGAACCAGAACTGCGCCACGAACATCGCCCCGACCACCACGACGACCAGCACCCAGGACTTCAGCAGCGCGATCAGCGCGGCCACGAAGCCCACGTACAGCAGACCGAGCAGGAACATCGTCAGACCCATGCGCACGGTCAGCCGTCGGTCGCTCCGGAAGCGGCTCTGCATCTTGCATCACCCCGCAGTCAGGCACTCGTCCCGCTGTCCAGTGTGCACCAGCCGATTCCCATGAACAGGTCCCGAACGCCCCTAGGAGCGGCAAAACGTACCTGTGAGTCGGCCGGCTGCCGCCGAGCGTCCCCGGTCACCGTGCGCCGGGTACGACCCGCCCTAGTGCGAGGAGCCGAACTGCAGAAGCCCGATCAGCACCATGACCGCGATCACACAGCCGAAGACCACGGCCGTCGACGCCCATGACGCCCGGCGCGACGCCGGCTCCGGGTCGGCGCGGAAGGGCGCCGGACTGGGCGGGTTCTCCTTCCAGCGCGCGGCCAGCATCCGGGCCCGGGCCGAGGGCTCCTTGTGCTCGGCGGAATTCGCCCAGCGGTGATCGAACTCCCGCTGCCAGTCGTCCTGTTCCGTCATCCCCGTTCAACCTCTCTCGTCCGGCAGGGTCAGGAGGGATGATCCCCCGGAAGTAGGAAGTCCGGGAAGCGGGAAAAAGTTCCCTCGCCCGGTGGACGGGCCGGCGGCGGTCAGCCGAGCGACGCGGCGGAAGGGACGACGACGCCGTACAGGTCCTCGATCGCCGCGAGCGCGCTGTGGTGGAGCTGCTCGGCGGACACCTCGGCGACGGCGGTCCCGAGCGGCCGGGTCGCGCAGGCTTCGGCGACGACGGTGGGCCGGTTGCCGGGCGGGAAGGCGCCCTCGGCGCTGAAGACGACGCACATGAGGTCGCGCTGCGCGTGGCCCGGCAGCTGGTGGGGACGACCCCCGCGTCGTACCGCCCGGGTCGAGGCGGCAGCCGGACGCCACCCCGACGGAGTACCGCAGCCGCTTCCGGCACACGGCCTGAGCACGGGGAAGGCCCCCCGGCTGAGCCGGGGGGGCCTGTCCAGTCCGCGGGCACCGTCTGTCACACGTCGAGGAAGTGACCTCGGCGGACCGACGGCACTGTTGCTCCGACCAGCAAGGACGTCGACGTTGTCTGTCGTCATGGGTCGCTGTCGGCCTCCCTTGGACGGCCCACAGCCGGCCCCGCTCCAATAGCCGAGGGCCTCGTCCCTTGGTGAGGCCTCAGGCCGGCAGGACGCGGATTTACAGGCCGCACGGAGGACGCCGCTCGAACTGCGGTTTCGCAGCCCACAACCACTGTCACCCCACGTCCGCCCCACCGGACGATGGCTCTGGTAGGCCGTGGAACCGGTCAGCCAGGATCATCGCCACATCGTCCGCCAAGTCGCCACCGGTGTGACGGATCATCGCCTGGTGCAGGCGCTCGAGGAATTCCGGTGGGGTGGTGTCGACGGGTATCCCCTCCACGGTCTCCGGCAGAGCGAAGAATTCGCTGTCCCGGTTGCGGGCCTCGATCACACCGTCGGTTTACAGCAACAGACGGTTACTGGGGATGAACGCATGGCTCTCAGGCTTCACGGGGAGGTCGGTGATGAGGTCTTCGAGGTCGAGAGGCGGCGACGGCAAGCTCGGCATCAGTGGCACAGCCCTGCCCTGGTGCAGCAGCCGCGGCGCGTCCGTGAGGGCCGTGATCAGCATGGACAGGCCGACCGTCGGCTGCCAGGCGCCGTCGCCGCCGAGCTGACGGACCAGGGTGTGGGTGACCACGCCCAGGACGAACAGGCCGAGCACCATCACGACCGCCGTGATCAGCACGATCGGCACCGCGTTGGAGAGCGTGGCGAGCATGCTGACGAAAGAGGACCGCGGCCGGGTTCACCGGTTCTCGCGGCTCAAACCGGCCAAAGAGAGCGGAGGAAACAGCATGTCGCCGTCGTCTGTCAAGTCCCGAGATTTCGGGGAATGACGCGGGCGGAGTGCCGGGGCGTAATTGAGTCATCACGTCGAACGGATGACTCATTCGGAGAAGATCCTCCGCAATAACTGGGCTCCGAACCGGCACCCAATCCCATCTCATCGAAAAGGGATCACCATGCTGAAGAAGATCGCAAAGCGTACTGCGGTGCTGACCGCGTCGGCCGCGCTGGCCGCGGGAGGCGCCGCCCTGATACCCACCGCCGCCTTCGCCGCCCCGGCACCTACGGCCGCTCACGCGATGATGCCGAGTGACAACAACAATAATAACAACAACAACGGCGACGACGGGAACAACAACAATAAT
>NZ_JBFAWG010000001.1:115807-373630 GCF_040680215.1 Streptomyces sp. NPDC052107
AATAACAACAACAACGGCGACGACGGGAACAACAACAATAATAACAACAACAACGGCGACGACGGGAACAACAACAACAATAACAACAACAACGGCGACGACGGGAACAACAACAACAATAACAACAACAACGGCTGAACTTCACAGCCCGGAGGCCGGTGGTCTAAATTCACCGGCCTCCGGGCTGTTTTGGTGCGGGCGTCGCGCCTCAGCTCTGGTGGCAGTTGTGGTTCTGATTGCCGCTGAGCGTGCTGATCGACCCGTCCTGCCCCTTCGGGTAACAGACCTGGAAGTTAATCAGTGACCTGCACAGAGGCTCGAGAGTTCCTGTGGCGCACTCTGGAGCCTGGGCGTCGAGGGCTTTGGTCTGGGTGCTGCCGCTTTGAACCGGGGGGTAGCCGTTATTGTTGTTGGGCCCGCCCCCGCTGTTGGTGTTGGTGCTGGTCTGCTTTCCGTCGTCGCCGTGTCCCGCAATTGTCTGAGCCTGGGCGCCGCCGGCGCTGAAGAGAATCGCCGCCGTCGCAGTGGCGCTGATTGTGACGAAACGCTTGGCGAGCTCCACTCGACCGACCTTTCGGCGTCCCTGGTGCCGAATCTCGGACTTTAGGGGGGGATGGCGACGACAGGCGTAGAGCGATTACTAGCCTCGCGCTTTCACGAAGCGGGCTGTCCGGCAGGCGGTCAGGAAAGCAGAAAGTGCCTCTGCCGCGTAAATAGCAGCAGGTCAGGGTGGGTGTGGGCAGGGCTTGGTGCCCGGTGGCTGTGGAGGTCATCGGGTGTCCGGGCTCGGGAGCGGTCAGGCTGTGGCTCCACTCCGAGGGCGCCTTCGAGATAGGGGCCAGTTCCTCTTCGAAGGATGTCCGACCGGCACCGTCGAAGGGCCGTGAGTCGTAGGAAGTCGTCGGACTCCTTCCGTGGGCTGCCGTGGTGAGGGGCTGGAGAGCGCGGGGATATGGCTTCTGGGCTTGCCGATGCCACGGGCGAGCTACGAGCGCACGGTGCTCGGCGAGATGTCGAGGTCGGCCGCGATCTCGGCGTCGGAGAGGTCGTGGAAGTAGCGCAGCACCACCACCGTCCGCATTCTCATGGGCAGTTGCCGCAAGGCATGCACCAATTGGTCGCGGATGCCGACCTGTCCGTATTCGTTCCCCGGGGCGACCCGGTCGCCACGGTCGGGAACGGTCCTGCGGAACCTGCGCCAGCGGTCGTTGGCCAGGTTCACCATGATCCGCCGTACGTAGGCGTCCGGAGCGTCCGCCACGGCGATCCTCCGCCATGTGCGGCAAGCCCGCTCCAGCGTCTCCTGGACCAGGTCCTCGGCCGCCGCCGCGCGCTCCAGCGCCGTGGACAGGTCGGGCGCGTGGTCGGCCAGCACGGTCAGGCCCTCGTGGAGATAGCGGTAGGCGTTCGGGACCGAGATGCCGTTGTCCCGGGCAAGTTGGGCCAACCGGGTGCCGTCGACGAACCAGCGCAGCACGAGCACGGCCTGCCTGAAGACGCCCAGTGCGCGGGTGCCCTTGCGAGTCCCGAGTCGCTCGCGGTGTCCGCGCAGCAGCTTTGCGAGGTGGTCGGCGGTCCCCCCGCGGACATCGAGGACGGGGGTGTAGGTGATACTGGACGACACGTGAAGCCTCTGGTTGTACCGAACGTGATCTTGGCAGACCTGTTTCCATCAGGGGCTTCACTCTGTCTGACGCCAGCTCACCGTCCTGCGGTCCGGCGCTACATCACGCTACGCAACCATCACCTTGCTGAGAAGACTTCACTGTAAGCACTGCTGCTGGAAGATCTCTGACCCGTCGGTTCGCCTTCTGGCCGGGAGGATTTTCTCTACTCGCGGGAACGGAAGGCGTTGAATCGCAATTACTTCAACATGTACCTCTGGATGCCCGCCCTGGTCTCCGCAGGCGTGATCCCTGAGCGGTCGCCGGGGGAGCGGTTCAGGGAGGCGCGCGAGCACGGCATGCACGCCCTGAGGCACTACTACGCGTCGGTGTTGCTGGACGCGGGGGAGAACGTGAAGGCCCTGGCCGAGTACCTCGGGCACGCGGACCCCGGCTTCACGCTGCGCACTTACACGCACCTGTTGCCGAACAGCCAGGATCGAGCCCGCAAAGCCATCGACCAGGCATTCAAAGAGCGCCAGGACGACGCAGCCTGAGCAGGCCCCGAGAGCCGGAGCCGAAAAGCCGTCGGCCGGCTCTCCCGCGCTGGGAGAGCCGGCCGACGGCCCACAGACGGCCCAGGAGCGCGGTTACCCGCTCTGACCTGGGGCGATATCACACGTCGAAGTACAGCTCGAACTCGTGCGGGTGCGGACGCAGCTGCAGCGGCGCGATCTCGTTGGTGCGCTTGAAGTCGATCCACGTCTCGATCAGGTCCGGCGTGAACACGTCGCCCTGGAGGAGGAACTCGTGGTCGGCCTCGAGCGAGTCGAGGACGGCCGGCAGGGAGGTCGGGACCTGGGCGACGTTCGCGTGCTCCTCGGGAGCCAGCTCGTACAGGTCCTTGTCGATCGGCTCAGCCGGCTCGATCTTGTTCTTGATGCCGTCCAGACCCGCCAGCAGCAGTGCCGAGAAGGCCAGGTACGGGTTGCCGGAGGAGTCCGGGGCGCGGAACTCGACGCGCTTGGCCTTCGGGTTCGAGCCGGTGATCGGGATACGCATCGCGGCGGAGCGGTTGCGCTGCGAGTACACCAGGTTGATCGGCGCCTCGAAGCCCGGCACCAGACGGTGGTACGAGTTCACCGTCGGGTTGGTGAAGGCCAGCAGCGACGGGGCGTGCTTGAGGATGCCACCGATGTAGTAGCGGGCGGTGTCCGACAGGCCCGCGTAACCGGCCTCGTCGTAGAACAGCGGGTCGCCGTTGCTCCACAGCGACTGGTGCACGTGCATGCCCGAGCCGTTGTCACCGAAGATCGGCTTCGGCATGAAGGTCGCGGTCTTGCCATTGCGCCAGGCCACGTTCTTCACGATGTACTTGAACAGCTGCAGGTCGTCGGCGGCGGCGAGCAGCGTGTTGAACTTGTAGTTGATCTCGGCCTGGCCGGCGGTGCCCACCTCGTGGTGCTGGCGCTCGACCTTCAGGCCGGCCTGTTCCAGCTCCAGGGAGATCTCGGCGCGCAGGTCGGCGAAGTGGTCGACCGGCGGGACCGGGAAGTAGCCGCCCTTGTAGCGGACCTTGTAACCACGGTTGTCCTCGAGGGCACCGGTGTTCCAGGCGCCCGCCTCGGAGTCGATGTGGTAGAAGCTCTCGTTCGCCGTGGTGGCGAAACGGACGCTGTCGAAGACGTAGAACTCGGCCTCGGGGCCGAAGTACGCGGTGTCCGCGATACCGGTCGACGCGAGGTAGGCCTCGGCCTTCTTCGCCACGTTGCGCGGGTCGCGGGAGTACTGCTCGCCCGTGATCGGGTCGTGGATGAAGAAGTTGATGTTGAGGGTCTTGTCCCGGCGGAACGGGTCCACACGGGCGGTGGACAGGTCCGCGCGCAGGGCCATGTCGGACTCGTGGATGGCCTGGAAACCACGGATCGACGATCCGTCGAAGGCCAGCTCCTCGTCCGGGTCGAACGCCTCAACGGGCACCGTGAAGTGCTGCATGACGCCCGGCAGGTCGCAGAAGCGGACGTCGATGAACTTGACGTCCTCGTCCGCGATGAACTTCTTGGCCTCGTCGGCGTTCTGGAACATCCAGCTCCTCCTACTCCCGACCGTCCTCGCCGGGGTGGTAGATCGTTCGTGCGGCCAGTGCGGTGGCACACGCTGGCCTCGACCCTAGGGACGGGTGATTTCTCGGGCGTGACCCGTTTGTTTCGCAGAAGTTAACCGGCCACGTGTCCACCGTAGCCCTGACACACCCCTCGGCACAGTGCGCGAAACCGGGCACAGTACCGTTGACGGGTGGACAACAGGCAAGCACTCGGATCGTGGCTCTCCGGGCCCCGCGCGGCCATGGAAGAGGCCGGCGCGGACTTCGGCTACCGGGGCGAGCAGCTCGGCCTCCCGGAGGAGGGCCCGAACTCCATCGCCCGGCCCGGCCGCCGGCTCGGCGCGCTGGCCGTGGACTGGGGGCTGAGTGTCCTGATCGCATACGGCTTGATCACGGACGGATACAGGGTTCCTGCGACGAGTAACTGGGCGCTCGGCGTCTTCTTCGTCATGAGTGTGCTGACCGTGGGCACGATCGGCTTCACCCCGGGCAAGCGCCTGTTCGGCATCCGGGTGGTGGCCCTGGAGACCGGCACGGTCAATCCGCTGCGGTCCATGTTCCGCACCGTCCTGCTGTGTCTCGCCGTCCCGGCACTGATCTGGGACCGCGACGGGCGCGGGCTGCACGACAGGCTCGCGAAGACCGTCGAGGTCCGGGTCTGACCGTTCTCGGCTGCGGGTGAGCAACCCCTGCCTCCCCGCACCCGGCAATGGCCCGGATGCCCCCATCCGGTTGCCCGGTCACACAGCCGGCTGCATCGTCGCGGTATGACCGATGCTCAGGATGTGATGGCGGCCGAGGTGACACCGGAGGAGTTCCGGGACGCCATGGCGCGCTTCCCCTCGGGCGTGGTGGTGGTGACCGCCTGCTGCGAGGACGGCACCCCGCGCGGCTTCACGGCGAGCTCCTTCTGTTCCGTCTCCCTGGAGCCACCCCTGGTCCTGGTGTGTCTCGCGGACGCGGCTGACTCGGCGGCGGTCTTCGCGCGGTGCGAGCACTTCGCGGTGAGCGTGCTGGCCCCCGAGCACCAGCCGCTGGCCCTGCTGTTCGCCACCAAGGGCGCGGACAAGTTCTCCGACGCCCTGCTGCAGCCGAGCCCCTCCGGACTGCCGACGGTGCGGCAGGCGCCCGTACAGCTGGACTGTGCCGCATACGCGCGTTACCCGGCCGGGGATCACTCGATCCTGATCGGCCGGGTAACGGGAGTGCGGCTGGGCGAGGGTTCGCCGATGGTCTACTGCGAGCGGGAGTTCCGGCGCCTGTCCTGACAGGCCGGCACCAAGGGGCTCAGCGGCCCTTCGGCATCCGCATGCCCTTGGGCATGGGACCCTTCGGCAGCGGCATGTTGCTCATCAGGTCGCCCAGGGCCCGCAGCCGGTCGGTGGTGGCCGTGACCTGGGGGCCGGTGAGCACGCGCGGGAGCTTCAGCATGGTCGTGCGCAGCTTCTTCAGCTCGACCTGGCCCTCGCCGTTGCCGACGATCACATCGTGCACGGGTACGTCCGCGACGATCCGGTTCATCTTCTTCTTCTCGGCGGCCAGCAGGCTCTTCACCCGGTTCGGGTTGCCCTCGGCGACCAGCACGATGCCGGCCTTGCCGACGGCCCGGTGCACCACGTCCTGGCTGCGGTTCATCGCCACCGCCGGAGTCGTCGTCCAGCCCCGGCCGATGTTGTCCAGTACGGCGGCCGCGGCGCCCGGCTGACCCTCCATCTGGCCGAAGGCGGCACGCTCGGCCCGGCGGCCGAACACGATCGCCATCGCCAGCAGCGCGATCAGCAGGCCGAAGACGCCCAGAAAGTAGGGGTGGCCGATCAAGAAGCCGATCACAAGGAAGACAGCGAGGGTGCCGATGCCGACGGCCCCGAGTACAAGACCGATCTTCGTGTCGACCTTGCGGGTCATCTTGTAGGTGAGAGCGATCTGCTTCAGTCGCCCTGCGTTCGCGGCGTCCGCCGCGGTTTCCTTCCTCGCCATGCCAGGAAGTCTACGTGGCCCCGGGAGTGCGGACGACGGCAGTGCCCGGGGGAAAGCGGTCGGGAGGGTTCAGGAGCGGCCGGCGGCCTGCTCCAGGAAGCGCTGCGCCTCGACCCGGTCCTTGGCACGCCGGCGGTCCTCCAGTACGGAGGTCCAGGCGTTGCGCCGGGCGGTGCGCTGACCGCCGCTCATGAGCAGGGACTCGACGGCGCGGAGAGCATCGGTGAAGGACGGGATGGCGGTGGCGCGTACGGGCGCGGCCTGCATGATCGAGGTCCCCCCTCGGATCGGATGGTGTACGAGCGGTGATACCAGAGTCACTGATTGGTGTTACCAGGGCGTGTCCGACCGGTCAAACACCAATGAAGCCTTGATACAGAGCGCTGAAACGCTGACGCGGCCCTGACGGTGGCCCTCATCAGCGAGGACGGTCAGGACCGCGTCGACTCGGCCATTACTGGCCAGTAGTTACTTGTGCCCGAATTCACACGCTCGGCGCATGCGCCGGGCTCACACCGCCTGGGTGGCGACGAACGAACCACGCTTCTCGATGGCCATCTGGTACAGGCGCCCGGCACGGTACGAAGACCGCACCAGCGGACCCGACATCACACCGGAGAAGCCGATCTGCTCGGCCTCCTCCTTCAGCTCCACGAACTCCTCCGGCTTCACCCAGCGCTCGACGGGGTGGTGCCGGACGGAGGGGCGCAGGTACTGGGTGATGGTGACCAGCTCGCAGCCGGCGTCGTGCAGCTGCTTCAGCGCCTCGCTGACCTCCTCGCGGGTCTCGCCCATGCCGAGGATCAGGTTGGACTTGGTCACCAGGCCGTAGTCGCGGGCCTCGGTGATGACCTTCAGGGAGCGCTCGTAGCGGAAGCCGGGGCGGATCCGCTTGAAGATCCGGGGGACCGTCTCGACGTTGTGCGCGAAGACCTCGGGGCGGGCGGAGAAGACCTCTTCGAGCTGCTCCGGGACCGCGTTGAAGTCGGGGGCGAGCAGCTCGACCTTCGTACGGCCGCCCTCCCGGTCCGCCGTCTGCCGGTGGATCTGGCGCACGGTCTCGGCGTACAGCCAGGCGCCGCCGTCCTCCAGGTCGTCGCGGGCGACGCCGGTGATGGTGGCGTAGTTCAGGTCCATCGTGACCACGGACTCGCCGACGCGGCGGGGCTCGTCGCGGTCCAGGGCCTCGGGCTTGCCGGTGTCGATCTGGCAGAAGTCGCAGCGCCGGGTGCACTGGTCGCCGCCGATGAGGAAGGTCGCCTCGCGGTCCTCCCAGCACTCGTAGATGTTCGGGCAGCCGGCTTCCTGGCAGACCGTGTGCAGGCCCTCGCTCTTCACGAGGTTCTGCATCTTCGTGTACTCGGGACCCATTTTCGCCCGGGTCTTGATCCACTCGGGCTTGCGCTCGATGGGGGTCTGGCTGTTGCGGACCTCCAGGCGCAGCATCTTGCGTCCGTCGGGTGCGACTGCGGACACGACCGGCTCCCTGTAGCTTCGATTCTTCGGCGTACACAAGGGTACGCCCGTGTTCATAGCGCCCTGCCGACGAGATCAACCTCGCGGTCGCAGGGCGCATTCCCCCCGGGACGGCCGACGGCTCAGGCGGATGCCTTCTCGATCACCCGCGGCTTGGGTTCCGCGTTCTCCAGGATGTCCTTCAGGTGCTTCTCGACCACCGGCAGGACCTCCTCGATGGTGATGTCCCGGCCCAGCTCGGCGGCGAGGGAGGCGACCCCCGCGTCCCGGATCCCGCACGGGATGATCCGGTCGAACCACTTCATGTCGGGGTTCACGTTGAACGAGAAGCCATGCATGGTGACGCCCTTGGCCACCCGGATGCCGATCTGGGCGATCTTGCGGTCCTCGCGGCGCTGGCCGGCGTTGGAGGGAGCGTATTCGGGGCCGTTGAGGCGGGGGTCGAACTCCTCGTCCTGCAGCCGCGGGTCGAAGTCCAGGGACAGCCCGCCGAGCGCGGGGCGCTGCTCGACCGGGTCGCCGAGCACCCACACGCCGCTGCGGCCCTCGACCCGGGTGGTCTCCAGGCCGAAGTCGGCGCAGGTGCGGATCAGCGCCTCCTCC
Organism: Streptomyces sp. NPDC052107; assembly: GCF_040680215.1. Classification (NCBI taxonomy): domain Bacteria; kingdom Bacillati; phylum Actinomycetota; class Actinomycetes; order Kitasatosporales; family Streptomycetaceae; genus Streptomyces; species Streptomyces sp. NPDC052107. Next base: position 123,572 of record NZ_JBFAWG010000001.1, read on the forward strand.
AGGCGCCGTACGTGCGCGACCACGTCCACCGGGCGCGGGAGCTTCTGGATCGGGTAGCCCACCAGCTGGCCGGGGCCATGCCAGGTGATCTTGCCGCCGCGGTCCACGTCGATGACCGGGGTGCCGTCCAGCGGACGCTCGCTGTCCTCGGTGCGGCGGCCCGCCGTGTACACCGGGGGGTGCTCCAGGAGGATCACGGTGTCCGGGACCTCGTCGGCGAACCGGGCCGCGTGCACGCGGCGCTGCTCGTCCCAGGCCTCCTGGTAATCGACGGCATCCGCACCGAACCCTATGCGGACGAACCGCAACTCACTCACGGCAAGCGCCTCCCTCAGCGACCGGTGTGTCAGGCACGTAACGCGCCCACGCCACTGTACGTCCGACCGGCGTACGTCAGCCCTGCGGGCGTTTCTCACACGATCGGATGAATGCCAGGCGGAATGTGCGATCGCCTGCTCACTCTCCGCTACATTCGCGCCGTTCGTGAGGCCATAAGGGCTGCTCAAAGGCAAACCGGGCACTTCAGCAGCCCGGAAGGCAGGAGACCGCACCGCAGATGACGGACCGACCCGCGCAGCGCACCCCCAACCGCCAGCTCGCCGCGCTCATCGCAGAGGCGGGGTTCTCCAACGCGGGTCTGGCTCGTCGCGTCGACCAGCTCGGCCTGGAGCACGGGCTGGACCTCAGATACGACAAGACCTCGGTCACCCGCTGGCTGCGCGGACAGCAGCCGCGGGGGACGACACCCGCCCTGATCGCCGAGGTCTTCGCGCGCCGGCTCGGGCGCCGGCTCACGGCCCAGGATCTCGGCCTGGACGCCTGCGCGCCGGTGTACGCCGGGCTGGAGTTCGCGGCCACGCCGGAGGAGGCCGTCGACATCGTCAGCGGGCTGTGGCGCAAGGACTCCGGCAGCCACGCCGAGCTGCGCAAGATCGCCTTCACCCCGGCGGGGCTCGTGGTGCCCAGCCGGGACTGGCTGATCGGCAAGGCCGACGACAAGGTGGCTCGCGAACCGGCATCCCGGGTGCCCGCGCAGAGCCGTCCGGCCCCGGCCAAACCCCAGGGCCGGCCGGCGCTCGCGATCCCGCCCCGGGCGCGCGGGCACGCCGAGCGCGCCCCCGGTCACAAGGTCACGGGCGGCGACATCAACGCGCTGCGTTCGGTCGGCGAGCTGTTCCGCACCCTCGACGACCGGTACGGCGGCGGCCATGCCCGGCAGGCCCTGGTGCGCTACCTGGAGCACGAGTGCGAGCCGATGCTCCGCGGCAGCTACGACGAGCAGACCGGCCGCAAGCTGTTCGCCGCGGCCGCCGACCTCACCCGGCTCGCCGGCTGGACCTCGTACGACATCGCCGCGCACGGACTCGCCCAGCGCTACTTCGTGCAGGCCCTGCGGCTCGCCCAGGCGGCCGGCGACCGGGCGTACGGCTCCTACGTCCTGGTCACCATGAGCCGCCAGGCCGTCTATCTCGGCCACGGCAGGGAGGCCGTGCAGCTGGCCCGGGTGGCCCAGCAGGGCATGGGCACGGGCGGCACGCCGGTCGTGCAGGCGCTGCTGCACGCCTCCGAGGCGAGGGCGCACGGCGTGCTCGGCGAGGTGCGGGCGTGCACGGCGGCGCTCGTGCGGGCCGAGCGCGCCCTGGAGGCGGCCCGGCCCGGGGACGAGGTGCCGTACTGGGCCAGGTTCTTCGACGAGGCGCAGCTCGCCGACGAGTTCGGGCACTGCCACCGGGATCTGCAGCAGTTCCGGGCGTCCGCCCAGCATGCCGAACGCTCGCTCCAGCTCCGCGCGCCCTCCTACGCCCGCAGCCGGCTCTTCTGCCGCGTCGTCCTCGCCACGGCCCGCCTCGGCCTCGGCGAACTCGACCAGGCGTGCGCGCTCGCCGCCGAGGCGGCGGGTCAGGCCGCGGAGATGCGGTCCGCTCGCGCGATCGAGTACGTGCGGGACTTCGAACGCCGACTGGAGCCGTATCGGGACGCGGCACCGGTGCGGGGGTATCGGGAGAAGGTGGCGGCGTTGGGTTAGCCACCCGCCGTTGTGGGTTGCGGTTGTTCGCTTGGTGACGCGCCGTCGTGGCTGGTCGTGCCCACGCGGCGGAGCCGCATGTCGATACAGCCCCGCGCCCCTTCGGGGGCGCCTTACGCCGCCCTTGGCAAAGTGGGTGCCGGATCTGCGCGATTCAACGAACCCGCCGCGCCCAGGTCGGCCAGAACCGCCGCCGTCGCCCGGTGGGCCGAGTGCAGGGCGCCCTGGACCGTGCTGGTGTCGCGGTGGTCGCCGCAGACGTACAGGCCGGCCAGGAGGCGTACCGGGCGGCGCAGGTCGTGGGGCGGGCGCATGGCGGGGACGGCCTCGGGGGTGTGGTGGACCGCCAGCGTCTCCCAGCGGCGCGTCGAGGTGCCGTAGAGGCGGGAGAGGTGGATGCGGACCGCCGTGTCCACCCCTTCGGGTGGTGTGCCGAGCACCGTCGAGGAGATCAGTACCCGGCCGCCCGGGGCCCGGCTCGGGTCCACGTTGCTCAGCACGGCCGTGTGTGCCACCGGCCCGCCCCGGTCGGCGTCCAGCAGCAGCGAGGTGCCGGTCGAGAAGGCCGCCGACGGGTCGTCGGTAGTGTGGTGGACCACGGTCACCGGGTGGAAGTCCGGCACCCGAAGGCCCGGCAGCAGCTCCGCCGCGGCCCGCGCGTCGGTCGCCAGCAGCACCGCCCGGCAGCGGATCTCTCCGTGCTCGGCGGTGGCGACGGACGTCGTGGAGACCGAGGTGACCCGTACCCCCGTGTGCACGGTGCCGGGCGGCAGTGCCCGCGCCAGCAGCTCCGGCAGCATCTCCGCGCCGCCCTCCGGCACACACAGCCGGCCGCTCGCGAAGGCGCGCAGCGCGAGGTCGGCGCACCGGCTGGAGGTGGTCAGCTCCCGGTCGCACAGCAGCGTGGCGAGCAACGGGCGCAGAAAGCCGTCGACCGTGCGCGGCGGCATCCCGCGCTGGGCGAGGGCCTGGTGGGCGGGCATCTCGGGCCGGGCCAGGATGCGCTCGACCGGGGTGGCGGCGATCCGGCCCAGCGCGGCGCCGAGCCGGGCCTGGTCGACGGCGCCGCCCATCGGCGCGCCGACGCGGCCGGGGGTGGCCGCCGGTCCCCTGGGGGCGCTCGCGAGGGCGCGCACCACATGGAGTGCGCCCCTTGTGCTCCTCCCGGCCGCCGGTGCGCCCGCGCGCTGGGTGCGTCCGTCGCGGTGCAGCAGGACGCCGGGCGCGAAGGTGCGCAGGACCAGGGAGTCCAGGCCGGGGGTCGTGCGGAGTTCGGGGTAGGACGTGGACAGCAGCTGTCCGATGCGGTCGAGCCGGAAGCCGTCGACCTTCTCGGTCGACATGCGGCCGCCGACGTAAGGTGCGGCCTCGAGGACTGCGGTCGAGATTCCTGCGCTGGTCAGCCGATGAGCCGCCGAGAGTCCGGCGATTCCGGCTCCCACGATGACGACGTCCACCTGGTACGCGGGCTCAAGCACGAGGCCCCTCCTGTGGTTGCGCGGCCGGTGGAGACGTCATGCCCCCAACAGGCTCCGGGGATACCCGAGTTCGTGTCGAGGTTAGGTCCGTGATCGGTCACAAGCAGTCGCGCATCAACAGGGCACGGTCGCATGGAGGTCGCATGCGGTCACAACAGCTCTCAGGAGGTTGCAGGAGGGCGCAGGAGATCTGTGCGCACGACCTCGTGCGTACGTCAGGCAGCCCGGATCGCTTCCTCGATTCCCGGAAACGCGAACCGGAACCCCGACTCCGACAACCGCTTCGGCAGCACGCGTTGGCTGCCCAGCACATCCCCGGCCAGCTCGCCCAGCACCGCCCGCAGGACGGGCGCCGGCACCGCGAACGGAGCCGGGCGGCGCAGTACCCGGGACATCGCGGCCGTGATCTCACGGTTCGTCAGCGGCTGCGGGGCCGTCAGGTTGAACGGCCCGGAGAGGCGGTCGTCGTCGATGAGATGGCGGATCGCGGCGACCTCGTCGTGCAGCGCGATGTACGACCAGTACTGCCGCCCGTCGCCCAACCGCCCCCCGAGCCCCGCCCGGAACAGCGGGAACAGCCGCCCCCAGGCACCGCCGCCCCGCGCCACCACCAGCCCCGTGCGCGGGAACACCGTCCGCACGCCGGCTTCCTGCGCGGGCGCCGCCGCCTCCTCCCACTCCACGCACAGCGAGGGCAGAAAGCCGTCCCCCGGCGGGGCGTCCTCGTCCACCGCCCGGTCGCCGGTGTCGCCGTAGATGCCGATTGCACTGCCGCTGACGAAGACCCGCGGCGGCTCCGGCAGCGCCGCCACCGCCTCCGCCAGCGCGGCGGTGCCCAGCACCCGGCTGTCCCGCAGCAGCCGCTTGTACGACGCCGTCCAGCGCCGGTCGCCGATCCCGGCCCCGGCCAGGTTCACCACCACGGCACAGCCGGTCAGCCCGCTCGCGTTGACGTACTGGCCCTCGGGGTCCCAGCAGACCTCGTCCGGGCCCGCGGCCGCCCGGCGCACCAGTCGTACCACCTCGTGCCCGTCCGCGGTCAGGGACCGCACCAGGGCGCTGCCGATGAGCCCGGACGCGCCGGCCACCGCGATACGGAGACGTTCCATGCCCCCAGCATGACCGCAGGGCCCGCACACCATGCCCGCGGCGCGGCCGTACGACCCGCGGGAATCCGGCCCGAGTCCCGCCCGGAAGCCAACCGGCATCCGGCCCGAAATCCCGGTGAGGCGCCGCGGCCCGCCGCCGTAGGGTGATCGTCGTGTCCGAGCCGTCCATACGCATCGCCGAGCCCGCCGACGAAGAGGAACTGGCCCTCCTCGACCGGTCCACCTGGTCCACCCTGCACGCCGTGTCGCCCCCGCCGGAGGGGCCGTTCTTCGACGAGCGCCACCTCCCGGAGGACTACCTGGTCGCCGAGGTCGACGGGCGGGTCGTCGGCTACGTCCGCATCGGCCGCCCGACCCCGCTCGCCTCCAACACGCACGTCCTGCAGATCCAGGGCCTCGCCGTCGCCGAGGAGGCGCGGGGGCGGGGCCTCGGGCGCGCGCTGATCCGGGCCGCCGTCGAGGAGGCGCGCGGGCGCGGTGCACGGCGGCTGACCCTGCGCGTCCTCGGGCACAACGCCCCGGCCCGCGCGCTGTACGAGTCCGAGGGGTTCGCCGTCGAGGGAGTGCAGCCGGAGGAGTTCCTCCTCGACGGCGCCTACGTCGACGACGTGCTCATGGGCCGGCGCCTGTGACCGTCAGGAGCTGACCAACTGGCCCGTGTCCACCGACACCGTCGCCGTGGCCGCGCGCTGGGCGTCGCCCGTCACCTCGTCCGCCGTCAGCGCGTACCCCGTCTCGGCGTCCGAGGTGGAGCGCGCGAAGACCACGCCGAACACCTTGCCGTCCGTGGTCAGCAACGGGCCGCCGGAGTTGCCCGGCCGGACCGTGGACCGGATCGAGTAGATGTCCCGGGTGACCGCGCCGTCGCTGTAGATGTTCTGCCCGGTCGCCCGCACCCGGCTCGCCACCGTCGCCGCCTGCAGGTTCAGGCCGCCGTCCTGCGGATAGCCCGCGACCACCGCGGAGTCCCCGCGTGTCGCGCTGGTGTCGAAACTCAGCACCGGGGCGCGCAGCCCGGGCACGTACAGCACCGCCACGTCCCGGTCGGGATCGAAGAGCACCACCCGGGCCGCGTACGACCGCCCGACGCCGCCGACCCGCACGCTCGGGTGGTCGATGCCCGCCACCACGTGCGCGTTGGTCATCACACGGTGGGCGGCGAAGACGAAACCGCTGCCCTCGCGGCCCTCGTTGCCCGAGACGCCCTCGATCTTCACCGTGCTCAGCTTCGCTGCGCTCGTCGCGGCCGGGGTGACGCTGTCACCGGAGGGCCGGGCCACCTGGGCCGTCGACTCGTTCTCGAACGGGTTGAAGACCTGCGGGAAACCCGCCTCGGCCAGCGCCGACGTGGCCCGCGAGAACCATGCGGGCGTGGTGTCCGGCATCGCACCCTGCACCGTGCCCAGCAGCGTCGAGTTCCGTATCGCCTGATTCAGCGCCTGCGACGGGGCCGCGCCCAGGACGCTCGCCGCCACCCAGGCCACGATCAGCACCGCGACCGCGTTCGCCGCCGCGCCCCCTATCCCGTCCAGCACCCGCAGCGGGCCCCGGTCCAGCTCCCCGCGCAGCCGCAGCGCCAGCCGGCCCGCCAGTTCGTGCCCCACCACCGCGGGCACCAGCACCGTCACCACCGCGAGCGCCGTCGCCTGCGTCGTACCGCGCTCCACCAGGCCGGTCACCCAGGGCAGCACCCACACGCCGACGGCGGCACCGCCGACGAACCCGGCCAGCGAGACACAGCCGGCCACCAGCCCGCGCCGGTAACCGGACACCGCGTAGACGAGCATCACCAGCACGAGTACCAGGTCGAGCAGGTCCACGGAGCCGCCTTTCTCTCGGACCCCTCAGTACGGACGGGACGGGCCCGGTGATCAGTCACAGACACACGGGGACGGCCACCGGACAGTGAACCGGCCACGCTTGTATGTACCCCCAGAAACGTACTGGACCGGGATGATGGTTCCGCCAGGTGGCAGAGTGCACATCGCGGGCATGACCCGACCGCCGGAGAGTGGGACCATGCACGCCGTCCGAAGAACACCGGAGACGCCCGGGAACCCACAGGCCCCGGGCGCGCTGGATACGCCGGAGACCACCGGGGCGCCGGGGACTCAGGGAATGCCGGAGACCGCCGGGACGCCGGGGACTCAGGAAATATCGGAGACCGCCGGGGGGACACCGGGCGCGCCGGAGCCGGCGGAGACCGCTCGGATGTCCCGGAGGACAGCGACGTGGGCCACCTCTCGGGCCCGGCTCTCCTCGGAGATACCGAGACGGCTCCTGGGCCTCCTGAGCTTCAGCAGACACCCCGAGCCGCAGACGTCGGTGCCCCCGGAGACCGAGGCGACGCTCGACAGCCCGCAGAAGCCGAGATCGCCGCGGTGGCCATGGGCATGGCTGCGGTCCGTCCGGCGGATACCCGGCGTCCTGCTGGTGCTGCTCGGCTGTCTGCCCGGGCTGGTCGCCGTCCCCGTGCTCGCCCTGAGCGCCCGCAGCGCCGAGAGCTCCGTCGCGGTCCACTTCGGCCGCGCCTCCCCGGCCACCCACCGCGCCCCCCGGCCGCACATCGTGCCCCGCGCCGTCTGGCTCGGCACCGCCGGGCGCACCCAGCCGCCGCCGCGCTACGACGACAAGGTGGTCGCAGTCTTCCTGCACCACACCGACTCGCCGGGCGACTACGACTGCCGCGACGCGCCGGAGATCATCCGCCGCCTGTACGCCGGTCAGACCGGCGCCCGGAGCTGGGACGACATCGGCTACAACTTCCTCGTCGACCGCTGCGGCACCATCTACGAAGGCCGCGCCGGAGGCACCGACCGGGCCGTCACCGGCGCCCACACCCAGGGCTTCAACCACCGCACCGCAGGCATCGCCGCGATCGGCACCTTCACCGCGGGCGTGCCCGTGCCCCGGGCCATGATCGACGCGATCGCGGCGCTGGCCGCCTGGAAGCTGGGACTCGCCGGCATCGATCCGCGCGCGAGGATCCGGCTGGTCTCCAGCAACAGCCTCAGCCGCTACCAGGCCGGCACCCCGGTCACCCTGCCCGTCCTGGCCGGCCACAACGCCGGGTTCATGACCAGCTGCCCCGGCGCCGCGCTCACCGCCCGGCTCCCCGAGATCAGGGAGCAGGCCGCGCGCCTGCAGGGCCGGACGACTCTGGCATGGCCCATAGGAACCCCTTAGCCGCCACGCAGCCCGCTCCGAGCCCCGCGTCCTACGGTCGTGGACAGCACAAGCCGACTGGAGGTGGGGATCATGAACAGCAGTCGTACCCATGCGAAGGACACGGCCGAGCGCACGGAGCGGGCGCAGGGGACGCGGACCGCGCGGGGCCCCTGGGCGGTGCTCTGCGCGGTCGCGACCGTCGTCCTCGGACCGGCCGCGGCCACCGCGTCCGCCCTCGACCAGGCCAATGCCGCGCCGCTGCACCACGCGGTTCGGGCCGACCAGCCCCAGGCCTGTCTGCCGGCCGACAGCCTCCGCAGGCGTTCGGCCGGCTGAGCCGGGGCGGGCTATTCCCGGAAGCGGTCCCACAGCCTGGGGAAGCGTGCGGCGAGCGCGCGCTCGTTCTCGAAGTCAACCGGCGAGCCCTCCGGTTCGGCGGGCGCCGGGGCGATGCCCAGGTCGGGCGCGACGGTGCCGGTCAGCTGCTCGTAGGCCTCGTCCGCCGCGTAGCCGAGTTCCTCGCCGTCGCCGTCGATCTCCTCGTCGAACGGGTCCAGCAACTCCGCCAGCGCGTCGGGATCGTGCAGGGCGCCCTCGTAGACCTCCCGGCCCTGGCCGATCAGCCAGCACCGGAAGAAGTCGAACGCGTCGTCGCTGGCCCCGTCCAGCAGCACCCAGGCCGCGCCCCACAGATCCCAGCGGTAGGCGCGGTTGTAGCGGGCCTCGAAGTGACGGGCGAAGTCCAGGATCAGATCGGGGTCCAGCAGGAGGAGCCGGTCCACGAGCACGTCCGCCTGTTCCTCGGGATCACCCTCGGCGGCCTCGCGGGCGGCGTCGATCAGCTCCCAGAACTCCGTCTCGTCCATCACGCCACCAGCATCGGGCCTCCATCGGTGGGACGCACGCGGAGTACGCCGGAGTACGGCGGATCGTTATCCGGTGTGCGATCCGGCGTCCGTACGGCCGTGCGGGCGCGGACCGCCGTACAGCGCGGCCAGCCGCGCCGCGTCCCCCGCGAACCGCCCTCGCAGGCTCTCCGGGGCCAGCACCTCCGCCTCCGGGCCGAGCGCCATCAGCTGGGCGTGTGCCACCTCCTCGGACTCCACCGGCAGCGTCACCGTCACCCAGCCGGTCCCGTCCGGCTCGGCCGGCCCGCTCAGCGCCTCCCGCGCCGACAGCGGATCGACGGCGTACCGCAGCATGCGCACACCCTCCGGCGACAGCCGTACGACGACCTCGGCGCGCAGGAGCGAGCGCGCGAACCGCTCGGCCTGCTCGGCCCAGTGGCCCGGCAGATCGAAGTCCGGATCACGCGCGAACCGTTCCTTCAGCGGTTCCACGGCGCTGAACCGGTCGATCCGGTAGGTCCGGTAGGCCTGGAAGGAGCCCCCGTCGGCCACCCGCGCGCACAGGTACCAGACACCCGCCTTCAGCACGAGCCCGTACGGCTCCAGCGCCCGCTCCACCTCACCCTCGCCGCGCCGGTAGCGGGCGGCGACGCGGCGGTCGTCCCACACCGCCTCCGCGACCGCCGGCAGCAGCGCGGGCGTCTCCGGTTCCCGGAACCAGGCCGGCGCGTCCAGATGGAACCGCTGGGCGGCGCTGTCCGGGGCGTCCCGCAGCGACGGCAGCAGTGCCGCGGACACCTTCAGCCGGGCGGCGCAGTGGGCATCCTCGAGGCCCATCTCCCGCAGCGCCCCCGGCACCCCGCTCAGGAACAGCGCCTCCGCCTCGCTCCTGGCCAGCCCCGTCAGCCGCGTCCGGTATCCGCCCACCAGCCGGTAGCCGCCGGCCCGCCCGCGGTCCGCGTACACCGGCACCCCCGCCTCCGACAGCGCCTGCGCGTCCCGGGTGACCGTCCGCTCCGACACCTCCAGCTCGCGGGCGAGTTCGGTCGCGGTCATGGCGGGCCGGGACTGGAGGAGGAGCACCATCTTGATGAGCCGGGCGGCACGCATGCGTTCATGATGCCGGGGGCCACTGACAGAGGAAGGGGCACGGCAGGTCGCCGTACCCCTTCCTCAGGACCCCGGTGCGCGGGCCCTGTGCTTACAGCCCGTACTTCTCCCGGGCCTCCTTGACCGCCGTGGCCTTCACCTCGCCGCGTCGGGCGAGCTGGGCCAGGGCCGCGACGACGATCGACCGGGCGTCGACGCCGAAGTGGCGGCGGGCGGCCTCACGGGTGTCCGACAGGCCGAAGCCGTCGGCGCCCAGCGAGGACCAGTCCTGCTCGACCCACTGCGCGATCTGGTCCGGGACCTGGCGCATGTAGTCGGAGACCGCGAGGACCGGGCCCTCGGCGCCCTGCAGGGCCTGGCGGACGTACGGCACCCGCTCCTCGCCGCGCAGGAGGGCGGCGTCCGCCTCCATCGCGTCACGGCGCAGCTCGGACCAGGAGGTCGCCGACCAGACGTCGGCCGCGACACCCCACTCCTCGGCGAGCAGCTTCTGGGCTTCGAGGGCCCAGTGGATCGCCGTACCGGAGCCCAGCAGCTGGATGCGCGGGGCGTTGGCGGCCGGGGACAGGCCCGCGGACTCCGCCGTGTTGAAGCGGTACAGGCCCTTGACGACGCCCTCGTCGATGCCGAGGCCGGTCGGCTTCGCCGGCTGCGGCAGCGGCTCGTTGTAGACCGTCAGGTAGTAGAAGACGTTCTGGTCCTCGCCCGGCTTGGCCTCACCGTACATCCGGCGCAGACCCTCACGGACGATCACCGCGATCTCGTAGGCGAACGCGGGGTCGTACGTCAGCGCGGCCGGGTTGGTGGCGGCGATGACCGGGGAGTGACCGTCGGCGTGCTGCAGGCCCTCACCGGTGAGGGTCGTACGGCCCGCCGTCGCGCCGACGAGGAAGCCGCGGCCGAGCTGGTCGCCGAGCTGCCACATCTGGTCGGCGGTGCGCTGCCAGCCGAACATCGAGTAGAAGATGTAGAACGGGATCATCGCCTCGCCGTGCGTCGCGTACGCGGTGGACGCGGCGATGAAGTCGGCCATCGAACCGGCCTCGGTGATCCCCTCGTTGAGGATCTGGCCGTTCCTGGCCTCCCTGTAGTACATCAGCTGGTCGCGGTCGACCGGCTCGTACGTCTGGCCCTTGGGGGAGTAGATGCCCAGGGACGGGAACAGGCTCTCCATGCCGAAGGTGCGCGCCTCGTCCGGGACGATCGGCACCCAGCGCTTGCCCGTCTCCTTGTCGCGGACCAGGTCCTTGACCAGGCGCACGAAGGCCATCGTGGTGGCCACGTTCTGCGAGCCGGAGCCCTTGTCGAAGGCGGCGAAGGCCTTCTCGGCCGGGGCGGGCAGCGGGGCCGGCGCGTGTGTACGGCGGGCCGGGGCGGGGCCGCCGAGGGCCGCTCGGCGCTCCTGGAGGTAGCGGACCTCGGGGGAGTCGGCGCCCGGGTGGCCGTAGGGGACCACGCCGTCGACGAAGTCGCTGTCCTTGATCGGCAGGTCGAGGCGGTCGCGCATCGCCTTGAACTCGTCCACCGTCAGCTTCTTCATCTGGTGGTTGGCGTTCTTCGACGCGAAGCCCTCGCCGAGGGTGTGGCCCTTGACCGTCTGGGCCAGGATCACGGTCGGCGCGCCCTTGTGCTCGACGGCGGCCTTGTACGCGGCGTAGACCTTGCGGGCCTCGTGACCGCCGCGCGAGAGGTGGAAGCACTCCAGGATCTTGTCGTCGCTCAGCAGCTTCGCCATCTCGGCCAGCGCCGGGTCCTTGCCGAAGAAGTCGGCGCGGATGTAGGCGGCGTCGCGGGTCTGGTACGTCTGGACCTGCGCGTCCGGCACCTCGCGCAGGCGGCGTACCAGCGCGCCGGTGGTGTCGAGCGCGAACAGCTCGTCCCAGGCCGTGCCCCACAGCGTCTTGACGACGTTCCAGCCGGCGCCGCGGAACTGGGCCTCCAGCTCCTGCACGATCTTGAAGTTGGCGCGGACCGGGCCGTCGAGGCGCTGCAGGTTGCAGTTGATGACGAAGGTGAGGTTGTCCAGCTCCTCACGGGCGGCGAGCGCGATGGCCGCGGTCGACTCGGGCTCGTCCATCTCGCCGTCGCCGAGGAAGGCCCAGACGTGCGAGGCGGAGACGTCCTTGATGCCGCGGTTGGTGAGGTAGCGGTTGAAGCGCGCCTGGTAGATCGCCGACAGCGGGCCGAGGCCCATGGAGACGGTGGGGAACTCCCACAGCCAGGGCAGGCGGCGCGGGTGCGGGTACGACGGCAGGCCGTTGCCGCCGGCCTCCTGGCGGAAGTTGTCCAGGTGCGCCTCGTTCAGGCGGCCGTCGAGGAAGGCGCGGGCGTAGATGCCGGGGGAGGCGTGGCCCTGGATGTACAGCTGGTCGCCGGAGCCGTCGCCCTCCTTGCCCTTGAAGAAGTGGTTGAAGCCGGTCTCGTACAGCCAGGCGGCGGAGGCGAAGGTGGCGATGTGGCCGCCGACGCCGTACTTGCTGCCACGGGTCACCATCGCGGCCGCGTTCCAGCGGTTCCACGCGGTGATCCGGGCCTCCATCTCCGGGTCGCCGGGCATGCCCGGCTCGGCGGAGGTGGGGATGGTGTTGACGTAGTCCGTCTCGAGGAGCTTCGGCAGCGCGATGCCGCCCGCCTCGGCGCGCTCCAGCGTGCGGCGCATCAGGTACGCGGCGCGGTGCGGCCCGGCCTCCCTGGCGACGGCGTCGAGGGAGGCCTGCCACTCGGCGGTCTCCTCCGGGTCGCGGTCGGGGAGCTGGTCGAGCGCGCTCGGCTGGATGGCGTTGGGGTCGGTCATGTCGCCGCCTTCCTCAGTCGAAGGGGGTTCCCTCATCGGTAAGGGTTCGGGGGTGCCCTAGGTCTTTGGCAGGACAGGGCGAGGACTTCGGTGGAAGTCCGTCGGCGACTGTAACTCCCTGATCGATGATCGATCAAAGGGGCGAGGGAGAAAAAGTCTCGATTCCGAGAAAGTAGGCACGCGGTGCCTTGACAGATGGCACCGGGTGACGCCAAATCGCCTTGTTTTCGCAGGTGGGGCGGCGTTTGAGCGGAGGCCTGCTCGCCTGAATCAAGCCCGCGTCAGGCCCGTGGCGCGCAGCCCAGGACGTGCGCCTTCACGATCTCGGGGATGCGGGGGTCCCGCCTCTTGAAGGCGGCCACGAGCTCCTCGTGCTCCTCCGCGTACGACTGCTGGACCGTGCCCAGCCAGCGGATGGACAGCGCGGTGAAGACCTCGATGCCCAGGCCCTCCCAGGTGTGCAGCAGCACCGAGTTGTGCGCCGCGCGCACCAGTTCGCGGTGGAAGCCGACGGTGTGGCGCACCTGTGCGGTGCCATCGGCCTTGCGGTCGGCCTCGTACAGCGCCAGGACGTGCGGCTCCAGAGCCGAGCAGTCCTCCGCGAGACGCTCGGCCGCCAACTCCGCCGCGATGGCCTCCAGCCCGGCGCGCACCGGGTAGCTCTCCTCCAGGTCCGCCGCGGTCAGGTTCCGCACCCGGACGCCCTTGTTCGGCGCGGACTCGATCAGCCGCAGCGACTCCAGCTCGCGCAGCGCCTCCCGTACCGGCGTCTGGCTGACCTCCAGCTCGGTCGCGATCCGCCGCTCCACGATCCGCTCACCCGGCTGCCAGCGCCCGCTGACGATTCCCTCCACGATGTGCTCGCGGATCTGTTCGCGCAGCGAGTGGACGACGGGCGCGGTCATTGAGGGCTCCTTCGGGAGGGCTGACGCTTAGACAATACGGCGGGTTCGCTCCGTGGGTAGGGCGCGCGGGGGTGCTTTGGTGCAGGTGAGACGAGGCGCACATGGTGCCTGGGGCGCCTGAGGGGACCCGATGCGGTGTGCCGTCGGGCGGGTGCGGGCAGGTTTGTGGCTGATCGCTCCCCCGGCGGTGAGAGCCGCGCTCGGCTTGTCCTCGGTGCCGTCGGCGGGCCGGCCGACGCCTGCTCCATCTCGCCGTGTCCGCGGTCGTGTTCGAGAGAGTCGGCGGCACCGCGCCCCGCTCGTACGAGCAGAGCCCCCGCCCGGAGAAGACTCCGGACGGGGGCTCTCGCCGTACTGCCTGATCAGCAAGATCAGAGGCCGAGCTCGACCTCGAACTCGCCCGCCTCCAGGATCGCCTTGACCGCCGTCAGGTAACGGGCCGCGTCGGCGCCGTCGACCAGGCGGTGGTCGTAGGAGAGGGTCAGGTAGGTCATGTCGCGGACGCCGATGACCGTGCCCTCCTCGGTCTCGATGACGGCCGGACGCTTGACGGTGGCACCGATGCCGAGGATCGCGACCTGGCCCGGGGGCACGATGATCGTGTCGAACAGCGCGCCACGCGAACCGGTGTTGGAGATGGTGAAGGTCGCGCCGGACAGCTCGTCCGGGGTGATCTTGTTGGCGCGGACCTTGCCGGCCAGCTCCGCCGTGGCCTTGGCGATGCCCGCGATGTTGAGGTCGCCGGCGTGCTTGATGACCGGGGTCATCAGGCCCTTCTCGGAGTCCACCGCGATCCCGATGCTCTCGGAGTCGAAGTAGGTGATCGTGCCCTCGGCCTCGTTGATCTTGGCGTTGATGACCGGGTGGGCCTTCAGCGCCTGGGCCGCCGCCTTCACGAAGAACGGCATCGGGGAGAGCTTGACGCCCTCGCGCGCGGCGAACGAATCCTTGGCCTGGGCGCGCAGACGCATCAGGCGCGTGACGTCGACCTCGACGACCGACGACAGCTGGGCCTGCTCGTGCAGCGCCTTGACCATGTTGTCGCCGATGACCTTGCGGATGCGGGGCATCTTGACGGTCTGGCCGCGGAGGGGGGAGACCTCCAGCGTCGGCGCCTTCTTGGCGGCCGGAGCGGCAGCGGCGGCCGGAGCCGGGGCGGCGGCGGCCTTCGCGGCCTCGGCGGCGGCGAGGACGTCCTGCTTGCGGATACGGCCGCCGACGCCGGTGCCCTTGACGGTGGCCAGGTCGACGCCGTTCTCGGCGGCGAGCTTGCGCACCAGCGGGGTCACGTAGGCACCCTCGTCGGTCGCCTGGGTGGCGGTCGGGTGGGTCGGCGCGGTGGCCGGGGTGACCGGAGCCGGAGCCGGGGCGGGCGCCGGAGCCGCGGGCTGGACCGGGGCCGGGGCGGGCGCGGCCGGAGCGGCGGGGGCCGGAGCCGGAGCCGGGGCGGCGGGCGCGGTCGGGGCAGCCGGAGCCGGGGCCGGAGCGGCCGGGGCAGCGGCGGCGGGCGCCGGGGCGGCCGGAGCCGGAGCGGCGGCCGGGGCGGCACCCGGGGCACCGATGACGGCGAGCTTGGCACCGACCTCGGCGGTCTCGTCCTCGTTCACCACGATCTCCAGCAGCACGCCCGAGGCGGGCGCCGGGATCTCGGTGTCGACCTTGTCCGTGGAGACCTCGAGCAGCGGCTCGTCGGCCTCGACGGAGTCGCCGACCGACTTCAGCCAGCGGGTGACGGTGCCCTCGGTGACGGACTCACCGAGCGCGGGCAGGACCACGTCCGTGCCGGTGGCGCCACCGGCCGGGGCGGTGGCGGGGGCCGGGGCGGCCGGAGCCGCGGGGGCCTCGGCGACCGGGGCGGGGGCGGCCGGAGCCGGTGCCTCGGCAGCGGCGGGGGCCGGGGCGGCCGCGGGGGCGCCGGTGCCGTCGTCGATCACGGCCAGCTCGGCGCCGACCTCGACGGTCTCGTCCTCGGCGACCTTGATGGAGGACAGGACACCGGAGACGGGCGAGGGGATCTCGGTGTCGACCTTGTCGGTCGACACCTCGAGCAGCGGCTCGTCGGCCTCGACGCGCTCGCCCTCGGCCTTCAGCCAGCGGGTGACAGTGCCCTCGGTGACGCTCTCTCCGAGCGCCGGAAGGGTTACGGAAACCGCCATGGTTTCGGTTGCTCCTAACGAATTGCGGAAGTCTGTGTCGTCGCGCCCGTTGACCGAAGGCTCAGTCGTGGGAGTGCAGCGGCTTGCCGGCCAGGGCAAGGTGCGCCTCGCCGAGCGCCTCGTTCTGCGTCGGGTGGGCGTGGATGAGCTGGGCGACCTCTGCCGGCAGCGCCTCCCAGTTGTAGATCAGCTGGGCCTCGCCGACCTGCTCACCCATGCGGTCGCCGACCATGTGGACGCCGACCACGGCACCGTCCTTGACCTGGACGAGCTTGATCTCGCCCGCGGTCTTCAGGATCTTGCTCTTGCCGTTGCCCGCCAGGTTGTACTTCAGAGCGACGACCTTGTCCGCGCCGTAGATCTCCTTGGCCTTGGCCTCGGAGATACCGACGGAGGCGACCTCCGGGTGGCAGTACGTCACCCGCGGGACACCGTCGTAGTCGATCGGAACGACCTTCAGACCGGCCAGACGCTCCGCAACCAGGATGCCCTCGGCGAAGCCGACGTGCGCGAGCTGCAGCGTCGGGACGAGGTCACCCACGGCGGAGATGGTCGGAACGTTGGTGCGCATGTATTCGTCGACGAGGACGTAACCGCGGTCCATGGCGACCCCGGCCTCCTCGTAGCCCAGGCGCTGCGAGACCGGACCACGGCCGACGGCGACGAGGAGGACCTCGGCCTCGAACTCCTTGCCGTCCGCCAGGGTGACCTTCACGCCGTCCTGGGTGTACTCGGCCTTCTGGAAGAAGGTGCCGAGGTTGAACTTGATGCCGCGCTTGCGGAACGCGCGCTCAAGAAGCTTCGAAGAGTTCTCGTCCTCGACCGGGACGAGGTGCTTCAGGCCCTCGATGATCGTGACATCCGAGCCGAAGGACTTCCACGCCGAGGCGAACTCGACGCCGATGACACCGCCGCCCAGGATGATCGCGGACTTCGGCACGCGGTCCAGGACGAGGGCGTGGTCGGAGGAGATGATCCGGTTGCCGTCGATGTCCAGGCCCGGCAGCGACTTCGGCACGGAGCCGGTCGCCAGCAGGACGTGGCGGCCCTGGATGCGCTGGCCGTTCACGTCGACGGAGGTGGGGGAGGACAGACGCCCCTCACCCTCGATGTACGTCACCTTCCGGGACGCGATGAGACCCTGCAGGCCCTTGTACAGGCCGGAGATCACGTCGTCCTTGTACTTGTGGACGGCCGGGACGTCGATGCCCTCGAAGGTCGCCTTGACGCCGAACTGCTCGCTCTCGCGGGCCTGGTCGGCGATCTCGCCCGCGTGCAGCAGGGCCTTGGTGGGGATGCAACCCCGGTGCAGGCAGGTGCCGCCGACCTTGTCCTTCTCGATCAGGGCGACGTCCAGGCCCAGCTGCGCCCCGCGCAGGGCCGCGGCGTAACCACCGCTACCACCGCCGAGGATCACTAGGTCGAAAACGGTGCTGGCGTCGTTCGCCACGTCACGTCCTCCATGCATGTGCGCCGTACGCCGGTCTTCGGTGACCGGCAGGCGGCTGGTGTCCGGCCGCTTGATGCTTCGGCCCTTCGGTGGGGGCCCTGTCCTGCCGGGCTCCATCTTTGCACTTGTCGGAGGCGATCGAGACGCCGGGCCGGTGTGTGAGACGTCCCACGTTCACTTGAAACGAAGGGGGAAGCAGCCGACGGAAAGGGGCGTGGGGAGCTGCGCGACCAGCCCCCCACGCCCCGAAAGCCGCCGTACGGCAGTGCGACCCGAGCTGACGGGCGACCGTTACCCCAGGTCACCCGCAGCCGTGAGTTCCGCCAGCCGCACCAACGTACGCACAGCCGACCCGGTGCCACCCTTCGGCGTGTAACCGAACGGACCCCCCTCGTTGAAGGCCGGCCCGGCGATGTCGAGGTGCGCCCACGTGATCCCCTCGCCCACGAACTCGCGCAGGAACAGACCGGCGACCAGCCCGCCACCCATCCGCTCGCCCATGTTCGCGATGTCGGCGACCTGCGACTCCATGCCCTTGCGCAGGTGCTCCGGCAGCGGCATCGGCCAGGCCGGCTCGCCGACCTCCTCCGCCGCCTCGTGCACCGCGGAGCGGAACGCGTCGTCGTTGGCCATGACACCGAACGTCCGGCTGCCGAGGGCCAGCATCATCGCGCCGGTGAGGGTCGCGACGTCCACGATCGCGTCCGGGTTCTCCTGCGAGGCCGCCCACAGCGCGTCCGCGAGCACCAGCCGGCCCTCGGCGTCGGTGTTGAGGACCTCCACTGACTTGCCGCTGTACATGCGCAGCACGTCGCCCGGGCGCACCGCGGAGCCGGACGGCATGTTCTCGGCCAGCGCGAGCCAGCCGGTGAGGTTGACCTCCAGGCCGAGACGCGCGGCGGCGACGACGGCGGCGAACACGGCGGCGGCACCGCTCATGTCGCACTTCATCGTTTCGTTGTGCCCGGCCGGCTTCAGCGAGATGCCGCCTGAGTCGTAGGTGATGCCCTTGCCGACGAAGGCCAGGTGCTTGTCCGCCTTCGGGTGGGTGTACGACAGCTTCACCAGGCGCGGCGTGGCCGAGGAGCCGCCGCCGACGCCGAGGATGCCGCCGTAGCCGCCCTTGGCCAGGGCCTTGTCGTCGAGCACCTGCACCTTGATGCCGTGCTCCTTGGCCGCGGTCTGCGCGATGCCGGCGAAGGAGGCCGGGGTCAGGTCGTTCGGCGGGGTGTTGATCAGGTCGCGGGCGCGGTTGAGCTCCTCGGCGACCGCGACGGCGCGGGCGACGGCCCCCTTGTGGGCGGTGTCGCGCGGCTTGCCGCCGAGCAGCGCGGCCTCGGCCAGCGGCGCCTTGCCGTTCTTGGCCTTGGCGTCCTTGCCGTTCTCCTTGTAGACGTCGAAGGAGTACGCGCCGAGCAGGATGCCCTCGGCGATCGCACCGACGGCGCCCGGGCTGTCGACCGGCAGCGCGAACGCGGCCTTCTTGGAGCCGGCGAGCGCGCGGGCGGCCACACCGGCGGCCTTGCGCAGCGCCTCGGCGTCGTAGCCCTCGCCGCCCTCGCCCTCGGTCTTGGCGTCCGGCTCCGCGCCCAGGCCGACCGCCACCAGGAGCGGTGCCTTGAAGCCGGCCGGAGCGGGCAGCTTCGTCAGCTCGCCCTCGGCACCCGAGGCGCCGAGGGTCTCCAGGACGCCGGCCAGCTTGCCGTCGTACGCCTTGTCCACGGCCTCGGCGCCCGGCGCTACGACGGGGCCCTTGGTGCCCTTGGCGACACCGATCACGATCGCGTCGGCCCGCAGGCCGGGCGCCGCGGCGGTGCTGAGAGTCAGAGCAGTCACGGTGGTGAAATCTCGCTTCCGATGTGAAGTTGCTGTGGCCGTTGCGATCCTCGGTCGTCCTCGTGGGACGACCGCCGCAGTGGGGTAGGTCGACCGGCCCGAGAGCCGACCCTAGGTCCATGCCTGGGTGCAGGTGGCAACCGGGGCCTTCACACTGTCGGCGAACACCCGGGACGAGACTACGCGCGTGCGCGCGTTCGCTCATTCCTGCGGGCGTTCACCTGTGTGTGGCGTCGTGGTCACTTCCGCCCTCCTCGCCCACCGGGGAACGAGCGACAGTCGTCGCGGCGTTCCGACGGGCTTTTGCGTCCGCCCACCGCAGTGGGTCTTCCGGGGGCAGGGAAACCTGTTCGCGACGCACCCCGCGCACCGCTGGACAGCGGCCCGCGCCTGCCGATCGCCACGGCGGCCCCGTGGTGCCGGGTGACGGTGGTGCGGGCGTCGGTGAAGCCGAGGTCCTCGATCACGATCGCGGCGCCGCCGTGCTCGTGAGCGAGGCTGGTCAGGGTGCTGATGGCTGTGCGGAGACAGCCATCCGGTGTGGTGGTGGGGCCGGTCAGGTCGAGTGGGATGGTGGCGGCGGGATGGTCGGCATTGAGGCCGACGCCGAGCAGGCGGGTGCCCGATGCCCTGATCTCTGCCGCTGTGGGCGGGGCGGCGTTGTCCGACGACCAGGAGGCATCCAGGTACCAGCGGCCCTGCGGGGGCGTGGACGACGTCGTAGCGCACGGCGCGGTTCGCGGTGATGCGGTCGGGCCATTCCGCGCGTCGGTGGTGGAAGGTGTGGGCGCGCTGCAGCCGGTAGCGGCCTCGGGGCGTGTCGGCCAGGTGTCGCAGGGGCTCGGGCAGCACGAGCGTGATGGTGCCGTCATGCGGGTCGACGGTGATGGTGCAGTTCCCGAATGGGGCCGCGGACTCGCCGTCGGCGGTCAGGACAGCCGGGAAGCCTGCCACTGCTGGCGCCACTGCTCTTCGGGACTTCAGTAACCGTCGGCCGCTGATGGCGATTTCCGGGCGACCGGAACTTCCCGCATGGCATGGCGAGACGCCGCTCGATTACGCGAATAGCGCGGCGCAGGGAGGCGACCTCGTCGTACAGGCAGCGCAGGCCGGGCTGGTACTGGTTCGTCGGAGTTTGCCCGATGGCCACGCGTTCGGCCAGGTCGGCACGCTGACGGTGCCCCAGGTGTTCGCCGACCAGCCGGAGGACCTTCTCATCGGCCGCCTCCAGTCGCAGCCGATCACGGATCCGTGCTCCCGACGACGCGGCCACTGTGAAGGGAGCGTCCACAGCGCGCAGTTCACGCCCTTTTCCACGGTTGCGTGCCACCGGCCACTCCCTCCTTCGTTCACCCGCACGCGGGATATGAGCCTCCCTGGACCAAGTCAGCCCCGGGGATGGGGGAGTTGGGGCCCTACGAACGGCTGGCCGCCGTCGCCCGCGCCCTCGGCTGCGGCCCGCTCGTGCTGAACCACGGCACCGCGCCGCACCCCGCGTACGCGGCGCCCGCCGACCTCCTCGTCACCTTCGAGGGCCCCTGGGCGACATACCGCCACGCGCTCCCGCACCCCCGCGTCCACCCTCCGGGGTGCCCGGCGCGGGCGCTCACCCCTGGGGCACGCTGCCCATCGGGCTGGACTCCGCCCGCTGAAAGGCGCCCACGACGGAGGTGCCGGCCAGCCGGTCGGCGAGGGAGCGGCGGCCTCAGCGGCCCAGAGACAACACGATCAATGACGTTGTCGCCGCCGTCTCCTCCAGCGCGCCGAAGACGTCCCCCGTCACCCCGCCGAACCGGCTGACGCAGCGGCGCAGCAGGAGTTCGGTCACGGCCAGGGACAGCAGGACCGCTGCCGCCGTGCGTACGGCGCCGTACGGGCCGAAGGCCGTCCCCCAGGCCGCCGAACCGATCGTGAAGGCCGCCGTGACGGCCACCGCGCCCGGCACCGGTACGACTCCGGCCACCGCCGCCCCCAGGCCCTCGGGCCGGGCGGCCGGGACTCCCGCCCGTGCGGCCAGGGTGAGGGCGAGCCGGGCCGTGATCGCCGAGACGACGGCCGCCAGGGCACCCCGGGCCCAGGAGTCGCCGTACAGCTGGGCCAGGACGGCGACCTGGGCCAGTAGCACCAGGACCAGGGTGATGACGCCGAACGGGCCGATGTCCGACTGCTTCATGATCCGCAGCGCGTCCTCCGCGGGCTTGCCGCTGCCCAGCCCGTCGGCGGTGTCGGCGAGGCCGTCGAGGTGCAGTCCGCGGGTCAGGGCGGCGGGTACGGCGACGGAGGCGACGGCGGCGAGCAGCGGGCCGGCGCCGAGGAGGAGCAGCAGCAGTCCGGGTCCGGCCGCGCAGGCGCCCACGACCAGTCCGGCGACCGGGGCGGTCAGCATTCCTCCGCGTGCGGCCTCGCGGTCCCAGCGGTGCACCCGGACGGGCAGCACGGTGAGGGTGCCGAAGGCGAAGCGGAGGCCGTGGAGCGCAGAGGACTTGAGCACCGGCGCAGGTTACCCGGCGGTCGCGGAGCCGCTTTCCGCACCCGGGGATAAGGTGCGCATATGGGGCACTGGTGGGTACGGAACATCGTCGAACCGGGCAAGCTCCCGCTGCTGCTCGCCCTCGCCGCCTTCCTGTTCACGTTTGTCGTCACCCGGGTGATCACCCGGCTGATCCGGGCCGGCAAGGGCCCGTTCGGGAACGTGAAGGCGGGCGGGCTGCACATCCACCACGTCGTGCCCGGGGTCGTCCTCACCGTCGTCGGCGGGTTCGGCGCTGTCGCCAGCGACCGGCACGGCGCCGGCGGTGCCATCGCCGCCGTGCTGTTCGGGATGGGTGTCGGACTGGTCCTGGACGAGTTCGCGCTGATCCTGCATCTGGACGACGTCTACTGGACCGAGGAGGGCCGCAAGAGCGTCGAGATCGTCGTGCTCACCGCCGCGCTCGTCGGGCTGCTGCTCGCCGGGTTCGCCCCGTTCGGCGTCAACGACCTGTCCGCGCAGGAACTGCAGGACCGCGGCGGTGCCCTCAGCACCATCGCCATGAACTTCCTCTTCTCCCTCGTCGCGCTGAGCAAGGGCAAGGCGCGCATCGCGGTCTTCGGGGCGATCGTGCCGCTGGTCGCGCTGGTCGGCGCCGTCCGGCTGGCCCGCCCCGGCTCGCCGTGGGCCCGCCGCTTCTACGGCCGCCGGCCCCGCGCCCGCGCCAAGGCCGCGCTGCGCGTCTACCGGCACGACCGCCGCTGGGCCCGGCGGACCCGCGCCGTTCAGGACTGGATCGGTGGCAAGCCGGACCCTCGCCCGGCCCGGCTGCCCGGCCGCCGCTGAGCGCGCCGCAGCAGGCGTCCGTACGTGTGCACCGTCCCCAGCCGCAGCCCGTGGCCGTACCGGTGCCGCACCGCCACCGCGAGGCAGATCAGCCCGACGGCCATCAGCGCGGCCAGGTGCTCCTTGCCCGCCAGGTTCTCCTTGAGCAGCACCTCGGCGACCATCGACAGGGTCACCGCGCCGGAGGTGACGTACGCGCCGTAGCGCCAGCTCACGAACACGGCGAGCCCTACCACGGCCGCCGACGGACCGGTGTCCACCACCTGCGCGTCCGTCCACGGCAGCCCGAACGCGGCGTGCGCGCCGAGCGAGATGCCGATGCGCGCGTAGAGGGTCCCGGCGAGCGTGGCGGCGTACGCGATGACCAGGGTCCGCCACCAGCCGATGCAGATCTCGGAGATCCCGAACACCAGCAGGGTCTGCACCAGCGCGCCCCACACCGGCAGATCCAGCGCCGGCACGAACAGCGACAGGGGCGTGCGCAGCAGGGCCAGCCACAACGGGTCCTCGGCCCGTACGGCGCCCGCGTCCTGCACGAACTGATAACCCCACGGCCGGTTCTGCACGTACTGCAACAGGGCTGTCAGACACACCGCGCCGAGCGTCATCGGCACCGCCCGCAGGCGCCGCTCCGGCAGGGCCGTGCGTACGGTGACGTACAGCAGCCCCCACTCCTCACGGGCCCAGCGGGCGAGCGCTCTCATCGGACGGTCCTCATCGATGCGTGTCCAGGTGCCTGCGGTGCAGCCACTTCGGCAGTCCCGGCGCCTCCAGGAAGCCCTCCGCGCGGGCCGAGGCGAGGCCGATGCGCATCAGGTCCGCGCTCTTCTCGAAGAGCAGGAACCGCGGCTCCCAGATGGGCCGGTACTTGGCGTTGGCGCGGTACAGCGACTCGATCTGCCACCAGCGGGAGAAGAAGCTGAGCAGCGACCGCCACAGCCTCAGCACCGGACCGGCACCGAGGCGCGCGCCACGTTCGAAGACCGACCTGAACATCGCGAAGTTCAGTGAGACCTGCGTGATCCCGATCTCGTCGGCCCGCCGCAGCAGCTCGATGACCATGAACTCCATCAGCCCGTTGTCGGAGTCCCGGTCCCGGCGCATCAGGTCCAGCGACAGCCCGTGCGGCCCCCACGGCACGAAGGACAGCAGCGCGCGCAGCCTCCCCTCGGCGTCCGTGCACTCCAGCATCACGCACTGCCCGTCCTCGGGGTCCCGGAGCCGGCCGAGCGCCATGCTGAACCCGCGCTCGGTCGCCCCGTCCCGCCAGCCGTCCGCACGCTCGACGAGATACGCCATCCCGTCCGCCGGGATGTCCTCGTGCCGCCGGATCCGCACCTCGTACCCGGCCCGCTTCACCCGGTTGTACGCCTGCCGGACCGTGCGCATCGCCCGGCCCTCCAGTGTGAAGTCGGCGACCTCCACGATCGCCTCGTCGCCGAGTTCCAGGGCATTGAGGCCGTGCCGGGCGTAGATCGTCCCCGCCTCCTCGCTCGCCCCCATCACCGCCGGGATCCACCCGTGCGCCCGCGCCTCCGCCAGCCACGGCACGATCGCGCCGGGCCAGGCCTCCGGATCCCCGAGCGGATCCCCGGAGGCCAGGCTCACCCCGCCGACCACCCGGTAGGCGACGGCTGCCTTGCCCGTGGGCGACCACACCACGCTCTTTTCCCGCCGCAGCGCGAAGTAGCCCAGCGAGTCCCGCTCGCCGTGCCGCTCCAGCAGGGCCCGCAGCTGCTTCTCGTCGTCCTCGGTGAGCGGGTCCACGGCGCGCCGGGAGCGGAACGCGGCGTAGAACACGGCCAGGACGAGGGCCGTGCTGAGCACGTTGACGGCGACGTTGGCCCAGTTCGGCGGGGCGATGCCAGGGAAGCGGTTCTCGTCGGCGGCCACCGACACCAGGCGCAGGGCGCCGTAGTGCCAGCGCTCCAGGAAGGTCGAACGGGCCGCGTCCGGCGCCTGGTTGGTGACCGTCACCAGCAGCCCGGCCAGCAGGCTCGCGGCCAGCCCGCCGCCGACGGCGACCGTCGCCGCGAGCCGGGGGTTGGACCGGTCGCCCTTGGCGTAGAACTCCCGGCGGCCCACGAGCAGCGCGCCGACGAACACGGCCGTGAGCGCCAGCGAGATCCAGTTCTGCGCGTACCGTCGGATCTCCGGGAACGCCATGGCGAACGCGAACAGCGCGAGGAAGGCCCCGCTGATCACAAGGTTGAGGATCCAGGCGGCGCGCTTTCTGCGTCGCATGGTGATCGCCAGGAACGCGGTGAACACACCCGAGGCGAAGCCGGCCGTCAGCAGGTACGGGGTGAAGAAGTCGTCCTGGTTGTGCCGGCGCACGTCCTGGCCGAGCGAGACCCAGACCGCGCTGAGGAAGTTGATGAAGGCGACCGTCCGCAGATACCAGACGGCGAAGGCGGCGGCCCGCCGGGAGGTCCCGGTGGACCGCCGCCCCTCCTCGGCCGGACGCCCCGGTTCGGCTTGCTGCGGCACGGCATTTCGGGCATCTCCCATGGGGAAGGATCATATGGGGGCCGCCCTGGCGAACCGCACATCGAGCTGTGCGTGTGCTGTGCGCAGGCTTTTGCGTCCGGCGTCTTTCGTGCCCGGCTCGGCGGATTACTCCTTCTCCTCCTCCGGCTCCCGTTCGGGAAGCTCCGCGGCAAGCGCGGCGGCGGCCCGGATCAGAGGCAGCGCCAGCAGCGCACCCGCGCCCTCGCCGACCTTCACCCCCTGCGCCAGCAGCGGCTCCAGGGCCATCCGGTCCAGCGCCTTCGCCTGCCCCGGCTCCCCGCTGTCGTGCCCGGCCAGCCACCAGTCCGGCGCCCGGAAGGCGACCCGCTGCGCGACCAGCGCACACGCGGCGGCCACCACCCCGTCGAGGATCACCGGCAACTTCCGCACCGCGCACTGCAGCAGGAACCCGGTCATCGCCGCCAGGTCCGCCCCGCCCACGGTCGCCAGCAACTGCAACTGGTCCCCGAGCACCGGTCGCGCCCGTCGGAGCGCGTCCCGGATCGCCGCGCACTTGCGCATCCACGCCAGGTCGTCGATCGCGAGCCCGCCACGCCCGGTGACCACCGACGCGTCGGTCCCGCACAGCGCGGCGATGAGCACCGCCGCGGCCGTGGTGCCGCCGACGCTGACGTCGCCGAGCACCACCAGGTCCGTGCCCGAGTCGGCCTCCTCGTCGGCGACGGCGACACCCGCGCGCAGCGCCGCCTCGGCCTCGTCCAGGGTGAGCGCGTCCTCGATGTCGATACGGCCGCTGCCGCGCCGCACCCGGTGCCGTACGACGTCCTCCGGGAAGGCGTCCGGCGCGCAGTCCAGGGCCATGTCCACGATCCGCACGGGCACCTCCTGCCGCCGTGCGAGCACGGACACCGGGCTCGCACCCTCCAGAACGGCCCGTACCAGCTGCTCCGCACCGCCGGCGGGACGCGCCGAGACGCCCAGCTCGGCGATGCCATGGTCACCGGCGAAGAGGATCACCTTCGGCCGCTCCACGGTCCGTACCGGTACGGCACTCTGCGCGGCGGCCAGCCACTCGCCCAGCTCGTCGAGGCGGCCCAGCGCCCCGGGCGGCACGATCTGGCGCTCCCGCCGGGCCTCGGCGTCACGGCGCACGCCCCCGTCCGGGCGCTCGATCAGATCGGTGAAGTCGTCCAGATTAAGCCTGCTCATTCGCCGAACAGTACCGCCAGAGAACGAACGCTTCCGCGCCACATGGCCACCACACCCCCACGACGTCATTGCACCCAAGATCGGGATCCCATACGTTCCGGTTTGCAGCGGAATGTCGCTCAGGGAGCCGCCCATGCCGACCTCGCCCCCCACCACACCCCGGGTCGCCGACCTGTTCCAGGAGCCGCGCCGTGAGAACTGCCCCTGGTGCGGCTCCGGGAGCCTGCGCACGCGGGCGCGGGCCGCCGCCCCGGGGCTGCGCGATCCCGGCCTGTTCGTCGTGGACGAGTGCCGCGAGTGCCGGCACGCCTTCCAGAACCCGCGGCTCACGGCGGAGGGCCTCGCCTTCCACGAGCTGGACTTCTTCGCGGGCCGGCTGGAGGACTTCGCCGAGCAGAGCCTGTCCACCCGGGCGGTGCGTCGCCGGTACCTGGCCGCGGCCCGCACGATCCTGCCACTGGCCGCCGAACCGGAGAGCTGGCTGGACGTGGGCACCGGACACGCCCGTTTCCCGGAGACGGCGAAGGAGCTCTTCCCCTACACGTCCTTCGACGGCCTGGATCCGACCCCCCGCGTCGAACAGGCCCTCCAGGAGGAACGCGTCGAGGAGGCGCACATCGGCGACCTCACGGATCCCTGGGTCCTGGCCCGGCTGCGCTCCCGCTACGACGTCGTCAGCATGATCCACCACCTGGAGCACGCGCCGAACCCGCGTGCCGAACTCCGCGCGGCCCTGGCCGTCCTGCGGCCCGGCGGGCACCTGCTCATCGAACTGGCGGATCCGCGCTGCGCGTTCGCGGCGCTCCTCGGCAGATGGTGGCTTCCCTACGGCCAGCCCCGCCATCTGCATCTGCTGCCGATGGCCAACCTGTGCGCGGAACTGGCGGCCCGGGGCTGCGAGATCCTCACGACGGACCGCCGCGCCCCGCACACCCCCTACGACCTCTCAGCGGCGCTCACCATCGCCCTGACGCACACCCGCGCGCCACTCCGCAGAGCAGCGGCCCCTCTCATCACCGCCACATCCGCCCTGGACCGCGCGTTGGCCCCTTTCCTCCGCCGAACCCGCTTCTCGAACGCGTACCGAATCGTGGCCCGCAAGGCCGTCGTCTGACCGCGACCGCGCGGGCGCCGACCGCGCAGTTCCCCGCGCCCCTGGGAAGTTGCAGCCCCGCTGGCCGCATGGCCCCGCCGCCGCGGGCAGTCGTACCGCCGAGGCGGCGCCCGCATGGCTGTGGGCGGTTGTGCCGCTGGGGCGGCGGCGCGCCCGGTAGCGGTTGTCGTAGCCGCGTAGCCGCGTAGCCGCGTAGCCGCGGGCAGTCGTGCCGCTAGGGGCGGCACGGGTGGGCGCAGCGGCACCCCGCGAGCGCGGGCGAGCGGCCCGACCCCCGGCCGGTACAGCGCCGGGCGCCCCTCAGCCCCGGAGCACCAGCGGCTGCCCCGCCACCACCAACAGCACCTGCTCGCACTCCGTACCGAACGCCGCGTTCAGCCGCCCGAGTTCGTCCCGGTACCGACGGCCGGACGCGGTCGCCGGCACGATGCCCGAGCCCACCTCGTTGGACACGGCGACCACGGTCCGCCGTGTCCGGCGCACCGCCTCCGTCAACTCCCGCACCCGCTCCCGCAGGGACTTCTCACCCCCGCCCGCCCACTCCGCGTCGTCCCACGCCCCCACGGAGTCCATGACATCCGTCAGCCACAGCGACAGACAGTCGATCAGCAGCGGCGGCCCGTCCTCGCGGAGCAACGGCACCAGATCCGTCGTCTCCGCCGTACGCCACGACCCCGGCCGCCGCTCCCGGTGCAGAGCCACCCGCTCCGCCCACTCGGTGTCCCCGCCCCGTGACCCACCGGTCGCCACGTACAGCACGTCCGGGAAGGACTCCAGCCGGCGCTCGGCCTCCACCGACTTGCCCGAGCGCGCCCCGCCCAGCACCAGCGTCCGGCGCGGCACGTCCGGCACCTCCTCGTACGCGCCGACCGCCAGCGTCGTACCGTCCGGCACCGCCCGCGTCCCGGCCGCCGCCAGCCGGCGCCGCAACTCCGCGCCGGGCGGCACGTCGTGGTCGAGGTGGACCGCCAGCACATCCGTCGTCGGGCCGACCGAGCCGACCGCCCGCAGCCGCGCCAGCGCGTCGGGGCGGCCCACCACGTCCACGAGGACCATGTCGTACGACTCCGCCGTCGCCTCCTCCAGGCCCGCCGGCGCCCCGCCCGGCGGCAGGTACAGCAGCCGCTGCCCGTCCGGCCCGGTCACCGCGTACCCGGTGCCGCCCGCGTCCATCGCCACCGCCCGCACCCGATGCCCCGTCAGCAGCGCCAACTCCCGGCCGTCCGGCACCCGCCCGGGCTGCGGCAGCCCGGCCGGCACCTCCACCGCCGGGCCGCCGTGCGGATGCGACAGCAGTACCTGCCCCACCCCGGCGAGCGAATGCCCGGCCCGCGCCGCCGCGAACGCCGCGCCCGGCGTCAGGTCGAGCAGCAGCGCCCCGTCCACCAACACCGCGGTGGCCGCCCGCGCGTCGGGCCCGAGTGCCATCGCACACGCGGCGCAGGGGCAGTCGGGGCGGGGCAGCCCAGCAGGGGCACCGGTACCGAGCAGAGTGATTTCCACAGCACCGATTCTCACCCGCTCCTACGGGCACTGCTCACTTCGCCGCCCCGAAAGGCGCCCGGGTACGCGGCTTTGCCGGTGGGCGCGACCGGCCACCGCCGGACCCGCGGATGATCCACAGCCTCTAACGGCCGGACCCGCGGAGCGCATACCCTTCCAGCAGGTGTTGGATCGAAGGAGGCCTAGATGACGGCGTGGACGTGGCGATTCGAGAAGGCCGACGGGACGGAGGTCCAGCCCGCGGTGCAGCCCGAGGAGTTCACCACGCAGGGGGATGCCGAGTCCTGGATCGGCGAGCACTGGAAGGCGCTCCTGGAGGGCGGCGCCGACCAGGTGCGGCTGTTCGAGGAGAACACCGAGATCTACGGGCCGATGAGCCTGCACGCCGACGCGGCGTAGCCGGCGCGGAGGGTGCGGCCCCGGGCGCGTAGGGGTCGTGGGGGCCGTATCCCTCGTCACTGCTCGCTCAGCGTCACCTCCACCGTCTTCCCGGCGCCGTCCCGCTGGTAGGTCACCGAGGTCTTCTGGCCCGGTTTGCCCGCTGCCAGCGCCACCGAGAGGGAGGTGATGTTGGAGATCGACTGGCCACCCACCTTGGTGATGATGTCGCCCGGGCGCAGGCCCGCCTGGTCGGCCGCGCCGCCGGGTTTGACGGTGACCACCGCCACCCCGGCGGGCTGGTAGCGCTCGTCCACGACCGTCCGCGCGGTGATGCCGAGCGCGGCCCGGCCCGAGTTGACCACCTTGCCCTGCTTGACGATCTGCCCGGCGATCGTCTCCACCATCGACGCCGGGATGGCGAACCCGATGCCGGGCGCCGCGCTGCTCCCGAGGCTGGGGTCGGTGGCGGCGAGCGTCGGGATGCCGACGACCTGACCGGCGAGATTGACCAGCGCGCCGCCGCTGTTGCCCGGGTTGATCGCGGCCGAGGTCTGCACCATGTTCGCGATCGTCGCGCCTGTGCTCCCGCCGGGCGCCTCGCTGACCGTCCGCCCGGTCGCCGAGACGATGCCCTGGGTCACACTGGACGACAGCCCGAGCGGCGAGCCCATGGCCAGCACGATCTGGCCGACCTCCACCTTCTCGGAATCGCCGAACTCCGCCGCCCGCAGCCCGGCCGGCACCTTGTCCAGCTTGATCACGGCGAGGTCCTGCGCGGGGTAGGAGTACACCAGGCTCGCGGTGAGCGGCTGCTCGCTGTTGGCCGTGGTCACCTTGAAGGTCTTCTCCGACCCGACCACGTGCGCGTTGGTGACGATGTGTCCCTTGTCGTCGTACACCACCCCGGAGCCGAGTTCCTGGCTCGCCTGGATCTGCACGACCGACGGCAGGGCCTGCTTGATGACCTTCTGGTACTGGCTCTGCAGGTCGCCCGCGGCCATCGGCACGGCCGCCCGACCGGTAGGCGCGGTGTCCTGCCGGGCCTCGGGTCCGGGGGATGTACAGCTCACCGCCACGCAGCACAGCAGCACGGCAGCGGCGGCGGCCCTCCGCAGGGCAGGGCTCAGGAAAGCGTCCATACCCCGAGTCTCACCGCACGCCGATCACCCGGCCCGCGTTGTTGGCCCGAATGGTCTCAGCCCCGTACGCCGCACAGGTGCAGCAGCGCCGCCACCCCGCGGTAGGGGTCCGTGCGCCCGGCCCGCTCCTCGACCGCGAGCAGCGTCTCCAGATCCCGCGGGATCTCCGCGTCGTCCGCCGCCGTGTCCGTGAACACCCGGACGCCGTACCAGGCGTGCAGCGGGGCCGCGATCCCGGCGAGCGTGGCGGTCAGGGAGGCCAGCCGGTCGGCCCGTACGTCCAGGCCGAGCCGGTTGTGATAGGCGGTGGTGTCGAAGGCGGCCAGGGCGCCCGCCCAGTCCCCCGACAGGCCCGGCCGCATGGCGAGCGCGTCGCCGTTGCGGACGAGCAGGGAGAGGAGTCCGCCGGGGGCGAGCATTCTCGCCAGGCCCGCCACCAGCGGGTCCGGCTCCTCGACGTACATCAGCACCCCGTGGCACAGCACCACGTCGAAGCTCCCGGGCAGGAAGTGCACACCGGTGTCCCGCCCGTCGCCCTGCACCAGCCGCACCCGCTCACGGATGCCCTCCGGCTGCGCGGCCAGCGTCTCCCGCGCGGCGGCGATCATCGTCGCGTCCTGCTCGACCCCGGTCACCTGATGGCCGAGCCGGGCCAGCCGCAGCGCCTGCGTGCCCTGGCCCATCCCGACGTCGAGCACCCGCAGCCGCTGCCCGACCGGGAACCGGCCGGCTATCTGCTCGTCCAGCTGCCGCGCCACGAGCTCCTGGCGTACGACATCACGCAGCCTGCCCAGCTTGTTCAGCCAGGCCTCGGCCGCACCCCCGGTGAAGGCCTCTGCGCTCAGGGTCGCTCTCCGCGCTTGACCTGCGGCTTCGGCAGCCGGAGCCGGCGCATCTGGAGGGAGCGCATCAGGGCGTAGGCGACCGCGCCACGCGTGTTCTCGTCCGGGAAGCGCTCCTGGAGGCGCTTCTTCAGCCGGAAGCCGCTGAACGCCGCGTCGAGCACGATCAGCACGATCACCACCAGCCACAGCAGCAGGGCGATCGACTGGAGCGCCGGCACCTGCACCACGCTCAGCACCAGGATCACCACGGCGAGCGGCAGGAAGAACTCCGCCACGTTGAACCGCGAGTCCACCCAGTTGCGGGCGAACTTGCGGACCGGGCCCTTGTCCCGGGCGGGCAGATAGCGCTCGTCACCCGTGGCGAGCGCCTGGCGCTGCCGCTCCAGGGCCTGGCGCCGGTCCTCGCGCTGGCGCTTGGCGGCCTCCTTGCGGTTGGTCGGCGTATGGGCCACGCTGCGCCGCTGGGACTGGGCCTCACTGCGCTTGGGCGTGGGCCTGCCCTTCGGGGCCTGCGGGTCACGGGGCTGCTTGGAGAGGTTCACCTGCGCCTTGTCGGCGGTCGGGGCCTTCTCGTCCTTGGCACGGCTACGGAACACAAAACCCAAGGGTACGGGCTTCACCGGCATGGACCCCAGCCCCGCGGGGAACGATCCCGCAACGCCGGACGTCTGTAGGGGGACAGAGGGGACGTTCCGGTGAGGGCCGGTGGGGGATCACCTACTCCTCACGCCGGAGCGATAGCGTCCGCAGTCGTCCTCGGGGATGAGCGCATCCGTCCCCGAACAGTGCGGTAATGGAGTCAGGGCCCGTACTGTGGGTCCTGTCGCAGGATCTGTGAGCTGGAGTCCGTCAGAAGGGGGCGCGCGAAGCCCATGAGCGGTGTCATGAAGCGTATGGGGATGATCTTCCGCGCGAAGGCGAACAAGGCCCTTGACCGGGCCGAGGACCCGCGCGAGACCCTCGATTACTCGTACCAGAAGCAGCTGGAGCTGCTGCAGAAGGTCCGCCGCGGCGTCGCCGACGTGGCGACCAGCCGCAAGCGCCTGGAACTCCAGCTCAACCAGTTGCAGCAGCAGTCCTCCAAGCTGGAGGACCAGGGCCGCAAAGCACTCGCGCTCGGCCGCGAGGACCTGGCCCGCGAGGCGCTGTCCCGCCGTGCCGCCCTCCAGCAGCAGGTGACGGACCTCGAAACGCAGCACGCGACCCTCCAGGGCGAGGAGGAGAAGCTCACCCTCGCGGCCCAGCGCCTGCAGGCCAAGGTGGACGCGTTCCGCACGAAGAAGGAGACCATCAAGGCCACCTACACCGCCGCCCAGGCCCAGACCCGGATCGGCGAGGCCTTCTCCGGCATCTCCGAGGAGATGGGCGACGTCGGCCTGGCCATCCAGCGGGCCGAGGACAAGACCGCCCAGCTCCAGGCCCGGGCCGGCGCCATCGACGAGCTGCTCGCCTCCGGCGCCCTGGACGACCCGACCGGTATGGCGAAGGACGACATCGCCGCCGAGCTGGACCGGATCTCCGGTGGTACGGATGTAGAGCTGGAACTGCAGCGCATGAAGGCCGAGCTGGCCGGAGGCTCCCCGCAGCAGGCCATCGAGGGCGGCACCGGGCAGGGGCAGTCCCAGCAGCAGCCGCAGGACACCCCGCGCTTCGACAAGCAGTAGTCCGGCGCCGGGACCCGAGCCGAGGAGGCCGACGTGATCGTACGGATCATGGGGGAGGGCCAGGTCAAGCTGGACGACTCCCACTTCGTCGAGCTGAACAAGCTGGACGACGAGCTGCTGGAGGAGATGGAGGCCGGCGACGAGGCGGCCTTCCGCCGCACGCTCGGCGCCCTCCTCGACTCCGTCCGCCGTCTCGGCACGCCTTTGCCGGACGACGCGTTGGAACCCTCGGAGCTGATCCTGCCGTCGGCCGACGCGACGCTGGAGGAGGTCCGGGAGATGCTCAGCGACGACGGGCTGATCCCGGGCTGAGGCGTTTGGGCACCTGAGAGTTCGGGAGCTTCTGCGGTACGGCGGCTGCGTGCCGTGTGTGGTCGCTCACGTAGTTCTCCGCGCCCCTTGGGGGCTGCGGTGCCGGCGCCTCCGAACTGCCCGTGCCGCCTGCGGCCCGTCGTGCCCCCGACCAGCGCGGCGCAGGGCACCTTGCCGGCCCCGTACCGTTCAGGACGTGAGCACACTCGACCGCGCCCGTTGCAGCGTGAAGGCCCACCCCCTCGCGCTGGACGCGTCCATCGCCGCCGGCGTGCTGGCATGCATGGTCGCCGGCTCCTTCGTCGTGCCCCGCGGAGCGAACGGCGTCACCTGGGGGGTCCGCACCCCCGACCCGCTCAGCCTCCTCCTGATGCTGCTCGCCGCGGCCACGCTGGTCTTCCGTCGCCGCGCCGCCAAGACGGTCCTCGCCGTCACCGGCGCCCTGTCCGTGATCGAGTGCGTCACCGGCGATCCCCGCGCCCCGGTCACGATGTCCGCCGTGATCGCCCTGTACACCGTCGCCTCGACCACCGACCGCACCACCACCCTGCGCGTCGGCCTGCTCACCATGACCGTGCTCACGGCGGCCGCCATACTCGGCGGCCCGCTGCCCTGGTACGCGCAGGAGAACCTCGGCGTGCTCGCCTGGACCGGCATCGGCGCCACCGCCGGGGACGCCGTACGCAGCCGGCGCGCGGTCGTCCAGGCCATCCGGGAGCGGGCGGAGAGAGCCGAACGCACCCGCGAGGAGGAGGCCCGCCGCCGGGTCGCCGAGGAGCGGCTGCGCATCGCCCGCGATCTGCACGACGTCGTCGCCCATCACATCGCCCTCGTGAACGTGCAGGCAGGGGTGGCCGCGCACATCATGGACAAGCGGCCCGACCAGGCCAAGGAGGCCCTGGGGCACGTACGCGAGGCCAGCCGCTCGGCGCTGGAGGAGCTGCGCGCCACCGTCGGACTGCTCCGTCAGTCCGGTGACCCCGAGGCCCCGACCGAGCCCGCTCCCGGCCTGAGCCGGCTGGACGAGCTGGCCGACACCTTCCGCAACGCGGGGCTCCCGGTGGAGGTGGCCCGTGCCGACCAGGACACGGAACTCCCCGCCGCCGTCGATCTCGCCGCCTACCGGATCATCCAGGAAGCGCTGACCAACGCCCAGAAGCACGCCGGAGCCGACGCCAAAGCCGAGGTCAGCGTCGTACGCGTCGGACCGAACATCGAGGTCACCGTGCTGGACGACGGCGCGGGCGCGGCCGGTGTGCCCGGGGACGGCGGCGGGCACGGGCTGCTCGGCATGCGTGAGCGGGTCACCGCCCTCGGCGGCACCCTCACCACCGGGCCCCGCTACGGCGGCGGGTTCCGCGTCCATGCGATCCTGCCCCTCAAGACCCGAAGCGAGACCCGTACGACGGCCCCGGGGGAACCCGCATGACGATCCGTGTCCTGCTCGCCGACGACCAGGCACTGCTGCGCAGCGCGTTCCGGGTGCTGGTCGACTCCGAGCCCGACATGGAGGTGGTGGGGGAGGCCTCCGACGGGGCCGAGGCGGTCCGGCTGGCCAAGGAGCAGGGCGCCGACGTGGTCCTCATGGACATCCGGATGCCGGGCACGGACGGGCTCGCCGCCACCCGGCTGATCAGCGCCGATCCCTCCCTGGCGCAGGTCCGTGTGGTCATCCTGACCACCTTCGAGGTGGACGACTACGTCATCCAGTCCCTGCGCGCGGGCGCCTCCGGCTTCCTCGGCAAGGGCAGCGAGCCGGAGGAGCTGCTGAACGCCATCCGGGTCGCGGCGGGCGGTGAGGCCCTGCTGTCGCCGGCCGCCACCAAGGGGCTGATCGCCCGTTTCCTCGCGCAGGGCGACGACGACCGTGACCCCGCCCGCTCCGAGCGGCTCGGCGCGCTCACCGGGCGGGAGCGCGAGGTGCTGGTCCAGGTCGCCGGCGGCCACTCCAACGACGAGATCGCCGAACGCCTCCAGGTCAGCCCGCTGACGGTGAAGACGCACGTCAACCGGGCCATGGCCAAGCTGGGCGCGCGCGACCGGGCGCAGCTGGTGGTGATCGCGTACGAGTCGGGCCTGGTACGTCCGAGGACGGACTGATCTCCACCCGGGCGTACCGCGGGTCTCCACCCGGGTGTACTGCGGGCGCAGTAGGGCCGCGGTAAGGAAATGGACTCAGGGCTTACGGATCGGCCCCCGGCGATGGCCAAGGGTGGTGGCGTGGCGCTCGCCTGCGCCCCTTCGCCGCTTCTGGCGCTGACAGAAGCACTTCTGCCGCTCACAGAAGAGAGACCCTGATCCATGTCCTGGCTGTCGAGATTCAGCCTCCGGCAACGGGCCCTGATCGCCCTGATGTCGCTCGTCGCGCTCGTCTTCGGGCTGATCGCGATCCCCCAGATCAAGCAGCAGTTGCTGCCTACCATCAACCTGCCCATGGTGTCGGTGATCGCGCCGTACCAGGGCGCCTCGCCCGACGTCGTCGAGAAGCAGGTCGTCGAGCCGATCGAGAACAACCTCCAGGGCGTCGACGGTGTCACCGGAGTCACCTCCACCGCCAGTGAGGGCAACGCCGTGATCATGGCGTCCTTCGACTACGACAACGACACCAAGCAGATCGTCTCCGACGTCCAGCAGGCCGTGAACCGGGCCCGCAACCAGCTCCCGGACGACGTCGACCCGCAGGTCGTCTCCGGGTCCACCGACGACATGCCGACCGTGGTCCTCGCCGTCACCTCCGACAAGGACCAGCAGGCGCTCGCGGACCAGCTGGACAAGACCGTCGTACCGACGCTGAAGGACATCGACGGCGTCGGCCGCGTCCAGGTCACCGGCGTCCGCGACCTGCAGGTCAGCGTCACCCCGGACGACGCCGGGCTCGCGCGGGCCGGCCTCACCTCCGCCGCGCTCGGCCAGGCCCTCCAGGCGGGCGGCGCGACCGTCCCTGCCGGCTCCTTCGACGAGGACGGCGTGAGCCGCACCGTCCAGGTCGGCGGCGGCTTCACCTCGCTGCGGCAGATCCAGGACCTCATGGTGACCGGCGAGGGCGGCGGGAAGCCCGTGCGCCTCGGTGACGTGGCCGCCGTCAAGGAGCAGCCGGCCCCGGCCGACTCCATCATCCGCACCGACGGGCGGCCCAGCCTGGCCGTCAACGTGACGATGGACCACGACGGTAGCGCGGTCACCATCTCCGACGCGGTCAAGGACAAGCTGCCCGACCTGCGCGAGCAGCTCGGCTCCGGCGCGAAGCTCACGGTCGTCAGCGACCAGGGCCCGGCGGTGTCGAAGTCCATCAAGGGCCTGACCACGGAGGGCGCGCTCGGTCTGCTCTTCGCGGTCCTGGTCATCCTGGTCTTCCTCGCGTCGATCCGCTCGACGCTGGTGACGGCGGTCTCCATCCCGCTGTCGGTGGTGCTGGCCCTGATCGTGCTGTGGACGCGCGGCCTGTCGCTGAACATGCTCACGCTCGGCGCGCTCACCATCGCCATCGGCCGGGTCGTGGACGACTCGATCGTGGTCCTGGAGAACATCAAGCGGCACCTCGGCTACGGCGAGGAGCGTAAGGAAGCCATCCTCAACGCCGTCCGCGAGGTGGCCGGCGCGGTCACCTCCTCCACCCTCACCACAGTGGCCGTGTTCCTGCCGATCGGCCTGGTCGGCGGCATGGTGGGCGCCCTGTTCGGTTCGTTCAGCATCACGGTGACGGCGGCGCTGCTGGCCTCCCTGCTGGTGTCGCTGACGGTCGTCCCCGTCCTGTCGTACTGGTTCCTGCGCGCCCCGAAGGGCACCCCCGAGGACGCCGCGGAGGCCCGCCGCCGGGCCGAGGAGAAGGAGGCGAACAGCCGCCTCCAGCGCGCCTACGTCCCCGTTCTGCGTTTCGCCACGCGCCGCCGCCTCACCAGCGTGCTGATCGCGGTCGTGGTCCTGGCCGTCACGTTCGGCATGGGCGGCCTGCTGAAGACGAACTTCTTCGACCAGGGCGAGCAGGAGGTCATCACGGTCAAACAGGAGCTGAAGCCCGGCACGAGCCTGGCCGCCACCGACGCGCAGGCAAGGCGGGTCGAGAAGCTGCTCGCCTCCACCGACGGCGTCAAGGACTACCAGGTCACCGTCGGCTCCTCCGGCTTCATGGCGGCCTTCGGCGGCGGCACGGACTCCAACCAGGCGTCGTACCAGGTGATGCTGAAGGACTCGAAGTCGTACGACAAGGTGCAGAAGCACATCGAGGACGGCCTCAAGCGGCTCAAGGGCATCGGTACGACGACCGTGTCGGCCGGTGACGGCTTCGGCAACCAGAACCTGAGCGTGGTGGTCAAGGCCTCCGACCCCGAGGCGCTGCGCACGGCGGCCGAGCAGGTCCGCTCCACGGTCGCCGGCCTCGACGACGTCACCGACGTCACCAGCGACCTCTCCACCAGCGTGCCCCGGATCTCGGTCAAGGCGGGCGCCGAGGCGGCGGCGGCCGGTTTCGACGACCAGAAGCTCGGCGCGGCGGTCGCCCAGGCCGTGCGCGGTACGACGGCGGCGAAGGCGGTCCTCGACGACACCGAGCGCGATGTCGTCGTGAGGTCGGCGAAGCCGGCGACCACGCTGGCCCAGCTGAAGGCGCTGCGCCTCGGCCCGGTGAAGCTCGGCGACATCGCCACGGTGAAGCTGGTGGACGGCCCGGTGTCGCTGACCCGGATCGACGGCCGGCGCGCCGCGACCATCACGGCCAAGCCGACCGGTGACAACACGGGTGCGATCAGCACCAAGCTCCAGTCGAAGATCGAGGCCCTGAAGCTGCCGGCGGGCGCGAAGGCCGAGATCGGCGGCGTGACCTCGGACCAGAACGACGCGTTCAAGAACCTGGGTCTGGCCATGCTGGCGGCGATCGCGATCGTCTTCATGCTGCTGGTGGCGACCTTCCGCTCGCTGGCCCAGCCGCTGATCCTGCTGGTGTCGATCCCCTTCGCGGCGACGGGTGCGATCGGCCTGCTGGTCGCCACCGGCACCCCGATGGGCGTCCCGGCGATGATCGGCATGCTGATGCTGATCGGCATCGTGGTGAC
Organism: Streptomyces sp. NPDC052107; assembly: GCF_040680215.1. NCBI lineage: Bacteria > Bacillati > Actinomycetota > Actinomycetes > Kitasatosporales > Streptomycetaceae > Streptomyces > Streptomyces sp. NPDC052107. Next base: position 161,455 of record NZ_JBFAWG010000001.1, read on the forward strand.
CAACGCGATCGTGCTGATCGACCTGATCAACCAGTACCGCAGGCAGGGCTACGGCGTCGTGGAAGCCGTCGTCGAGGGCGGCCGCCACCGTCTCCGCCCGATCCTGATGACGGCCCTGGCGACGATCTTCGCGCTGCTTCCCATGGCCCTGGGAGTCACCGGCGAGGGCGGCTTCATCGCCCAGCCCCTCGCGGTCGTGGTCATCGGCGGCCTGATCACGTCGACCCTGCTGACCCTGCTCCTGGTCCCGACCCTCTACGCGATGCTGGAGCTGCGCAAGGAGCGGCGGGCGAGGAAGCGCGCGGCCAAGCGAGAGGCGAAGGCGGAGAAGGTTCTGGAGCCGGCCGGAGTCTGACGGCATGGCAAAGGGCCGGGTCTCGCGAAGACCCGGCCCTTTCGTGCGCGCTAGGGGAGCGCCAGCATCCGCTCCAGCGCCAGCTTGGCGAACGCCTCGGTCTCCTTGTCGACCTCGATCCGGTTCACCAGGTTGCCCTCGGCCAGGGACTCCAGGGCCCAGACCAGGTGGGGCAGGTCGATGCGGTTCATGGTCGAGCAGAAGCAGACCGTCTTGTCGAGGAAGACGATCTCCTTGCCCTCGGGCGCGAAACGGTTCGCCAGGCGGCGGACCAGGTTCAGCTCGGTGCCGATGGCCCACTTGGAACCGGCCGGGGCCGCCTCCAGGGCCTTGATGATGTACTCGGTGGAGCCGACGTGGTCCGCCGCGGACACGACCTCGTGCTTGCACTCGGGGTGGACGAGGACGTTCACACCCGGGATGCGCTCGCGCACGTCGTTGACGGAGTCGAGGCTGAAGCGGCCGTGGACGGAGCAGTGGCCCCGCCACAGGATCATCTTCGCTGCTCGCAGCTCCTCCGCCGTCAGCCCGCCGTTCGGCTTGTGCGGGTTGTAGACCACGCAGTCGTCCAGGGACATGCCCATGTCCCGGACGGCGGTGTTGCGGCCGAGGTGCTGGTCGGGCAGGAAGAGCACCTTCTCGCCATGCTGGAAGGCCCACTCCAGCGCCCGCTTGGCGTTGGAGGACGTGCAGATCGTGCCGCCGTGCTTGCCGGTGAAGGCCTTGATGTCGGCGGAGGAGTTCATGTACGAGACCGGCACGACCTGCTCGGCGATGCCCGCCTCGGTCAGCACGTCCCAGCACTCGGCGACCTGCTCGGCCGTCGCCATGTCGGCCATCGAGCAGCCGGCGGCGAGGTCGGGCAGGACGACCTTCTGGTCGTCGGAGGTGAGGATGTCCGCCGACTCGGCCATGAAGTGCACACCGCAGAAGACGATGTACTCGGCCTCCGGGCGCGCGGCCGCGTCCCGGGCCAGCTTGAAGGAGTCGCCCGTGACGTCGGCGAACTGGATGACCTCGTCGCGCTGGTAGTGGTGGCCGAGCACGAAGACCTTGTCGCCGAGTTTCTCCTTGGCCGCGCGGGCGCGCGCGACCAGGTCCGGGTCGGACGGCGAGGGCAGGTCACCGGGGCACTCGACGCCCCGCTCGCTCTTCGGGTCGGCCTCACGGCCGAGCAGCAGCAGGGCGAGCGGAGTCGGCTGCACGTCGAGTTCCGGGGTCTGGGCGGTGGTCACGACACGCACCCTTTCTACTTTTCGTCTAACTGACGCTATCTATCATAACCGGTTCACGTCAGTTTGACGATGGTCATAGCGTCGATGTGACGTGAATCCCGCCAACTCCCTCTTCGGGCCGCTGTCTGCCTTCCCGCCCGTATGCGAGCATGAAGACGGAAGTAAAAACGCGACAACGTGACTGCCCGGCCCGGAATGAATCCGCGGAAGCGCCGGTTGCACACGTCGGCAAGCAGTCTCCGTACAACCCGGGAGAGATGTAGATGTCCGTATCGGACGAGACCACCACCGTCACCGACGGCATCATCCTGACCGACGCCGCCGCGGCCAAGGTCAAGGCCCTGCTCGACCAGGAAGGCCGCGACGACCTCGCGCTGCGTGTCGCCGTCCAGCCCGGCGGCTGCTCCGGCCTGCGCTACCAGCTCTTCTTCGACGAGCGCTCGCTCGACGGTGACGTGGAGAAGGACTTCGGCGGGGTCAAGGTCGTCACGGACCGCATGAGCGCTCCGTACCTGGGCGGCGCGACCGTCGACTTCGTGGACACGATCGAGAAGCAGGGGTTCACGATCGACAACCCGAACGCGACCGGCTCCTGCGCCTGCGGCGACTCCTTCAGCTGAGCCGAAGGACCCAGGTCTGACGGTTTGCCGACGGCGGCGCTCCCTGCCCGGGGTGCCGCCGTCGGCGTATGTCAGCGGGCTGAGCCGCAGCGCGCCCCGAAGGGACGCGGGGAACTGTGCGACCAGCCACAACGAACCCGCAGACGCCCGACGACCGCCACCGCCCTCCGCGCGGCGCGAACCGTCAGCGCCCTCCCCGCAACGCGCCCGGCTTGCCCTGCGGAATGCGGCTGCCGTCGTCACCGACCACCGCCCGCCCGTCCAGCGGCGCAGCCAACCGCACGGTCTTCACGTACTCCTTGGCGATCAGCACGCACACCTTGTCCGGCCAGCGGTGCTCGGCGACGCTCACGGTCACCCGCTCGCCGCTCTCCTTCGCCGCCACCGTGTAGTCGGCACACACCCCGCCGTAGAAGCTCACGGTCAGGTCCCGGTCCTCGGCCGTGTAGCCGGTGACCTTCACCGTCCGGGTCGTGGGCGTCCCGGAAGCCGGCGGAGCCGAGGGAGTGGCCGGCGACGCCACATACCGGGGATCGACCGCCGGGTACGCAACCGTCGACGCGCCCTGGCCGGCAGGCTCCCGCACCTCGAACAGCCAGGACGGCACCAGCGTCTGCCGCCCGGCGACGGAGTGCGCGGCCAGCCCGAACACCGCCTTCTCCAGGGTGATCGCGTCCCGTCCCGGGTCCGCCCCCTGCTTCGGCACCCCCGTGGACCCGCCGCAGGGCTGCTCCAGCCGGTTCTTCAGCGGCACCGGACTGGCACAGCCGCCGATCCCCATGCGGTGGTCGCTCCTCGGCGCCGCGTTCATCAGCTTCAGCGTCCTCGCGGCGCTCAGCACGGGATACGTGTCGCCCTTCACCGGTGCCCCGAGCAGCCCGTGCCCGCCGACCAGCTCGCCCTGCTGGTCCACGGTCAGGCCGGTCGTCCAGCCGTACGTCGGCAGCCCGCCGACCACCGGGTCGGCGTTCACGACCCGCCGGCTCCCCATGGCCTGGCTCGCGTCGATCTTCGCGTCGTCCAGCCCCGCCGCCTTCAGCACCGGCGCGGCCGCCTCGGTCGCCTTCCGCACGCTGACCGGGGCGCCGGTCGGGCCCATCGGGTCGTGCGTGCAAAGGACACCCTTCGCGCAGTCGTCGGTGCCCGGCGCGTACCGGCTGAACGTCCAGCTGCCCGGCGCGTCCCGGTTCACCGTCAGGCTCGGCCCGGAGCCGTCCTTGCCGCCGACCCGCCAGATCCGGCCCTCGGCCACCGGTGTGCCGTCGACGCCCAGCGCCTCGGCCAGCCGGGCCACCGCGTCCTCGCCGACCTCGCCCTTCGGCACGTACACCGCCGCGGAGCCGGGGCCGGCCGGCAGCTCGCCGTGGGCGACGTACGTGGCGCCGTACGGGTTCGGCTCGCCCGGGGCGATGCCTTCCGTGCCGGTCCAACCGTCCAGCGCGAGCGGCGGGGGAGTGGCGCCGGGGCCGGCCGCGCCCGGACCGCCCGTACGGCCGCCGGAGTCGCCGCTCGCCGCGAGGTATGCGCCGCCGCCGCCGACCAGCAGTACGGCGGCGGCGACGGAGACGACGACGAGCCGCGACCGCCGCCGGCCGGCCTGCCCGCCCTCATGGCCCTCGGGTGCGCCGGCGCCGTCCGCCGTAGCGGCCCCAGGCTCGGGCTTCCCGGAGCCCTCGACGCCCTCCGGGCTCCCCGCGCTCCCGGCGCTCTCCGCGTTCTCGGTGTGCTCGGAGCCCTCGGGGTGCTCGCGGTTCTCGGGTCGCTCGGTGTTCACCGCATCGCTCCTCGCTGGTCGTATCCCGCCTCCCCCGCCTGGGGGACGGCGATGGGACGCGCAAGGGGAGCGTGCGGTTCCCTGCGGAATGCGCCCCGCGTGTCAGTCGCCGTAGTCGGACATCGCGTCCAGCAGCCGCGCGGACCGCGCCGGCACGGTCACGCCGTGGATCAGGGACGGCGGCACCGGCCGGGGCTCGGCGTGCTCGGGGACCGCCCAGTGCGGAGCCATCCGGGCGCAGTCGCCGCGCAGTGACGCGAGGTCGCCCTCCGGGTCGCTCCCGAGGCCGGCGGGGGCGGTGTGGCGGAACTTGAGGTTCGTCATGACCGCACCGTAGGCCTGCTCCTGGTCGTGAAGAAAGATCTACTATCGGGTAGTTTCGACAGCTGCAGAGTGAGCGGCCGACCCGGTAGCGTGAACTGTCAACCCAGCCTCCCGCAGGAGATTCCCCGTCGTGCGCATCGCAGTCACCGGCTCCATCGCCACTGACCACCTCATGACCTTCCCCGGTCGTTTCGCCGACCAGTTCGTCGCGGACCAACTGCACACGGTTTCGCTCTCCTTCCTCGTCGACAACCTGGACGTGCGCCGGGGCGGCGTCGGCGCGAACATCGCCTTCGGCATGGGCCAGCTCGGCACCAAGCCGATCCTGGTCGGTGCCGCCGGCTTCGACTTCGACGAATACCGGGCCTGGCTCGACCGCCACGGCGTGGACACCGACTCGGTCCGGATCTCCGAGACCCTGCACACCGCGCGCTTCGTGTGCACCACCGACGCCGACCACAACCAGATCGGCTCGTTCTACACCGGCGCGATGAGCGAGGCCCGCCTCATCGAGCTGAAGACCGTCGCCGACCGCGTGGGCGGCCTGGACCTGGTCCTCATCGGCGCCGACGACCCGGAGGGGATGCTCCGCCACACGGAGGAGTGCCGCTCCCGCGCGATCCCCTTCGCCGCCGACTTCTCCCAGCAGATCGCCCGGATGGACGGCGACGAGATCCGGGTGCTGCTGGACGGGGCGACGTACCTGTTCTCCAACGAGTACGAGAAGGGCCTCATCGAGTCCAAGACCGGCTGGAGCGACGCCGAGATCCTGGCCAAGGTCGGCCACCGCGTCACCACGCTCGGCTCGCGCGGCGTGCGCATCGAGCGGGTCGGTGAGGACCCCATCGAGGTCGGCTGCCCCGAGGAGGAGCGCAAGGCCGACCCCACGGGTGTCGGCGACGCCTTCCGTGCCGGGTTCCTGTCGGGACTGGCCTGGGGTGTCCCGCTGGAGCGCGCCGCTCAGGTGGGCTGCATGCTGGCGACGCTCGTCATCGAGACGGTGGGCACGCAGGAGTACCGGCTGCAGCGGGGCCACTTCATGGAGCGGTTCGTGAAGGCGTACGGGGACGAGGCCGGGGAGGAAGTGCGGGCTCACCTCCGGTGAGGCCGGCGTCCGACCACGCGTCGGCCCAGGCCGCGCCGATGTCGGGTGCGGGTGCGTGGGGGCTGGTCGCGCACACGCGGCGGTAGCCGCATGTCGACACAGCCCCCCGCCCCTTCGGGCGCTCAGCTGACCCGGCGTACCAGATACGCCGTACCCCTCTCCGCCGGCTCCTCCCCGACGTACTCCTGCCCCCGCATCTCGCACCACGCCGGGATGTCCAGGCGGGCGGCCTCGTCGTCGGACAGCACCCGCACCGTCCCACCCACCGGCACGTCACCGAACACCTTCGCCAGCTCGATGACCGGGATCGGGCACCGCTTGCCCAGGGAGTCGACGAGCACTTCCCCGGGACCCTGCCGGGCGGCCGGTGCCGCCGGTGCGCCCAGCTTCTCCCGGACCCCCGCCACCGCCCCCGGCAGCACCGCCAGGAACCGCTCCACGTCCTCCTCGGCCGTCCCCGTCGGCAGGGACACCCGTACGTTGCCCTCGGTCAGCACGCCCATCGCCTTCAGGACATGGCTCGGCGTCAGCGTGCTGCTCGTGCAGGAGGAACCGGAGGAGACGGAGAAGCCCTCCCGGTCCAGCTCGTGCAGCAGCGCCTCGCCGTCGACGTAGAGGCAGGAGAAGGTGACGATCCCGGGCAGCCGGCGCTCGGGGTCGCCGACGACCTCCACGTCCGGCACCAGCTGCGGCACCCGCGTCCGGATCCGCTCCGTCAGCGCCCGCAGCCGTACCGCCTCCTGGGCCGCCTCGGCCCGCACCGCCCGCAGGGAGGCCACGGCCGCCACGATCGCCGGGAGGTTCTCGAACCCGGGCGCCCGCCCCGACTCCCGTTCGTCGACGGGCCCTTGGGCGGCGAACCGCACCCCCTTGCGTACGACGAGCAGCCCGACCCCCGAGGGCCCGCCCCACTTGTGCGCGCTGGCCGCGAGCAGCGACCAGGCACCCTCGACCGGCCCCCACCCCAGCGACTGCGCCGCGTCCACCAGCAGCGGCACCCCGGCGGCCCGGCACACCTCGGCCACCTCGGCGACCGGCTGCACGGTCCCCACCTCGTGGTTGGCCGACTGGAGCACCGCCAGCGCCGTGTCCGGGCGGAGCGCGGCCGCGTAGGCGGTGGGTTCGACGGTTCCGGCCCGGTTGACCGCCACTTGGGTGACCGTCCCACCGTCCGACTCGAACACCTCCGCCGCATGGAGGACGGAGGAGTGTTCGACGGCTGACACGATCAGGTGGGATCCGATCCGGCGCCGACCGGCCAACGCCCCCGTGACACCCGTGTGTACGGCCCGCGTACCGGACGATGTGAACACCACCTCGTCCGCCCGGCACCCGAGCGCCTCGGCGGTCGCCTCGCGGGCAGCGTCCAGCAGCATGCGAGCCTTACGGCCCTCCCGATACAGCCGCGCGGGATCCGCCCATCCCTCATCCAGAGAGGCCAACAGCGCCTGACGGGCAACGGGATGGAGAGGAACGGCGGAGGCAGCGTCAAAGTAGGCCATACGGCAACGTTAAGACCCCCGCGGAGGGAGCCGGCCCAGGGGCGCGGGGCTGTGTCAATTACGGCTCCGCCTTGGGGCGCGACCAGCCGCGACGGGCCCGCGGCCGCCAATTCAGCGAACCACCCACTCCAGTAGGCACCCCTCCCCGCGAACCCTCGGAGAGGGTGGGCTAGGGTTTGGTCCGCATAAACATCCAAACCCCTGCCCGACGCAGGGCGGCGACCGACCAGCGAGAAGAAGGCCGCAGCCGACCGCGCGGGCGAGACTCTCGGGAAGGCGCTACGTGAGTCCCAACGGCTCCGACCGCTCGCCGCGGCGCCCGATGCGGCGGAAGCTGCTGCAGGCAATGACCGCGGGCCTGGTCCTGGCGACCGCAACCGGTTGCACATACAAGGACTTCCCCCGCCTTGGCATGCCCACCCCCACCACGGAAGAGGCTCCGCGGATCCTCTCCCTGTGGCAGGGCTCCTGGGCTGCCGCGCTCGCCGTCGGCGTGCTGGTGTGGGGCCTGATCCTGTGGAGCGCCATGTTCCACCGGCGCAGCCGCACCAAGGTCGAGGTACCTCCGCAGACCCGGTACAACATGCCGATCGAGGCCCTGTACACGGTGGTCCCGATCATCATCATCTCGGTGCTCTTCTACTTCACGGCCCGGGACGAGACGAAGCTCCTCAGCCTCGACAAGAAGCCCGACGTCACGGTCAACGTGGTCGGCTTCCAGTGGAGCTGGGGCTTCAACTACGTCGCGAACGTCCCCGGTGTCTCCGGCGACGCCAAGACCGACAAGAACCTGGACGCCATTCCGGACCGGTTCAAGAACCAGTTCCCGGCGAACGCCGGTGGTGTCTACGACGTCGGTACGCCGGCCACGCGGAACCCGCAGACCGGCAACCCCGGTCCGACGCTCTGGCTGCCCAAGGGCCAGACCGTCCGCTTCATCCTCACCTCGCGTGACGTCATCCACTCCTTCTGGGTGGTGCCGTTCCTGATGAAGCAGGACGTCATCCCGGGCCACACCAACGCCTTCCAGGTGACCCCGAACCATGAGGGCACCTTCCTCGGCAAGTGCGCCGAGCTCTGCGGCGTCGACCACTCCCGGATGCTGTTCAACGTGAAGGTCGTCTCCCCGGCGGCGTACCAGAAGCACCTCCAGGACCTCGCCAAGAAGGGGCAGACCGGTTACGTTCCCGCCGGCATCGCGCAGACGAGCCACGAGAAGAACCGGGAGACGAACAACCTGTGAGCATCCTCAACGAACCCCAGGGTGCCGCGGCAGCTGAAGGCGCGTTCGCGGACGAGCTGCCGGTCAGGCGCAAGCAGCCCGGCAATGTCGTGGTGAAGTGGCTGACGACCACCGACCACAAGACGATCGGGACGATGTACCTTGCGACGTCGTTCGCGTTCTTCCTGATCGGTGGCGTGATGGCGCTGCTCATGCGCGCCGAGCTGGCCCGGCCGGGCCTGCAGATCATGTCGAACGAGCAGTTCAACCAGGCGTTCACGATGCACGGCACGATCATGCTGCTGATGTTCGCGACGCCGCTGTTCGCCGGCTTCACCAACTGGATCATGCCGCTCCAGATCGGTGCCCCGGACGTCGCCTTCCCCCGCCTGAACATGTTCGCCTACTGGCTGTACCTGTTCGGCTCGACGATCGCGGTCGGCGGCTTCCTCACCCCGGACGGCGCCGCCGACTTCGGCTGGTTCGCCTACTCCCCGCTGTCGGACGCGGTCCGCTCGCCGGGCATCGGCGCCGACATGTGGATCATGGGTCTGGCCTTCTCCGGATTCGGCACCATCCTCGGCGCGGTCAACTTCATCACCACGATCATCTGCATGCGCGCCCCGGGCATGACCATGTTCCGCATGCCGATCTTCGTGTGGAACGTGCTGCTGACCGCCGTCCTGGTCCTGCTGGCCTTCCCGGTCCTCGCGGCCGCGCTGTTCGCCCTGGAGGCGGACCGCAAGTTCGGCGCCCACGTCTTCGACGCCACCAACGGCGGAGCCCTGCTGTGGCAACACCTCTTCTGGTTCTTCGGACACCCCGAGGTGTACATCATCGCCCTGCCGTTCTTCGGCATCATCAGCGAAGTCATCCCGGTGTTCTCCCGTAAGCCGATGTTCGGCTACATGGGCCTGATCGCCGCGACCATCGCGATCGCCGGTCTGTCCGTGACCGTGTGGGCCCACCACATGTACGTCACCGGTGGTGTGCTGCTGCCGTTCTTCTCCTTCATGACGTTCCTGATCGCCGTGCCGACCGGTGTGAAGTTCTTCAACTGGATCGGCACGATGTGGAAGGGCTCGCTGTCCTTCGAGACGCCGATGCTCTGGGCGACCGGCTTCCTGATCACCTTCACGTTCGGTGGTCTGACCGGTGTCATCCTGGCCTCGCCGCCGATGGACTTCCACGTCTCGGACTCGTACTTCGTGGTGGCCCACTTCCACTACGTGGTCTTCGGTACGGTCGTCTTCGCGATGTTCTCCGGCTTCCACTTCTGGTGGCCGAAGTTCACCGGCAAGATGCTGGACGAGCGCCTCGGCAAGATCACGTTCTGGACGCTGTTCGTCGGCTTCCACGGCACCTTCCTGGTCCAGCACTGGCTGGGTGCCGAGGGCATGCCGCGTCGTTACGCCGACTACCTGGCGGCCGACGGCTTCACCGCCCTGAACACGGTCTCCACCATCTGCTCCTTCCTGCTCGGCCTGTCGATCCTGCCGTTCCTCTACAACGTCTGGAAGACGGCCAAGTACGGCAAGCCGGTCGGCGTGGACGACCCGTGGGGCTACGGCCGTTCGCTGGAGTGGGCCACGTCCTGCCCGCCGCCGCGGCACAACTTCCTCACCCTGCCGCGGATCCGCAGCGAATCCCCGGCGTTCGACCTGCACCACCCTGAGATCGCCGCGCTCGAGCAGCTCGCGCACAGCGGTCACGGCACCGCCATCGCGGGCAGCAAGGAGGCCGGCAAGTGAAGATCCAGGGCCGGATGTTCATCTGGCTGAGCTTCTTCCTCCTGATCATGGCCATCGTGTATGGCGTGTGGTCGAAGGAGCCGGCCGGTACCACCGCACTGTTCCTGGCCTTCGGCCTGAGCGTCATGATCGGCTTCTACCTGGGCTTCACCGCCCGGCGGGTCGACGCGGGCGCCCAGGACGACAAGGAGGCCGACGTCGCGGACGACGCGGGCGAGCTGGGTTTCTACAGCCCGCACAGCTGGCAGCCGCTCATGCTGGGCTTCGGCGGTGCGATCGCCTTCCTCAGCATCGCGGTCGGCTGGTGGCTGATCTACTTCTCCGCCCCGTTCATCGTGGTCGGTCTGTTCGGCTGGGTGTTCGAGTACTACCACGGTGAGAACCGCACCCAGTAGCACTCGCGTGCACGCACCGGAAGCCCGGACCCTCTCTCAGGAGGGTCCGGGCTTCCGGCTTTTCCGCAGGTCGTACGGGCGCTTTCGTGCGTTTGCCACAGTATTGGTCGCCCGGACGGGTTACTCACCGCGCCAATAGGGTCAGCGCCTCATAGCGTGATGGTATGAACCACACTCCGCGGACCCGCACCGTCGTCAGCTGCGCCCTGCTGGTGACCGCGCTCGGCGCGTGCGTCACCGCCTGCGGTTCGGACGACAGCAACCCACTGTCGGCCAAGCCGTACGACGCGGCGGACATAGTCTCCTTCAACGGCCCCACCGAAGCGGGGAAGCGGGCCGATCCGGACAAGCCCCTGGAGATCACCGCCGAGGGTGACGACCGCATCACCGACGTCACCGTCCAGGACTCCGCAGGGCGCTATGTGGCGGGCGAACTCGCCGCCGACGGCAGCAGATGGCACAGCACCGCCCCGCTGGCCGCCAACACCCACTACACGGTCGCGGTGAGCACCGAGGACGACGACGGCGCGCCCGGCCGCAAGGTCTTCGCGTTCGACACCAGCCGGCCCAGCAGCAGGAAGCGCCTGACCGTCACCTTCGGGCCGAAGGCGGGCCAGTACGGCGTCGGCCAGCCCATCACCGCCCAACTCGACCAGGAGGTCAAGGACAAGGCGCAGCGCGCCATCGTGGAGCGCGCCCTCCGCGTGGACTCCACGCCGGCCGTGCAGGGAGCCTGGTACTGGGTGAGCGACAAGGAACTCCACTACCGGCCCCAGGAGTACTGGCCCACCCACGCCACCATCACGGTGCACAGCAACCTGGACGGCATCAAGATCAGCGACCGGCTGTGGGGCGGCCCGTCCAAGCCGCTGAAGCTCACCATCGGTGACCGGATCGAGGCCGTCACCGACGCCGCGGCGCACCAGCTGACGTTCTACAAGAACGGCCAGGACGTCAAGCGGATCCCCGTCACCACCGGCAAACCCGGCTACGACACCCGCAACGGCGTCAAGGTCGTCCTGGAGAAGGCGTACGTCGTCCGCATGCGCGGCACCACGATCGGCATCGCCGCGGGCAGCTCAGACTCCTACGACCTGTCGGTCTACTACGCCACCCGGGTGACCTGGTCCGGCGAATATGTGCACGCCGCGCCCTGGTCCGTGGGCTCACAGGGCTATGCGAACGTCAGCCACGGCTGCACGGGCATGAGCACCGGCAACGCCGAGTGGTTCTTCAACAACATTCACACGGGCGACATCGTCAAGGTCGTCAACTCCAACGGCCGCGAGATGGAGGACTTCGGCAACGGCTTCGGTGACTGGAACGTCGACTGGACGAAGTGGCGCAAGGGCAGCGCGCTGACCAACGGCAAGTCGGACGGCCCGTCCGAGGTGGACACGGTGCGCCTCCAGCCGGCGGCGCTGTGAGCGTGTCCGGAAGGGGCGCGGGGCTGTGTTGATGTGCGGCTACCGCCGCGTGGGCGCGACGAGGACCCACCGTCCCGCACCCGCGCACGCCCCAGGCGCCCCTCCCCGCTAGGCGCTCAGCAACCGCTTCTGACGGAGCAGAGAAGCAAGGGCCGAGGCGAACTCCACAGGATCCACCGGAAGGGTCACAGCGGCATCCGCCCGGCTCCACGTCGCCAGCCACGCATCCTGCGGCCGCCCCATGAGCAGCAGCACCGGCGGGCAGTTGAACACCTCGTCCTTGATCTGCCGGCACACCCCCATGCCGCCCATCGGCACGGCCTCACCGTCCAGCACGCACACGTCGATACCACCCTGGCCCAGCTCACGCAGCACCGCGTCGGGCGTCGCGCACTCCACGAACTCGACCAGGGGGGCGTCGGGAGCGGGCCTGCGGCCGGTGGCCAGCCGTACTTGCTCGCGGGTGTTGGAGTCGTCGCTGTAGACCAGCACCGTGGCGGTCGGCTGCATTGTTCCTCCGGGACGTCAGCGTCGTACGGACGGGACGGACAAGGCCGTTCGGGCGGAGCTTACTCCCGTGGAAGTCCCCATGAACACCACGTCAACACCGGTTCGGCGGGCAGCAACACTCCGAACGGCACCCCCCGGAGTGAGGGCGGGATAAGCGACCGACATAATGTCGGTCGTGGCGACAGCAACGACAGTAGAAACCGGGCACGCGCACCCGTCGGTCAACCGGCCGAACCTCACCAGCGTCGGAACCATCATCTGGCTGAGTTCCGAGCTGATGTTCTTCGCGGCCCTCTTCGCGATGTACTTCACCCTGCGATCGGTGACGGGTCCGGCGCACTGGAAGCACATGGCCGACGCGCTCAATGTGCCCTTCTCCGCGACGAACACCACGATCCTGGTGCTCTCCTCGCTCACCTGCCAGCTCGGCGTGTTCGCGGCCGAGCGCGGTGACGTGAAGAAGCTCAGAGGGTGGTTCATCGTCACCTTCATCATGGGTGCGATCTTCATCGGCGGTCAGATCTACGAGTACACGAGCCTGGTGAGGGACGAGGGCATCTCGCTCTCCTCCGACCCGTACGGCTCGGTGTTCTACCTGACCACCGGCTTCCACGGCCTGCACGTGACGGGCGGTCTCATCGCCTTCCTGCTGGTCCTCGGCCGCACCTACATGGCCAAGAGGTTCACCCACGAGCAGGCGACCGCCGCCATCGTCGTGTCCTACTACTGGCACTTCGTCGATGTGGTCTGGATCGGCCTTTTCGCCACGATCTACCTGATCAAGTAGCCGGGACCGGCTCCCGCACATCCAGAAGCACCGACGCAGAAGATCCTGACACCGGGGTAATCCGTGAAAAAGCTCTCCGCACGACGACGCCATCCGCTGGCGGCGGTCGTCGTCCTACTCCTCGCGCTGGCGGCCACTGGGGGGCTGTACGCCGCGTTCGCACCCGCGGGCAAGGCGCAGGCCGATGATTCCGCCCAGTCTCTGACCATCCAGGAGGGCAAGAAGCTCTACGAGGTCGGCTGCGCCAGCTGCCACGGCACCGGTGGCCAGGGCTCCTCCGACGGGCCGAGCCTGGTCGGCGTGGGTGCCGCGGCCGTCGACTTCCAGGTCGGCACCGGCCGTATGCCCGCCGCCACCTCGCAGGGCGCCCAGGTCCCGCGCAAGAAGGTCGTCTACAACCAGACGCAGATCGACCAGCTCGCCACGTACGTCGCCTCGCTGGGCGCCGGCCCGAACGTGCCGACCAAGGACCAGTACGGCCCCGACGGCGCGGACATCGCCAAGGGTGGCGAGCTGTTCCGCACCAACTGCGCCCAGTGCCACAACTTCACCGGCAAGGGCGGTGCCCTGACCAAGGGCAAGTTCGCGCCCACGCTGGAGGGTGTCGACCCGAAGCACATCTACGAGGCCATGCAGACCGGCCCGCAGAACATGCCGTCGTTCCCCGACACCACGTTGTCCTCGAAGAACAAGAAGGACATCATCGCGTACCTGCACGCGGTCGACAGCAGTGACACGACGAACCCCGGCGGTCTGGAGCTGGGCGGCCTCGGGCCGGTCACTGAGGGTCTGTTCGCCTGGATCTTCGGTCTCGGCGCGCTGATCGCCGTCGCCGTCTGGGTCGCCGCTCGGACCGCAAAGGCCAAGAAGTCATGAGTAGCCAAGACATTCCAGAAGAGAACCTGCCCGCTGAGCAGGACCACGCCCACGGCGCGGTGACGGTCGCGGACGAGGAGAACCCGTTCGCCGACCCGGGGCTGCCGCCCCACGAGCATCGCATCCAGGACATCGACGAGCGGGCCGCCAGGCGGTCCGAGCGCACGGTCGCCCTGCTGTTCACGCTGTCGATGCTGGCCACCGTCGGCTTCATCGTCTCGTACGTGACGATCCCGCACGACAAGAGCATCTTCGTCTTCCCGATCGGTCACCTCAGCGCGATGAACTTCGCGCTGGGCCTGACCCTCGGTGCGGCGCTGTTCTGCATCGGTGCGGGCGCGGTCCACTGGGCCCGCACCCTGATGTCCGACGTGGAGGTCGCCGACGACCGGCACGCCATCGAGGCGCCGGCGGACGTCCGGGCGAAGGTCCACGCGGACTTCCGCCAGGGCGCCAAGGAGTCGGCGCTCGGCCGTCGCAAGCTGCTCCGCAACACCATGTTCGGCGCGCTGGCGCTGTTCCCGCTCTCCGGCGTCATGCTGCTGCGCGACCTGGGTCCGCTGCCCGGTACCTCGCTGCGCCACACGCTGTGGGCCAAGGGCAAGCGCCTGGTCAACATGAACACCAACCAGCCGCTGCGCCCCGAGGACGTCGCCGTCGGCTCCCTCACCTTCGCCAAGCCCGACGGGCTGGAGGAGACGGACGAGGACTTCCAGACGGAGATCGCCAAGGCCGCGCTGATGATCGTCCGGCTGCAGCCCGGCAACATCAAGGACAAGCGCGAGCTCGACTGGTCGCACGAGGGCATCGTCGCCTATTCGAAGATCTGCACCCACGTCGGCTGCCCGATCTCGCTGTACGAGCAGCAGACGCACCACGTGCTGTGCCCGTGCCACCAGTCCACCTTCGACCTCTCCGACGGTGCCCGAGTGATCTTCGGCCCCGCCGGCCACGCCCTGCCGCAGCTGCGCATCGGTGTGGACAGCGAGGGTTACCTCCAGGCGCTCGGCGACTTCGAGGAGCCCGTCGGTCCTGCATTCTGGGAGCGCGGATGAGTACTGCAGCGAACGAGACGCCCCGCTCTCGCGGGAAGGCACCGGCCGGCGAGCGCGTCGCCGACTGGGCCGACGGCCGGCTCGGGATCTACGCCCTGGCCAAGTCCAACATGCGCAAGATCTTCCCCGACCACTGGTCGTTCATGTTGGGCGAAGTGTGCATGTACAGCTTCATCATCATCATCCTCACGGGTGTGTATCTGACGCTGTTCTTCCACCCGTCGATGAACGAGGTGGAGTACCACGGCAGCTACGTCCCGCTGCAGGGCCAGCTGATGTCCGAGGCGTTCAGCTCGACCCTGCACATCTCCTTCGACGTGCGCGGTGGTCTGCTAATCCGGCAGATCCACCACTGGGCCGCGCTGATCTTCCTCGCCGGCATGTTCGTGCACATGATGCGCGTGTTCTTCACCGGCGCGTTCCGCAAGCCGCGTGAGATCAACTGGCTGTTCGGCTTCCTGCTGTTCGTCCTCGGCATGTTCACCGGCTTCACCGGTTACTCGCTCCCGGACGACCTGCTCTCCGGCACCGGTGTCCGCTTCATGGAGGGCGCGATCCTGTCCGTGCCGATCGTCGGCACGTACCTGTCGTTCTTCCTCTTCGGCGGTCAGTTCCCCGGTCACGACTTCGTCGCCCGGTTCTACTCGATCCACATCCTGCTGCTGCCGGGCATCATGCTCGGCCTGATGGTGGGCCACCTGATCCTGGTCTTCTACCACAAGCACACGCAGTTCGCGGGTCCCGGAAAGACCGAGAAGAACGTCGTCGGCATGCCGCTGCTGCCGGTCTACATGGCCAAGGCCGGAGGCTTCTTCTTCCTGGTCTTCGGTGTCATCGCGGCCATCTCGGCGATCGCCCAGATCAACCCGATCTGGGCCATGGGCCCCTACCGTCCGGACCAGGTGTCCACCGGCGCCCAGCCCGACTGGTACATGGGCTTCTCCGAGGGTCTGATCCGCTTCATGCCGGGCTGGGAGATCAACCTCTGGGGTCACACGCTCGTCCTGGGCGTGTTCATCCCGCTGGTGATCTTCCCGTTGGTCCTCGTGGCGATCGCGGTCTACCCGTTCATCGAGTCCTGGGTCACCGGCGACAAGCGCGAGCACCACATCCTGGACCGCCCGCGCAACGCTCCGACCCGTACAGGTCTCGGTGTCGCCTGGATGACGGTGTACCTGACGCTGCTGGTCGGCGGTGGCAACGACCTGTGGGCCACCCACTTCCACCTGTCGATCAACGCCGTGACCTGGTTCGTCCGGATCTTCTTCTTCGTCGGCCCGGTCATCGCGTTCCTCGTCACCAAGCGGATCTGCCTGGGTCTGCAGCGCCGCGACCGCGAGAAGGTGCTGCACGGTCGCGAGACCGGCATCATCAAGCGCCTGCCGCACGGTGAGTTCATCGAGGTGCACGAGCCGCTCAGCCAGGAGCAGCTGCACACCCTCACGGCCCACCACCAGTACGAGCCGGCCGAGATCGGCCCGACGGTCGACGAGAACGGTGTCGAGCGCAAGGTGCCGGCCTCGGAGAAGCTCCGGGTGAAGCTGTCCAGCGCCTACTACGGGGAGGACAACCAGATCCCGAAGCCGACCGTCGACGAGTACAAGGAGATCACGAGCGGCCACGGCCACCACTGATCCCCGCGTCGCCACGCCACGCTGAAGGGCCCCGTCCGGCTTACGGACGGGGCCCTTCGCCGTGTCCGCGGGTGGATAGGCTGGGATCACACTGTTCTTACGACACCAGGAGCGGCTGATGAGCGCTGTGACCCCCGCTGGAGGCGACACCGCGGCGGGCCGTTCCTGGCCCGAGGTACTGAACGCCCTGCTGGAGGGCCGGGACCAGAGCGCGGACGCCACGGCATGGGCGATGGACCGGATCATGCGCGGGGAGGCGACGGACGCGCAGATCGCGGGGTTCGCCGTGGCCCTGCGCGCCAAGGGCGAGACGGTGGAGGAGATCACCGGGCTCGTCCGCGCGATGTACGCCCACGCCAACGTCATCGAGGTGCCGGGGGAGACCGTCGACATCGTCGGCACCGGTGGTGACGGTGCCAAGACGGTGAACATCTCCACGATGTCCTCGATCGTCGTCGCCGGCACCGGCGCGAAGGTCGTCAAGCACGGCAACCGGGCCGCGTCCTCGGCGTCGGGCGCGTCGGACGTGCTGGAGAAGCTGGGCGTCAATCTGAACCTCCCGCTGGAGCGGGTCCCGCAGGTCGCCGAGGAGGCCGGGATCACCTTCTGCTTCGCGGTGAAGTTCCACCCGGCGCTGCGCCATGTGGCCGCCGCCCGTGGCCAGTTGGGCATCCGTACGACCTTCAACGTCCTCGGTCCGCTGACCAATCCGGCGAAGGTCCGCGCCCAGGCCGTCGGCGTGGCGGATCTGCGGATGGCCCCGATCGTGGCCGGCGTCCTCGCCGAGCGCGGCAACTCCTCCCTGGTCTTCCGCGGCGACGACGGCCTGGACGAGCTGACCACGACCGCCACCTCGCGGGTCTGGGTCGTCCGGGACGGCAAGGTCACCGAGCAGACCTTCGACCCGAGGGACGTCGGCATCGCCCTCGTCCCCGTGGAGGCCCTGCGCGGCGCGGACGCGTCGTACAACGCGGAGGTCGCCCGCCGCCTGCTCGACGGTGAGACAGGCGCCGTACGGGACGCGGTGCTGCTGAACTCGGCGGCGGCGCTCGTCGCGCTGCGGCCCACGGACGCGTCGCTGACCGAGCAGCTGCGGGCCGGGATGGCGACGGCGGCGGAGTCGATCGACTCCGGTGCGGCGAAGCGGACGCTGGAGCGGTGGGTGGCGGCGAGCAACGCCTAGTGCTCACCGGGGATCGTCCCGCAATCCGGACTCGGGTTGCGGGACGACGATCATTTCCCGTACGTTCCTGTACCAGGTCATGAGTGACAGCCATTCGGCCCCGGCCGGCTGTCCGGCAACCCTCCGTCCGTGGCGGGGTGCCCCGGGTGAGGACCAGGCCGTAGGCAGCGAGGTCTACGGCAAGCGCGGACCCCTCGCGCGCTGCTGAGAGCGCGGGACCAGGGGTCCTGGTCATCGAGGGAGCCTTCCGTGAGCAAGCGAATGCGATAGGGCCGCCGAGCCCCGCCTCCGCACACCCTTTTTTTCGCTTCTCCACGTACGCCTTTTCTCGTACGTCCTCACGGGAGTCCACCCATGTCTGTCTTCACCGCTGCCTCCGACCAGTCCGTTTGCTCCCCTCTGCCCGTTCTGGGCCGGGATGTCACCGTGCCGCTCGTCACCGGCGGCGAGGTCACCTACGCGGCCCTCGACTACGCGGCCAGCGCCCCCGCCCTGCAGCGCGTCTGGGACGACGTAGCCGCCTACGCGCCGTACTACGGCAGCGTCCACCGTGGCGCCGGCTACCTCTCCCAGCTCTCCACCGACCTGTTCGAGAACACCCGTAAGACGGTCGCCGAGTTCCTGGACTGCCGCCCCGACGACCAGGTGATCTTCACCCGGTCCACCACGGACTCCCTGAACCTCCTGGCCCGGGCTCTCCCCGCCGACTGCCAGGTCTTCGTCTTCGAGACCGAGCACCACGCCTCGCTGCTGCCCTGGCAGGACGCCCAGGTCACCTACCTCAACGCCCCGCGCACCCCGCAGCAGGCCGTCACGACCCTGGAGCGGGCCCTCGCCGATCGCGACCCCCACGGCCCGGCCCTGGTCTGCGTCACCGGCGCCTCGAACGTCACCGGCGAGCTGTGGCCCGTACGGGAGCTGGCGGCGGCCGCCCACGCGCACGGGGCCCGCATCGTCCTGGACGCCGCCCAGCTGGCCCCCCACCACCCCGTGTCCGTCCGTGACCTGGACCTCGACTGGGTCGCCTTCTCGGGCCACAAGCTGTACGCGCCCTTCGGCTCCGGGGTCCTGGCCGGCCGCACCGACTGGCTGCGCGCGGCCGAGCCGTACCTGGCGGGCGGCGGGGCCAGCCGCACGGTCTCCCGGCGGCAGGACGGCGGCGTGGACGTGGAGTGGCACGAGAGCGCCGCGCGGCACGAGGCGGGATCGCCCAATGTGATCGGCGCCTACTCCATCGCGTCGGCCTGCAAGGCGCTCACCGAGGCCGGCTGGGACGCCCTGGTGTCCCGCGAGCGGCACCTGATCGCCGGGGTCCGCGCGGGCCTGGCCGAGGTTCCCCAGGTGAAGGTGCTGTCCCTCTTCGGGGACGACGCCCCGCGCGTCGGCGTGATCTCCTTCGTCGTCGAGGGCTGGAACAGCTCCCACTTCGCCGCGGCCCTGTCCGCCGAGTACGGCATCGGCGTCCGCGACGGCCTCTTCTGCGCCCACCCCCTGGTCCGCACCCTCCTCGGCACCGACCCCCAGACCCAGGGCGAGTGCGGCGCCCCCGAGGCCGCGCCGGGCGAGAAGTCCCTCAACGCCATCCGCGTGAGCTTCGGCGCGGGCACCCCCGACGAGCATGTCGACCGCTTCGTCACCGCGGTCCGGGAACTCGTGACCGAGGGTGCGAAGTGGACGTACAGGACGGAGGACGGCCGCTGCGTACCGGCGGTGTGATCAGCACCCGGACGGTGCGGGGGGACGGCGCGGGCAACCAGGGACGAACCCTAGTTGTCCAGGCCGATCGAGAACGCGGCCTCCAGGTCGTGCTGCGAGTACGTCCGGAACGCCACATGCGTATCCGTGCCCTCCACACCGGGGATCTTGCTGATCCGGCCGGGGATGACATCGGCGAGATCATCGTGCCGCCGCACCCGGACCATCGCGATCAAGTCATACGTGCCGGTGACGGAGAAAACCTCGCTCACCGACTCCAGCGAAGCGATCTGCTCCGCGATCTCGGGGATCCGGTCCACGCTGGTCTTGATCAGGACGATCGCGGTGATCACGGCTGGTTCTCTCCCTCGGGTGCCGGAGCTGGGGCGCACTTCACTCTAGTCGTACGGCCGTATCGGACCCACGCGTAGCCGAAGCCCAGACCGAAGCCGACGAGGTGCGCCAGATACGCCACCCCGGGGCCGTCGGAGCTCTGCTCCGCCGCCGCCCACTGCAGCGCCGCCCAGAACGGCAGCACGACCCACGCGGGGAACCGCAGTGGCAGGAAGAACAGGAATGGCAGAAGACTGGTCACACGGGCGCGCGGGAACAGGTAGAGGAACGCTCCGAGAACCGCCGAGATCGCCCCGGACGCGCCCACCAGCGACTGCTCGGAGGCGGCGTTGGCGGCCGCGTAGCCGAGCAGGGCGAGATAGCCGCAGCCGACGAAGAAGAAGGTGAACTCGACCCGGCCCATCCGTTCCTCGGTCATCGCGCCGAAGACGAAGAGGAAGAGCATGTTGCCGAGCAGATGCACCCAGCTGCCGTGCACGAACAGGGCCGTGGCGGGGGTCAGGGCGTCCCGCACCGGCTTGGCGAACAGCTCGGCCGGCACCACGCCCCAGCGCCGGAAGTACGCCTGCTGTGCGGCCGGCAGGCCGTCCCGGGAGCCGTATCCCGGTGTCAGCCCCGAGGCCGGGCCCAGGACGAAGAGCAGGCAGCACAGGGCGATGAGGCCGTACGTCATGGGTGCCGAGCTGCTCCGGACCGCTCTGAAGGCCCTGCCGGCCGCCGTGCTCCACTGGCTGATCATGAATACAGAGCATGGCGTAACGGGACGCAAGCGGACAGACCGCCTCGCCGCCGGGGACGGACCAGCGGCGAGTTGCCGCCAGGCCGTAGGGTTACGGCCACACGCGTCGGCCGGCGGCGCGGCGAGCGACTACGACAAGGAAGCGGACAGCCACGATGACGGTTCCCCTGCCGACCGCCACCACCCGATGGCGCTGCGCCCTGTGCGGCAACCTCACCCGGTTCGACGTGACGCGTTCCTCGAAGGTCGTCGAGTACGTCCACCTCGATCTGGCCGGTGAGCCGACCGTGGAGGAGCGCGAGGTGGTCAGTGAGACCATCGAGTCGGTGCGGTGCCGCTGGTGCAACGCGGTGGACCAGGTGGAACTCGTGGACAGGCCGGGCGCCGGCTCCTGAGCGGAGCGGCCCCGAAGAAGTTGACATAGTGGGGTGTGACGGATGGTGGAGACCACAGGCGGGGGGCCGGGCGACGGCACCGCTGAGGTGCTTGACCGTCCGCTGCCCGACGGGGTGCGCCGCAGAGTCGTCCAGATCATCTCGGACGGCTTCGGTCGGCTGACCGTCTCGGAACTGCCCGCCCAGCTGAGGCAGTACGCCCGGTTCACCCCCAGTCGCCGGGCGAAGTTCGCCGGGAACGCCATGGCGGCGGCGCTGGAGACCGATGCGCTGTTCCGGCAGCGGATCGGGGAGAAGTTCAGAGAGGCGCAGCCGGAACTCGCCGGCGCACTCGACTCCGGCTCGCCGCTCCCGGCCGCGGATCCGCTCGACGTGGCGGCCGCGGCCTATGTACTGCGCCCGACGGGCTGGGTGAAGCTGGTCACGGCGGTCGGCGAGGAGGTCCAGCGCGCGGACGCCGAGCGCGCCGACGAGGAGAGCCGGGCCGAGCTGGAGCGGCTGCGCGCCGAGCTGGCCCGGGCCCGCGAGCACACCCGCGCCGAGACCGAACGGCTGCGTACGGAGCTGGAGTCGGCGAAGAAGGAAGCGGAGTCGCTGCACCGTAAGCTCCGGGCCGCCCTCAGTGACGTCAAGCGGGGCGAGGCCGCCCTGCGCAAGGCCCAGGGCGAGATGGCCGCCGTGCGCGCCGAGGCGCACCTGCAGGTGTCGGCCGCCGAGAGCGAGTCCCGCCGGCTCAGGGCACGCCTCGGCGAGGCCGAGGCCGCGCTGGAGGCCACCCGCCGTGCCGCCCGCGAGGGCCGCAGCGTGGAGGACATGCGGGTACGGCTGCTGCTCGACACCCTGCTGGACGCGACCCAGGGGCTGCGGCGCGAACTCGCCCTGCCGCCCGTGTTCGTACGGCCCGCCGAGACCGTGGATGCGGTCGAACCGGGACGAATGACACCGAAGGACATCGCGGCGCGCGCCCTGTCGGAGAACGATCCGGGCATCCTCGACCAGTTGCTGGCGCTGCCGCAGGCGCATCTGGTGGTCGACGGCTACAACGTCACCAAGACCGGCTATCCGCAGATGCCGCTGGAGAAGCAGCGGCTCCGGCTCCTCGGCCAGCTCTCCGCACTGGCCGCGCAGACGGGCGCCGAGGTGACCTGTGTCTTCGACGGCGCCGAACTGGCCGCCCCGGTGCTGCTGGCGCCGCCGCGCGGCGTCCGGGTGCTGTTCTCGAAGCCGGGCGTCACGGCCGACGAGCTGATCCGGCAGCTCGTGCGCGCGGAGCCGCCGGGCCGTCCGGTCATCGTCGTCTCCACCGACCGGGAGGTGGCCGACGGAGTCGCCAGAGCGGGTGCCCGTCCGGTCGCCTCTGCGGTGCTTCTGAAGCGACTGTCCTGAAGGTCCAACGGGCGCATGCAATGCCCGAATTGGGTTGATCATCACGCAACGTAGTGTCAACCACGCCTCACCGCATGTGACTTGTGTGCAAAGAATGCATTGTGTGACGAGGTTTTTTGGTGTGAGGATTTGATCTGATCACAAGTGGGTCACTAGGGTCATGGCTCGAACCTCCGAACGGGTGATCACTCACAAGAAGGAGTTCGTCCTCCGTGGCGTCCCACCGTCGACCCAAGCAGCAGAGTCGCGCTCGCGTGACCGTGCTGACCACCGCAGCCGCGGCTGCCGTCGTCCTGAGCGCGAACGCCGCCAACGCCGCGCCGAGCCAGAAGCTCACCAAGGACCAGGTCAAGGCCAAGGTCGACAAGCTCTACCAGGAGGCCGAGCAGGCCACCGAGAAGTTCAACGGGGCGAAGGACAAGCAGCAGAAGCTGCAGAAGGAAATATCCACGATCCAGGACAACGTCGCCCGCGGTCAGCAGGACCTGAACAAGCTGCGCGACGGCCTCGGCTCGCTGGCCACCTCGCAGTACCGCTCGGGCGGCATCGACCCCTCGGTCCAGCTCTTCCTGTCCTCCAACCCGGACGACTTCCTCGACAAGGCCTCCACGCTCGACCAGTTGAGCGCCCAGCAGGTCGACGCGCTGAAGAAGATTCAGGACAAACAGCGCGAACTCGCCCAGGAGCGCGCCGAGGCCGCCGACAAGCTCAAGGACCTCTCCTCCACGCGCACCCAGCTGGAGGAGAAGAAGAAGGAAGTCCAGGGCAAGCTCGCCGCGGCGCAGAAGCTCCTCAACACCCTGACGGCCAAGGAGAAGCAGGAGCTGGCCGCCCAGCAGGCGCGCGCCGACCGCTCCTCCAGCCAGCGGGTGAACCTCGGCGACGCCCCGCCCGCCTCGGGCCGCGCCTCGGCGGCCTTCTCCGCCGCCCAGAGCAGGATCGGCTCGCCGTACGTCTACGGCGCCTCCGGCCCCTCCTCCTTCGACTGCTCGGGCCTGACCTCCTGGGCCTACGCCCAGGCCGGCGTCTCCATACCGCGCACCTCCGAGGCGCAGGCCAACATCGGCAGCCGGATCTACGACCAGAGCCAGCTCAAGGTCGGCGACCTGGTCTTCTTCTACGGCGACCTGCACCACGTGGGTCTGTACGCCGGCAACGGCCAGGTGCTGCACGCCCCGCACACCGGTGCCGTGGTCCGCTACGAGGCGATGTCCGACATGCCCTTCCAGTTCGGCGTCCGGGTCTGACGCCCCTGGCACAACACCCCCGCGAAACCGGGTCTGATACCCCCGCGATCCCGCGGGAAACGCTCGCGCGGGGGCGCCCGAACGGGCGAATCCCCTGGACCGGAACTGACGCCCCGCCCCGCCACTGACCTGGGCCAGCGGCGGGGCGTCACCGTATGTCGCCGCCACGGCCGTTGGTCGGGCCCCTCGCGCACGGCTACTGTCTGCCGCGTTTCCCCGGCGCCGGGGCCTCCCCGTCCCCAGGCGCCGGGGAAGCGGTCTTCGTCCGCCAGCAGAAGGACTGCCGTGGGGTCTCATCGCCGTTTTGCCTCCTCCGGATTCGACCGGGGCGCCGCCGCCCTGTGTGTCCTGTCGGCCGCGGCCGCCGCGCTCGGCGCCGTACCGGCGCACGCGGCTCCGCACACCGACACGAGTGCCGAGGTGGACCGGCTCTACCAGGAGGCCGAGCAGGCGACCCAGGCCTTCGACAAGGCCCGGGAGCGCGCCGGCACGCTGCGCCGCGAGGTACGCGACGCCCAGGACCACATCGCCCGGCAGCAGCAGCGCATCAACACCCTGCGCGAGCAGCTCGGTTCGCTGGCCGGAGCCCAGTACCGCGCGGGCGGCATCGACCCGGCCGTGGCCCTGCTCTTCTCCGGCGACCCCGACGACTATCTCGACAAGGCGTCCACCCTCGACCGCATCACCAGCCAACAGGCCGGGCAGCTCCGGGAGTTGCAGTCGGCACTGCGGGAGCTCGCCCAGGAGCGCACGGAGACGGCCGGGAAGCTCGCCGAGCTGGACAGCAGCCGCAAGGCCGTGGCCGCGCACAAGCGGACCGTGGAGAAGAAGCTCGCCAAGGCCCAGAAGCTGCTCAACCTGCTCCCGGCCGCCGAGCGCGCCGCGTTCGGCCGTGCCTCGCGTTCCGACGACTCCGGCCGCATGGACCTGTCCTACCTGTCCGACCTGACCGGCGCCGGCGCCCCCGACGCCCGCGCCGCCGCCGCGGTGGCCGCCGCCCGCTCCGCCCTCGGCCGGCCGTATGTGTGGGGCGCGAGCGGCCCCTCCGGCTTCGACTGCTCGGGCCTGATGCAGTGGTCGTACGCGCACGCCGGGATCCAGCTGCCGCGCACCTCGCAGGAGCAGCGCTTCGCCGGCCGGCACATCCCGCTCTCCCAGGCCCGCCCCGGCGACCTGGTGATCTACCGCTCGGACGCCGGCCACGTGGGGATGTACGCGGGCAACGGCCAGGTCATCCACGCCCCCTATCCGGGCGCCGCGGTGCGCTACGACCCGGTCGGGATGATGCCGATCTCCTCGGTCACCAGGCCCTGAACGCGCCGCGCGCCGTTACGATCGGGAAGTGGCTGGTCGCAGGCGGGCGTGGAGCATCGGGGCCGTGGGGCTCGGGCTGCTGCTGCCCCTGGCCGGCTGCGGCGGCACCCCCGCCGACTCCGCCCGCACCGAGGTGCAGCAGCTGCTCGACCGGCGCTCGGCCGCGCTCCTCGGGCACGACGAGACGGCGTACGGGGCGACGGGCACCCGCACGGAGTACACCCGGCTGCGCGCCCTCCCGCTGGCCTCCTGGACCTACCGGGTCACCGCCGTGCACCAGACCACCGCCGGCGCCACCGCCGACGCCGACCTGAGCTACCGCGTCGCCGGGTACGACAAGGCCCCCGTCGACGTCCGCCGCACCCTCACCCTGGGCCGCACCGCCGACGGCAAGTGGTACGTCACCGCCGACAGGCCCGCCAAGAACGGCGGGCAGCAGCTGTGGGACCAGGGCCCGGTGACCGCCGTCAAGGGTGCGCACAGTCTGGTACTGGGCACCGGCCGGACGGCCGCCCGGCTACGCGGATACGCCACGCTGGCCGACCGCGCCGTACCGGCCGTCTCCCGGGTCTGGGGCACCGACTGGACCCGCCATGTCGTCGTCCTGGTCCCGCGGTCCCTGCAGGGCATGGCGGAGCTGCTCGGCTCGCCCGCCGCCGACTACCGGGGGATCGCCGCCGTCACCACCGGCGAGGCGGGCGGCTCGGGCAAGGCGCCTGCGGACCGGGTGGTGGTCAACCCGGAGGCGTACGCCATCCTCGGCGACCTCGGCAAGCAGGTCGTGCTCACCCACGAGACCACCCATGTGGCCACCCGCGCGCACACCACCGCCGCGACCCCGCTGTGGCTCTCCGAGGGCTACGCGGACTGGATCGGCTACCTCGGCACCGGCCGCACCCCCACCGAGGCCGCGCCGGAACTCACCCGCGCCGTCCAGGACGGCCACCCGCCCACCGAGCTCCCCACCGACAAGGACTTCGGCTTCACCAGCGACCCGGCCGAGCTCGCCCGGGCCTACGAGGGCGGCTGGCTGGCCTGCCGGATGATCGCCGACCACTGGGGCCAGGCCCGGCTCGACGCCTTCTACCGTGCCGTCGGCACCCGTCAACAGCGGGCGGGCGCGGTCGAGGACGCGCTGAGGAAGGTGCTGGGGACCACACCGGCAGCGTTCACCGAGCAGTGGCGGGAGTACGTGCGGGCGCAGCTGACCCGGACCGGGTGACGCCCAATCCTCTTTTCCAGCAGGTCAGTTGGATGCGCCGAGCGTTTCGATGGCCTCGCGCAGCCAGGCCCGCTCCGCCTTCCCGGTGGCCCGGGTGACCCGTAGCATGCCTTCGCGGAACAGGTCCCCGGCCTCCTCCGCGCGCACCGGCTCGCCCTGCCGGTAGAAGAAGCTCGCCGGAGTCTGAAGGAAGTCCAGCCGACGGCGCAGCACCGATGCCTGCTCGGCGGGGTCGTCCAGGTGGCGCAGGAAGGCCAGGAGCGTGTTGAAGCGGACGTGGTCGGTGATCTCCGCCTGCTTGGGGTCGCGCAGCCGGGCGAGCAGCTCCTGTCGCCCCTTGGCCGTCAGGGACAGCACCCGGCGCGGGGCGGCGCTCGTGCCCTCCTCGGTGCGCTGGCCGAGCAGTCCGCCGGCGAGGAGCCGGTTGATGGCCGGATAGAGCGCGCCGTCGCTGACCGGGCGGACATGACCGCTCAGCGCCTTGATGCGCTCCTTCAGCTCGTATCCGTGCAGCGGTTCCTCGGCGAGGAAACCCAGGATCGACAACTCCAGCACGCGCCTTCCTCCTTGCAGCGGCCTCGGAAGCCATGCTAGCTCGTATCGAGCTACCTCGTTTCGAGGTAGTTCGACAAGAGGAGCCATCTGGTGAACGCCTGCCGCAACTGGTGAACGCCCGCCGCAAGCAGCTCACAGCCCTCGCCCACCCCGTCCATCTCTCCCTGCTCGCCTCGGTGGCCTCCGGGATCATCAACACCGTCTGGGTCTCCCGGCTCGGCGGTTCCGCCGTCGCGGCCGTGGCCGTCGCCACCAACACCGAGAACGTGCTGCTAGGCGTCGCGCTGGTTTTCGCCTCCGGTACGACCGGCTGGTGGCGCACGCCCGAGGGGCCCGGGACCCGGCCGCCGTACGAGCCGCCGTGCGGGGCGGCCGGGCCCTGTGCGCGCTGGTGACACCGGTGGTCGCGGCCGGCGGCCTGCTGCTGCGCGGGCCGCTGGCCGCCTGGTCCTCGGCGGCGGCGCGGCTCGGGAAGCGGCGGAGCACCGGCGCTGCTCCGGGTCACGCCGCTCGGCGCGGCCGTCCAGCTGCCCCTGGCGTACGCCCTGGGTGGCCTGGGCCTGCCCGGTGTCTGCCTGGCGCTGGCGCTCGCGATGGCCGTGCAGCGCGCGGACGTGGCGGCGCTGCTGCGCAGGGCCGGCCGCCATGAGGAAGCCGGGGTGTCCCTGGTGCGGGCCGGGTGAGCCGGGAGCGGGCGGGGGCTGCCGGGGCCTGGCCGGCGGCGGGCTCCCCGGAGTCCGGGGCTGCTCCGGTTGCCGGCTCGGCCGTCATCTCCCGGCGCGCCGGCCGCGGCTCAGGGGGAGACCGGGGTCTGCCGAGGCCGGGCCGGCTGCGGCGGCAGCGGCGCGGCGGGGGCCGGCGGCACGGTCGAGCCCCACAGCCGGCGGGCCGCCGTGACCGAGGCCGCGACCAGCAGGCCGTTGCGCAGCACCAGCAGCAGAACGCCGTACCGGTCGCTCGTCACCACGTGCTGGAAGCCGAGCGGGAACTCCAGGACCGTCAGGAAGGACGCGGCCACCACCATCAGGGCGGGCGCGCCCATCCGGCTCGCCCGGTACGAGACACAGACCGCGGCCAGGCCGATCAGCCACACCAGGTACTGCGGGCTGATCACCCGGCTGGTGACCGTGAACAGCAGGATCGCGGTGAAGGCGGCCTCCGCGAGCGTGTGCGGGGCCCTGCGGGTCATGCGCAGCCGCCACAGCAGCAGCCAGCCGAACGCGGCCACGGTCAGCGCCAGCGCCGCCGTGCTGACCTGGTTCACATGCGGGCCGACGAACTCGATCGACCCGTAGTTCAGCAGCACCTGGCCGTGCCAGCCGAAGTGCCGGGCCACGTGGAAGACCAGGGCACCCAGCGACTCCACCTCGGTGCCCCGGTCCCGCTGGAAGGTCAGGAAGGCGAAGGCGCCCGGCATGGACACCGAGAACAGCGCCGCGAGCCCGGTCGCGGTCACCGCCGCCGACCACCACGCCCGCCGCCGCACGGCGCCGACCAGCAGCAGCGCCGGCCACACCTTCAGCAGCGCCCCGAACGCGGTCAGCGCGCCCATCACCCGCGGGTGCCGGGCCCCGGCCAGCAGCGCCGCCACGGCCACCGCGGTCACCATCACGTCGTAGCGGGCGTACACCGTCGGACCGAGCAGCGGTACGCCCGCCACCCACACCCAGGCGCCGCGCAGACAGCGGCCAGGGCGCCTGCTCGGATACAGCAGCAGCGCCAGGACGACCAGGTCGGCGAGGAACGCCAGCACGTAGAAGGCGTGCGCGTACGACAGGAAGGGCAGGGCGGCGGGGGAGAGCACCGGGAGGGCGGCGGCCGGCGGATACTGCCAGGTCACGTCGTCCAGCGGAAACGTTCCCTGGCGCAGCACCTCGTACCAGCCCCGGTAGATCACCGACACGTCGGAGGTGACGTCCGGGCCCGGGAAGACGTACACCTGGAAGACGAACAGCAGCAGCACCGCACGTGTGACGCCCCAGGTCGCGAGCAGCCATGCCAGGGACCGCCCGGCACCTTTGGTCTCCACGTGATCCCCTGCAGTTCGATTTCAGGCCGGGGACCATGATGTCGTGCCCGTCTGTGCCCATGCCACATACTCGGCCGGACCTGGCTCCGGACGGCTGATTCGGTAGGGTCGGCGGCGATGCACAAGACCCTGATCGTCACCAACGACTTCCCGCCCCGGCCGGGCGGCATCCAGGCCTTCCTGCACAACATGGCCCTCCGCCTGGACCCCGGCCGGCTGGTCGTCTACGCCTCCACCTGGAAGCGAAACCGGGAGGGCATCGAGGCCACGGCCGCCTTCGACGCCGAGCAGCCCTTCACCGTCGTACGCGACCGTACGACCATGATGCTGCCCACGCCGGGAGCCACCCGGCGGGCGGTCGGCCTGCTCCGCGAGTACGGCTGCACCTCGGTGTGGTTCGGGGCGGCGGCACCGCTCGGCCTCATGGCCCCGGCACTCCGCAGAGCGGGCGCCGAGCGGCTGGTGGCCACCACCCACGGCCACGAGGCCGGCTGGGCCCAGCTGCCCGCCGCCCGGCAACTGCTCCGGAGCATCGGGGAGTCCACGGAAACGATCACCTATCTGGGCGAGTACACGCGGTCGAGGATCGCCACCGCGCTGACCCCGGAGGCGGCGAGCCGCATGGTCCAGCTGCCTCCCGGGGTCGACGAGAAGACCTTCCACCCCGGCTCCGGCGGCGACGAGATCCGCGCCCGCCTCGGCCTCACGGACCGCCCGGTCGTGGTCTGCGTCTCCCGGCTGGTCCCGCGCAAGGGCCAGGACACCCTGATCCAGGCCATGCCCCGCATCCTCGCCGCCGAGCCGGACACCGTCCTGCTGATCGTGGGCGGCGGCCCCTACGAGCGGGATCTGCGGCGGATGGCGGCCGAGACCGGTGTGGCCGGCTCCGTCCACTTCACCGGCGCCGTCCCCTGGTCCGAACTCCCCGCCCACTACGGCGCGGGCGACGTCTTCGCCATGCCCTGCCGCACCCGCCGCGCCGGCCTGGACGTGGAGGGCCTGGGCATCGTCTATCTGGAGGCGTCCGCGACGGGCCTGCCGGTGGTCGCGGGCGACTCGGGCGGCGCGCCCGACGCCGTACTCGACGGGGAGACGGGCTGGGTCGTCAGGGGCGGCGAACCGGCGGAGGCGGCCGAACGGATCGTGGCCCTGCTGGGCGACCCCGAGCTGCGCCGCAGGATGGGCGAGCGGGGCAGACAGTGGGTGGAAGAGAAGTGGCGCTGGGACCTGCTCGCCGAGAAACTCGAAGACTTGCTAGGGCGAACCCCCTGAAGGGGCGCGGGGCCGTATCGATATGCGGCTCCGCCGCGTGGGCGCGAGCAGCCGAAGACGAACCCGCACCCGCCGACGAAGCGCACCCGGCACCCCGGATGGCGCCCCTGCCCCCGGCGGAGCCCCTTGGCGGAACCCCATAATCCGCCCATGCTGCGCCCATGACAGCAAACCTGATGAGACGTCAGCTGACGAGACGTCACATACTCGGTATGGCAGCGCTGCAGACAGCGGCCGCCCTCGGCTTCACCCGCATAGGACTCCAGTCGGCCCGGGCCGCCGAGCCCGACGCAGTCGAATCCGCCCCGGCGATAGTCATCGGCTCCGGCTACGGCGGCGCGGTCGCCGCCCTCCGCCTCGGCCAGGCCGGCATCCGTACCCTCGTCCTCGAAATGGGCCGCCTGTGGAACACCGCCGGCAGCGACGGCAAGGTGTTCTGCTCCACCTCGGCCCCCGACCAGCGCTCCATGTGGTTCCGCACCCGCACCGAGGCCCCGCTCGCCACCTTCCTCTGGCTGGACGTGGTCAACAAGGACATCGGCGCCTATCCCGGCGTCCTGGACCGCGTCCACTACGACCACATGTCCGTCTACGTCGGCCGCGGCGTCGGCGGCGGCTCCCTCGTCAACGGCGGCATGGCGGTCACGCCCCTGAAGTCGTACTTCACCGAGCAGTTCCCCACCGTGGACGCCGACGAGATGTACGGCACCTACTACCCGCGCGCCCGCGCCATGCTCGGCGTCAACACGATCGACCCGGCCTGGTTCGAGTCCACCGACTGGTACCGGTTCACCCGCACCTCCCGTAAGGCCGCCGGCAACGCGGGCCTGAAGACCACCTTCGTGCCGAACGTCTACGACTTCGGCTACATGCAGCAGGAGGCCGCCGGCGCGGCCACGAAGTCCGCGCTCGCCGGCGAGGTCATCTACGGCAACAACCGCGGCAAACGCAGCCTCGACAAGACCTATCTGGCCGCCGCCCTCGGCACCGGCAACGTGACCGTCCACACCCTGGAGAGGGTGAAGTCCCTCAGCCGGGCGGCCGACGGGTCGTACGTCCTGACCGCCGACCGGATCGACAGCACCGGCGCGGTCGTCGAGACCAAGAGCTACGGCTGCACGTATCTCTTCCTCGGCGGCGGCAGCCTCGGTACCACCGAACTCCTCGTCCGCGCCCGCGACACCGGCACCCTGCCGGACCTGAACTCCGCCGTGGGCGCGGGCTGGGGCACCAACGGCAACACCATGCTCGGCCGCGCCAACCACGTCTGGGACACCGTCGGCGCCGACGAGGCGACGATGCCGGTGATGGGCATCGACGACTGGGCCAACACCGACAACCCGGTCTTCGCAGAAATCGCCCCGCTGCCCATGGGGTTCGAGCACTGGATCAGCCTCTACCTCGCCATCACCAAGAATCCCGAACGGGCGTCCTTCACCTACGACTCCGCCTCCGGTGCGGTGAAGCTCGGCTGGAGCGCCGCCCAGAGCGCGGTGTCGGTGAGCATGGCCAAGAAGCTGTTCGACCGGATCAACCTGGCCAACGCGACCATCTACCGCTACGACCTGTTCGGCTCGGGCAACAAGGTCTTCGCCGACGACTTCACGTACCACCCGCTGGGCGGCTGCGTCCTGGGCAAGGCCACCGACGACTACGGCCGGGTCAAGGGGTACTCACACCTCTACGCCACCGACGGCTCGCTCGTGCCCGGCAACATCGGCGTGAACCCCTTCGTCACCATCACCGCGCTCGCCGAACGCACGATGGCGCGGGTCCTCGCCGAGGACACCGCGCCATGACACTCCGTCAGGAGGCGTGCTACTTCGCGTAGATCGCCTCGATCTCGTCCGCGTAGTCCTTCGCCACCACGTTCCGCTTGAGCTTCAGCGACGGGGTGAGGTGGCCCGACTCCTCCGTGAACTGGGAGGACAGAATGCGGAACTTCCGCACCGATTCCGCCTTCGACACCGCGGCGTTGCCGTCGTCGACCGCCGCCTGGATCGCCGCGAGCAGATCCGGGTCGTCCCTCAGCGACGCCGCGGTGGAACCCGCCGGCTTGCCGTGCTCGGCGCACCAACGGCCCAGGAACTCCTCGTCGATGGTGACCAGCGCGCCCACGAATGGCCGCCCGTCGCCCACCACCATGCACTCCGCGACCAGCGCGTGCGCCCGGATCCGGTCCTCGATCACCGCAGGCGCCACGTTCTTGCCGCCCGCCGTGACGATGATCTCCTTCTTCCGGCCGGTGATCCTGAGGTAGCCGTCCTCGTCCAGGGTGCCGATGTCACCGGTGTGGAACCAGCCGTCGGCCAGCGCCTCCGCCGTCGCGCCCGGGTTGTTCCAGTACTCCTTGAACAGGTGCTCGCCGTGCAGCAGCACCTCGCCGTCGTCCGCTATCCGCACCACCGAGCCGGGCAGCGGCTGACCGACCGTGCCGATCTTCTGCCGGTCCCACGGGTTGAACGCGGTCGCCGCGCAGGACTCGGTCAGGCCGTAGCCCTCCAGCACGGTGAAGCCGATGCCCCGGAAGAAGTGCCCGAGCCGCTCGCCCAGCGGGGCGCCGCCGGAGATGGCGTACTCGCCCCGGCCGCCGAGGACCGCGCGCAGCTTGCTGTAGACCAGGCGGTCGAAGACCTTGTGCTTGACCTTCAGGCCGAACGACGGGCCGGAGGCGCTGTCCAGCGCCTTGCTGTAGGCGATCGCGGTGTCCGCCGCCTTGTCGAAGATCGCGCCCTTGCCGTCCGCCTGCGCCTTGGCGCGCGCCGTGTTGTAGACCTTCTCGAAGACGCGCGGGACGCCGAGGATCAGCGTCGGCCGGAAGGCGGCCAGCTCGTCGGTGAGGTGCTTGATGTCCGGGACGCAGCCCAGCTTGATCGGCGCCATCATCGGCGCGATCTGCACCAGCCGGCCGAAGACGTGCGCCAGCGGCAGGAAGAGCAGGACCGAGCACTCGCCGGTGCGGAACAACGGGCGCAGCCGCTCCACGATGTTGCCGCACTCGGCGAAGAAGCTGCGGTGGGTGAGCACACAGCCCTTGGGACGGCCGGTGGTGCCGGAGGTGTACACGATGGTCGCCGGGTCGTCCGCCCGGGCGAGCGAGCTGCGCTCCTCCACCGTCTCGTCGGAGACGTCCTGGCCGAGCCGCCCCAGCTCCTGAAGACCCCCGGCCTCGATCTGCCAGACGTGCTTGAGGGCCGGCAGCGTCTCGCGCACCGACTCCACGGCCGCGGCGTGGCCCGCCAGCTCCACGATGCAGGCGGTCGCGCCCGAGTCGGACAGGATCCACTGCACCTGTTCCGGCGAACTGGTCTCGTACACCGGCACGGTGACCGCGCCCGCGCTCCAGATCGCGAAGTCGAGCAGGGTCCACTCGTACCGGGTGCGGGACATCAGGCCCACCCGGTCGCCGGGCTGGACGCCGGAGGCGATGAGACCCTTGGCGGCGGCGCGCACCTCGGTGAGGAAGGCGGCGGCCGTCACGTCCTGCCAGGCACCGCCCACCTTGCGGGCGATGACGGCGACGTCGGGATGCTGCGCGGCGTTTCTGCGGACGATGTCGGTCAGGTTGCCGTCCGCAGGGACCTCGTACAAAGCCGGAAGGCTGAACTCGCGCAAGACTGCTGCTCCTCATAGGGCGCCGGCGCCACGACACTGTGTGATGCGACGGTGCGGTCCAAGGCTCGGGCAGGTGCTCGGGAATTCAGCTGTTGAAATCCAGAGCACGACTGGACTGCCCGGACGTTACCCGCCGGTATGGCGTTCCGGACAGGGGTTCCCGGTGAGATGTTCGCTGCGTCACACATGTTGGCGTTCCTTCGCGCACAGTAGTCCACGGCCGAACCGACCGGCGAGTAACGGCAGGCCGGACCGACACTGTTCACGCACATCCCACACGCCTACGCTTGATCACCATGGCACCCACACCCTCCGGTGACCGAAACGCCGGAAAGCGCAGGATGCGCGTCCACGTGGTCAGCGACGTGCACGGCAACGCCCGGGACCTGGCCCGCGCGGGCGAGGGTGCGGACGCCCTGATCTGCCTGGGCGACCTCGTCCTCTTCCTCGACTACGCCGACCACGCGCGCGGCATCTTCCCGGACCTGTTCGGCAAGGAGAACGCCGACCGCATCGTCGAGCTGCGCACCGCCCGCCGGTTCGAGGAGGCCCGGGAGTTCGGCGCCCGGCTGTGGGCGGGCATCGGCACGGACCGGGCCGCGGCCATCGAGAGGGCGGTGCGCAAGCAGTACGCCGAGCTGTTCGCCGCGTTCCCGACCCCGACGTACGCCACCTACGGCAATGTCGACATGCCGCCGCTGTGGATGGAGTACGCCCACCCCGGCACCACCGTGCTCGACGGCCAGCGGGCGGAGATCGGCGGCTGGACCTTCGGCTTCGTCGGCGGCGGGTTGCGCACGCCCATGCGGACGCCGTACGAGATCAGCGACGAGGAGTACGCGGCGAAGATCGAGGCGGTCGGTGAGGTCGACGTGCTGTGCACGCACATCCCGCCGGAGGTCCCCGAGCTGGTCTACGACACCGTCGCGCGCCGCTTCGAGCGCGGCAGCCGTGCCCTGCTGGCCGCGATCCGCCGTACTAAGCCTCGTTACGCGCTCTTCGGCCACGTCCATCAGCCGCTCGCGCGCCGGATGCGGATCGGCGCGACCGAGTGCGTGAACGTGGGCCACTTCGCCGGGACGGGAAGGCCCTGGGCGCTGGAATGGTGATCCCCTGGTGATCCGCCGGCGATCGGTCGGCGATGTGTGGGACATGGGGTGAAGGCGGCAGGTCGGCGGCGCGGTAGCCTTCACGCTGCACACACGTGCGCACGACGACCTCTGTACCGGCCCGCATCTGGAGGAGCCACGGCGATGGCGGAACACACCAGCTCGAGCATCACCATCGAGGCGGCACCGGCCGACGTCATGGGGGTGATCGCCGACTTCGCCCGCTACCCGGACTGGACCGGCGAGGTGAAGGAGGCAGAGGTCCTCAGGACCGACGACCAGGGCCGCGCCGAGCAGGTCCGGCTCGTCATGGACGCGGGGGCGATCAAGGACGACCAGACGCTGGCCTACACCTGGACCGGCGACAACGAGGTCTCCTGGACCCTGGTCAAGTCCCAGATGCTCCGCTCCCTGGACGGCTCGTACATCCTCAAGCCCACGGGCCCCGCCACGACGGAGGTCACCTACCTCCTCACCGTGGACGTCAAGATCCCCATGCTCGGCATGATCAAGCGCAAGGCGGAAAAGGTCATCATCGACCGAGCCCTGGCCGGCCTGAAGAAGAGGGTGGAGTCGGCCGAGTAGCCGCCCCTGACGCCGCCACAAGACAACCGCCCGCCGCACCGCCGCATCCCACCCCGCCCGCTCAGCCGCGGGCAGTCGTGCCGCTGGGGCGGCACGGGTGGGCGCGGGCGGCGACCCGCCGGCGCCGGGCTGCGCGGCCGACCCCCGGCCCGCCTACGGCTCCAGGAGCCGCCCAATACCGCAGCCGCGCGCGCCGCCCCACACCGCAGTCGCGGGCGTCGGGCGATGGCGTCGCTGTGGGGCGGTGTTGTGTCGGGTCACCGTCCAACACCCCGTGCCCCCGCCCTCCGTTACCGTTCAGCCTCATGCGCACCATCCTGATCACGGGCCCGGGCGGCAGCGGTCGTACGACCATCGCTGCCGCCACCGCACAGCGCGCCGCAGGCGAGGGCGTCCGCACGCTGCTCCTGAGTGCCGACCGCACCGACAGCCTCGGCGCCGCGCTGGGCCGTGCGACAGGACCGGTGCCCGAGGAGGTCGCCGAGAACGTCACCGCCTGGCGTCCCGACGCGGCCGCCCGGTTCCAGGAGGACCTCACCGCCTTCCAGAGCCGCGCGGCGGGCGTCCTCGACCTGCTCGGCGCCGCCCGGCTGGACGCCGAGGAGGTCACCCCGCTGCCCGGCGCCGAGGAGCTGTGCTTCCTGCGGGCCGTCAGGGACGCGGCGCTGTCCGAGCGCTATGACCTGCTTGTCGTGGACCTCCCGCCGCTCCCGCAGGCCCTCGCCCTGCTCGCCCTCCCCGAGGAACTGCGCCGCTACCTGCGCCGCCTCCTCCCGCCCGAGCGGCAGGCGGCCCGCGCCCTGCGCCCGGTCCTCGGCCGGCTGGCCGGCGTGCCGATGCCGTCCGACTGGCTGTACGAGACGGCCGCCCGCTGGGACGTCGAACTCGCCGCCGTCGAGGCCGTCCTCACCGACCGGAACACCGCCGTACGTCTGGTCGCCGAACCCGGCCCGGCCGGCGCCGAGGCCGTACGGGCCGCCGGCCTCGGCCTCGCCCTGCGCGGCCTGCGCACCGAGGCCCTGATCGCCAACCGCACCCTGCCCGAGGCCGACCCGGACAGCCTGCTCGCCGGACTCCTCGCCCAGCAGCGCAAGGCACTCGCCGACTGGCAGGGGCAGCCGTACGACGTCCGCCCCGTCCCGCACCTCGGCCGCGACCCGCGCGGCGCCGACGACCTCACCGCCCTCGCGGTACCGCCCGTCAACCCGGCACCCGCCCCGGTCGAGTGGCCCGTCACCGACCGCAGGAGCGACGACGGCGTCCTGGTCTGGCACATCCCGCTGCCCGGCGCTATACGGGACGAACTGGATCTGGTCCGGCGCGGCGACGAGCTCGTGATCACCGTGGGCCCGTTCCGGCGGATCGTCCCGCTGCCCTCCGCCCTGCGCCGCTGCACCGTCGCCGGGGCCGGCCTGCGCGAGGGGGAACTGCGCATCCGGTTCGCCCCGGACCCCGACCTGTGGCCCGCCACCGGACGGTGATGATCCGGGTACGCCTGTTCGGGTAACGTCGTAAAGGCGAACCGTAGTCAGGAGTCCGCCATGAGCGAAGAGCGTCCCGCATCCGACTCGTATGAGGAATATGAGGCACAGGGGCGGGCGACCGACGCCGACGCCTGGGCCACGGCCTGCGCCGAGGACCTCGCCGCCGAGAAGGCCCGCCGCCGCGCCGAGTACGGCCCACAACCGGGCTCGGCCGCGGAGGAACTGAAGAAACTCGTGGACACGGTGGCCGACAAGCTGTCCGGCCTCCCGTCACCGCTCCTCGGCGGCCTCGCCGGCCCCGCCGCCCACCAGGTCGTGCGCCAGGTCGTCCAGCAGGCCAAGGCCGCCGTCGAGCCCGTCATAGACCGCAACCCGGACGTCTTCGACCACCTCGCCGCGGCCGGCGGCGAACTGCTCGCTGCCTACCGTTCCGCCGTCCAGGCCCAGGAGCGCCGCTGGACCGCCCGCACGGCCGACGACCTGACCCACGAGGGTCGGGACGACCGCCGGGACAAGGGCGAGGGCACCGGTCCGGGGGAGCGGATCGACCTGGACTGAAGCGCTTTCACGGCAGGGCCTCGGGTACGGTGGGCCGTAGCGGGGCTCGACCGAAACTGAGGGATTCATGGGACTCACCATCGGCGTCGACATCGGCGGCACCAAGATCGCGGCCGGCGTGGTCGACGAGGAAGGCAACATCCTCTCGACCTTCAAGGTGCCGACCCCCACCACGCCCGAGGCCATCGTGGACGCCATCGCCTCGGCAGTGGAAGGCGCGCGCGCCGGGCACGAGATCGTCGGCGTGGGCATCGGTGCGGCCGGTTACGTCAACCGGCAGCGCTCGACGGTGTACTTCGCGCCGAACATCGACTGGCGCCAGGAGCCGCTGAAGGAGGAGGTCGAGGCCCGCGTGGGCCTCCCGGTCGTGGTCGAGAACGACGCCAACGCCGCCGCCTGGGGCGAGTACAAGTTCGGCGCCGGCAAGGGCCACCGCAACGTCATCTGCATCACGCTGGGCACGGGTCTCGGCGGTGGCATCATCATCGGCAACAAGCTGCGCCGCGGCCACTTCGGCGTGGCCGCCGAGTTCGGTCACATCCGGATGGTCCCGGACGGTCTGCTGTGCGGCTGCGGTTCGCAGGGCTGCTGGGAGCAGTACGCCTCCGGTCGCGCGCTCGTCAGATACGCCAAGCAGCGCGCCAACGCCACCCCCGAGAACGCCGAGATCCTGCTCGGTCTCGGCGACGGCACCCCCGACGGCATCGAGGGCAAGCACATCTCCATGGCCGCCCGCCAGGGCGACCCGGTCGCCGTCGACTCCTACCGCGAGCTGGCCCGCTGGGCCGGTGCGGGCCTGGCCGACCTCGCCTCCCTCTTCGACCCGTCCGCGTTCATCGTCGGCGGCGGCCTCTCCGACGAGGGCGAACTGGTCCTCGACCCGATCCGCAAGTCCTACAAGCGCTGGCTGGTCGGCGGCAACTGGCGCCCGGTGGCCGACGTGATCGCCGCCCAGCTCGGCAACAAGGCGGGCCTGGTGGGCGCGGCGGACCTGGCTCGCGAGCCCGATCCGATCATGTGACGTTCGCTTCTTGAGCTGCGGCGACTGTGCCAACCTCAGGGGCGCGGGACTGTATCGACATGCGGCTGCGCCGCGTGGGCGCGACGAGCCACAACGCACCGGCAGTCGCGGACAGATCCCGCGCCCCGAGCCATTGGGCGCCCAAACCCGGGCCGTCGTAAATTGACGGCATGGCAACCCCGCTGCTCCCCAACTCCCGTACCGAACCCAACGGTTCACCCCTCATCCGCGTCCTGAGCTACAACATCCGCTCGATGCGCGACGACACCGACGCGCTGGCCAGGATCATCACCGCCTGTGCCCCCGACGTCGTCCTCGTCCAGGAAGCCCCCCGCTTCTTCCGCTGGCGCAAGAAGCTCGCCCGCCTCGCCGCGGCCTCCGGCCAGGTCCTCCTCACCGGCGGAGCCACCGCGGCCGGCCCGGCGATCCTCTGCTCGCTCCGGGCCACCGTGGAGCGCACCGAGGACGTACTCCTCCCGCTCACCCCCGGGCTCCACCGACGCGGCTTCGCCACGGCAGTGGTCCGCTTCGGTGCCGTCCGCGTCGGCCTGCTGAGCTGTCATCTGAGCCTGCAGAGGGACGAACGCCGCGAGCAGGCCGCCATGCTCCTCGACCGCCTCGCCGGCCTGGGCGTGGAGCACGCCGTCGCCGGCGGCGACCTCAACGAGGGCCCCGACGGTCCCGCCTTCCGTCTGCTCTCCGCGAGCCTCCAGGACTGCCGGGCCGTGGCCCCCTGGGGCGGTGCGGACACCTGGCCGCACAGCGAGCCCCCGCAGCGCATCGACGCCGTCTTCGCGACCCGGGGAATCGAGGTGCTCGGCTGCGGGGTCCCTCCCCCACTCTCGGCTTCGCCCGAGCGGGGGGACCGCCATGCCCAGCCGGGCGTCACCCGGGCCGACCTGACCGCGGCCACGGACCATCTCCCGGTCCTCGCCGCCCTGCGCGTACCGGTGGCGTGAGCCCCCGCTTGAACTAAGTACAGAAAAGCCCTTGTGTCGCCTGCCGGGCCCGCCTACAGTCCTCCTTGTACTTAGTTCAAGTCGCCATGAGGGGGAACCGATGTCCGGGAAGCGTGAGTCGCTGGCCGCGTTCGTGGAGACGGCGGCCAAGGAGTTCGGGGTGCCGGGGGCCGCCGTCGCCGTACTGGTCGGCGGCGAGGAGATCCATGTCAACCAGGGTGTGACGAACGTCGATCACCCCCTGCCGGTCGACGAACACACGCTCTTCCCGATCGCCTCGGTCAGCAAGAGCTTCACGGCGACCGCGCTGATGCGGCTCGTCGAGCAGGGCAGGATCGACCTCGACGCGCCGGTCCGCCGGTACGTTCCCGAGCTGCGCCTCGCCGGCGAGGAGCCCGCCGCCCGGATCACCGTGCTGAACCTGCTCAACCACACGGCGGGCCTGGACTGGAACCTGGTCGACGCCGACGAGGGCGACGGCTCGCTCGCCGCGTTCGTCGGACAGCTGGACCGGCTGCCGCTGATCGCTCCGCCCGGCGCCCGCGCCTCCTACAGCCAGGCCGGGTACAACCTGCTCGGTCGGGTGGTCGAGAACGTCACCGGCCTGCCGTTCGAGAAGGCGCTCGCCGAACTGGTCCTGGAGCCGCTGGGACTGACCAGCACGGTCTTCGACCTGGACGACGTCGTGGTCCGCCGCTTCGCCGCCGGCCACAACCGCGCCGAGGACGGCACCCTCACCCTCGCCCGCCCCTGGAAGGCCTGGCGGGCCGGACTGCGGGGCAACAACCCCGGTGGCGGAATCGTCTCCTCGGCGAGCGACCTGCTGCGCTGGGCGCGGTTCCAGCTCGGCGACGGAGAGGGTCTGATGGCAGCCGACACGCTGCGCCGCATGCAGGAACCGACCGTCGAACTGCGGGGCAGCACGCTCGGCGACGCCTTCGGCATCTGCTGGTTCCTGCGGGACGTGGAGGGCGTGCGCACGGTCGGCCACGGAGGCTCGGGCAACGGGCAGTTCGCCGAGCTGCTGCTGGTGCCGGAGCGGGACTTCGCCGTCGTCTCGCTGGCGAACGCCGGCCCGGAGGGCTACCAGTTCAACCAGGCGGTGCTGAAGCGGGCGCTGGAGCTGTTCCTCGATG
Organism: Streptomyces sp. NPDC052107; assembly: GCF_040680215.1. Lineage (NCBI taxonomy): Bacteria > Bacillati > Actinomycetota > Actinomycetes > Kitasatosporales > Streptomycetaceae > Streptomyces > Streptomyces sp. NPDC052107. Next base: position 201,885 of record NZ_JBFAWG010000001.1, read on the forward strand.
TGGTCGAGCGGGAACCGGAGCCGCTGCCGTACGACGAGGAGCGGGCGCGGGAGGTCGCCGGGCGGTACGAGATCGACGCGATGAACCTCGACATCGCGGTGGCGGACGGCCGGCTCACGCTGGCCGTCGGTATCAAGCCGGAGATCCGCGCGGCGTCCGACGCGGAGATGCCGCCGGACTGTCCGGCCGCGGGCATCGGCTTCCTGCCGGGGGACGATGACGAGTACATCGTCATGGAGGGCGGCCTGAAGGGCCAGCGAGGCTTCTTCTCCCGCGGGGAAGCCGGCGAGGTGACCGGGGTCGATCTGGCCGGCCGCCTCTTCGGCCGGGCCTGACCCGCCGCGGACGACTGCGGGTGCGCGGCGACTGGTCGCGCGGCCCCTCGCCCCTCCGCCGCAGCGGCTCCTCTCAGCGAGTAGCGCCCGTACCACCCGGCCGTAGCCCGTCCAGCAGCGCCCTCAAGCCGGCCGCATACGTACCGTCGGGCGCCTCCCCGTACTCCGCGGCCGCCGGCGTCCCCAGCCGCTCCCGCAACCGCGGAAACGGCTCCGCCACCTGCGCCGCCTTGGCCAGGGTCTCCGCCAGCATCCCCTCCGCATCCTCCCCGGCCCGCCGCAGCTTCCGGGTCAGGGAGGCGACAGCCGAGGTGCCGAGCGCGTTGCCCAGGACATACGTCACCAGCGCCCCGGCCGCCCGGTCCGCCTCCTGGGGCGTGAACCCCGCGGTCTCGAAGACGCCGAGGAGATGGTCGTCGTAGCGGGCCTTGCCGGTGCCGTAGAGGAGATGCGAGCCGATCGCCTGCACCAGCCACGGATGCCCTACGAACATCGAGTGCAACCGGTCGGCCATCACCGTGGCGGTGTCCCGCCAGTCGTCCGCGTCGAGCGCCGGCAGTTCGACCTCCTGCCACACCCGGTCCGCGGCGAGCAGCACGAGGTCGTCCTTGTTCTTCACATGCCAGTAGACGGCGGTCGCCGCGGCCCCCAGGCGCTTGCCGAGGCTGCGCATGTTCAGGCCTTCGAGACCCTCGTCGTCCAGCAGCTCCACGGCGGTCCGGACGATCTGTTCCTGGGTGAGGGTGTCGCGCGGCATGGGCTCACGATAGGTGAGCCCCGCACGACTTGTACAAAGTTCAGACCACCGCGCCCCGGCCCGGGTCGTCGTCCTCCTCGTCGTCCGTACGCATGCGCATCACCAGCGTGGCGAAGCCGCCGAGGAAGCCGCCGATGCCGAGGGTCGTCAGCCACCAGGTCATGTCCCAGCCGAGCAGCACCGCCAGCAGAAGCAGGACCGGCCCGCCGACGACGCCCAGCCAGGCGAACTTCGCGGTGGGGTCGGCGGTCGGCAGCGGCGGCGGCTCCGGCGGGACGAAGTGGCCCTCGTCGTCCTCGTCGAAGTCGTCCTCGGACGGCTCGGGCGCCTTGTAGTCGCGCGGGCCGACACCGGGCGCGAACGACACCGAGCCGCCCAACGGCCGCACGGGCGCCTTGTCGGTGTCGCTCTCGGCGTCCTTCTCCGGCTCCGGCTCCGGCAGCACCAGGTCCTCCACCGGCTTGAAGGGCCTGGCGCCCGGCGGATCCGGCGGCTCCACGCCGTACCCCGCGACGATGGCCCGCCAGGCGGCGTCCTCGTCGAAGGGCACCTTCTGCTCGTCCGGCTCGCGGTCCTCGCGGTCGGACTCGTGCTCAGCCACCTGTGGCCGCCCCTTCCTTGCCGAGACTGGGTGCGAGCCGGCCCATGAAGGCGAGGCTCTCCTCGAAGATCCGGTCCGCATCCTGGTCCAACGTCGCCACGTGGTAGCTCTGTTCCAGCACGATCTCCGTCACGTCCGTGGACGACACCCGGCTGAGCACCCGGGCCGAGTCGGCCGCCGGGACGACATGGTCCTGGGCGCTGCGCAGCAGCAGCAACGGCTGCGTGACCTGGGGCAGCTCGCCGTCCAGCCGGCGCAGGAACACCCGCAGCGAGTGCGCCGCGTGCAGCGGCACCCGGTCGTAGCCCAGCTCGGCCGCGCCCTCCTTGGCGATGTCGCTGGCGATGCCCTTCGTCGTCCGCACGAGATGCCGGGCCACCGGAAGGGCGTACGCCGACAGGCCGTGCACCTTGTTCGCCGGGTTGACGACCACCGCGCCGGTCACCCGCTCGCCGTGCCGGGCGGCCAGCCTGAGCGCCAGGGCGCCGCCCATCGACAGGCCGGCGACGAACACCTGGGAGCAGCGCTCGGAGAGCACGCGCAGCTCGCGGTCCACCTCCGCGTACCAGTCCTGCCAGCCCGTGACCTGCATGTCCTCCCAGCGGGTGCCGTGGCCGGGCAGCAGGGGCAGCGACACGGTCAGGCCGTGCGCCGCGTGGTGCTCCGCCCAGGGGCGCAGCGACTGGGGCGAGCCGGTGAAGCCGTGGCAGAGGAGGACCCCCACATCTCCGCCCTGGTGGCGGTACGGCTCGGCTCCGGGGAGGACCGGCACCTTCGACGCTCCTGTTCCTGAAGAGGGCCCCACCGATGGACGGCGGCGGCGTGAGGAAAACGTGCGGATGTGCTTCACCGTACGCGACGGCACCGACACCGACCAGGGTCGTCGGGGCCTTTGACGGTCCTGAAGGGTTAAGGTCTGTTCGACGGAAACAGGAGGCAAGCGGGTGTTGTACGGCACGATGAAGGTCGCCATCGGTGGGCCGCTGAAGGTCGCCTTCAGGCCCTGGGTGGAAGGCCTGGAGAACATACCGGCCGAGGGTCCCGCCATCCTGGCGAGCAATCACCTGTCCTTCTCGGACTCCTTCTTCCTCCCCGTCGTCCTGGACCGCAAGGTCACCTTCATCGCGAAGGCCGAGTACTTCACCACGCCCGGTGTGAAGGGCCGGCTCACCGCGGCCTTCTTCAAGGGCGTCGGACAGCTCCCGGTGGACCGCTCCGGGGCGCGCGGCGCCGGCGAGGCCGCGATCAAGAGCGGCATAGAGGTGCTGGAGCGCGGTGAGCTGTTCGGCATCTACCCCGAGGGCACCCGCTCGCCCGACGGCCGGCTCTACCGGGGCAAGCCCGGCGGCCTCGCGCGCGTGGCGCTCGCCACCGGCGCTCCGGTCATCCCGGTGGCGATGATCGACACCGAGAAGATCCAGCCGCCCGGCAAGGTGATGCCGAAGCTGATGCGGCCCGGCATCCGCATCGGCAAGCCGCTGGACTTCAGTCGCTACCACGGCATGGAGCACGACCGCTTCGTGCTGCGCGCCCTGACCGACGAGGTCATGTACGAGATCATGAAGCTGTCCGGCCAGGAGTATGTCGACATGTACGCGACGGCCGCCAAGCGGCAGATCGCGGAGGCGGCGAAGGCGGCCAAGGAAGCGGAGAAGAAGGCGGAGACGGAGAAGAAGGCAGAGGCTTAGACAGCCTGACTCAGGGGCCGGGGGGGACATGCCCAGGCGCGAGCGCGTGATGAGGATGTCGGTCGAGCTGCCGCTGTGGCGCGCGCTCGCCGGCTACCGGGTCCTGACCATGCTGTACGCCATCGGCCTGTGCGCCACCGCGTACTCCCACTTCGTACGGCCCTGGATCGCCCTCGCCTACTACGCCGTCCTGTTCGTGTGGACCCTCGCCACCCTGCCCAGGGTGCGGAACGCGGCGAGCTGCACCAGGCGCTTCCTCGCCGCCGACCTGACCGTCGCGCTCACCGGCGTCCTGCTCACCCCGCTCGCCGACAACCACGAGCGGATCGCGGGCGGCGGCCCCACCCTGCCGTCGATATGGACCGCCGGCTCGGTGCTGGCCTTCGCCCTCAAGGGCGGCTGGCGCTGGGCGGCCGCCGCCTCCACGGCCGTGGCCGCCGTCAATCTGGTCGAGCGCGGCCACCCCGCCCGGGACACCGTGCACAACGTGATCCTGGTCTGGGTGGCCTCGATCGCCATCGGCTACGTCGTGGAGGTCGCCCGCGCCTCCGAGGCCACCCTCGCCCGCGCCCTGGAGATCGAGGCCGCGACCCGGGAACGGGAGCGGCTGGCCCGGGACATCCACGACAGCGTGCTCCAGGTGCTGGCGATGGTGCAGCGGCGCGGCGCGGTCATCGGCGGCGAGGCGGCGGAGCTCGGCCGGCTCGCGGGGGAGCAGGAGGTGGCGCTGCGCACGCTGGTCTCCGGCGGTCTGCTGCCGGTTTCCCGGGTCTCGGAGGACGCCGCGGCCGGGGCCGTCGTACGCGCCGTGGAGGAACCGGACGACGACGGGCCGATGGACCTGCGCGCTCTGCTCGCCCTCTACGCGGGTGCCCGGGTGAGTCTGGCCGAGCCCGGTGCGCCGGTCGAGCTGCCCCGGCCGGCCGCGCGGGAGCTGGCCGCCGCGGTCGGCGCAGCCCTGGACAACGTCCGCAGGCACGCGGGCGAGCAGGCCCGGGCCTGGATCCTGGTCGAGGACGAGCCGGACGAGATCGTCGTGACCGTCCGGGACGACGGCCCCGGCATCCCCGAGGGCCGGCTCGCCCAGGCCGAGGGGGAGGGCCGGCTCGGCGTGGCCCAGTCGATCCGGGGGCGGCTGCGCGACCTGGGCGGCAGCGCCGAGCTCGTCTCCGTCCCCGGGCAGGGCATGGAAGTGGAACTGAAGGTACCGAAGAACGCGAAGGCGGGACGTCGATGAGCGAGCAGCAGGACCCGATCAAGGTCATGGTGGTGGACGACCACCCCATGTGGCGCGACGCGGTCGCCCGGGACCTGACCGAGTCCGGCTTCCACGTGGTCGCCACCGCCGGCGACGGCGAGCAGGCGGTCCGCCGCGCCAAGGCCGCCGCCCCCGACGTCCTCGTGCTGGACCTCAACCTGCCCGCCAAGCCCGGCGTCCAGGTGTGCAAGGAACTGGTCGGCCACAACCCGGCGTTGCGCGTCCTCGTCCTCTCGGCGAGCGGTGAGCACGCCGACGTGCTGGAGGCGGTGAAGTCCGGCGCGACCGGCTATCTGCTGAAGTCGGCGTCCACCGAGGAGCTGTTGGACGCGGTGCGCCGTACGGCCGTCGGCGACCCGGTGTTCACTCCGGGACTCGCCGGACTGGTCCTCGGCGAGTACCGCCGGCTGGCCTCCGAGCCCGCGCCCGCCCCGGACACCGACGAGCCCGGCGCGCCCCGGCTGACGGACCGGGAGACGGAGGTGCTGCGGCTGGTCGCCAAGGGTTTGAGCTACAAGCAGATCGCCGAACGCCTCGTCATCTCCCACCGCACGGTGCAGAACCACGTCCAAAACACCCTCGGCAAGCTGCAGTTGCACAACAGGGTCGAGCTGGTGCGGTACGCCATAGAGCGCGGACTGGACGACGAGTAGGCCCCGCCGCGCGGCCGTACGCCTGAATCACCCTTCCCGCCTCTCCCGATGTGACGTGAATCACCATTAGCGTGACTCGGTGTCAGGGAACCGCGGTGAAGGGACTTTTCCATGCGGGTCGGAGTACTGACCGGAGGCGGCGACTGCCCCGGGCTCAACGCCGTCATCCGGGGCATCGTCCGCAAGGGCGTGCAGGAGTACGGCTATGACTTCGTCGGCTTCCGGGACGGCTGGCGGGGTCCCCTCGAAGGCGACACCGTCCGTCTCGACATCCCCGCGGTGCGTGGCATCCTGCCCCGCGGTGGCACCATCCTCGGCTCCTCGCGCACCAATCCCCTCAAGGCGGAGAACGGCATCCGCCGGATCAAGGACAACCTGGCCAAGCTGGAGGTCGAGGCCCTCATCACGATCGGCGGCGAGGACACCCTCGGCGTCGCCGCCCGGCTGTCCGACGAGTACGGGGTGCCCTGCGTCGGGGTGCCCAAGACGATCGACAACGACCTGTCCGCCACCGACTACACCTTCGGCTTCGACACCGCCGTCAACATCGCCACCGAGGCCATCGACCGGCTGCACACCACCGCCGAGTCCCATATGCGGGTCCTGGTCGTGGAGGTGATGGGCCGGCACGCCGGCTGGATCGCCCTGCACTCCGGCCTGGCCGGCGGCGCCAACGTCATCCTCATTCCCGAGCAGCGCTTCGACGTCGACCAGGTCTGCGCCTGGGTGACCTCCCGCTTCCGGGCGTCGTACGCGCCGATCGTGGTCGTCGCCGAGGGCGCCATGCCCAAGGACGGCGACATGGTGCTCAAGGACGGCTCGCAGGACTCCTTCGGGCATGTCCGGCTCTCCGGGGTCGGCGAGTGGCTGGCCAAGGAGATCGAGGGCCGCACCGGCAAGGAGGCCCGGACCACGGTCCTCGGCCATGTCCAGCGCGGCGGCACGCCCAGCGCCTTCGACCGCTGGCTCGCCACCCGCTTCGGCCTGCACGCCATCGACTGCGTCCACGACGGCGACTTCGGCACGATGGTCGCCCTGCGCGCCACCGACATCTTCCGCGTCCCCCTCGCCGAGGCCACGGCCCGGCTGAAGACGGTGGACCCGAAGCTGTACCAGGAGGTCGGGGTCTTCTTCGGCTGAACGCGGCGCGTTCCCGGTACCGGCCCTCGTCGCCTCGCCGCGCGAGGGCCGCTGCACCGGGGGCGGTCCTACAGGGCGGGCCGCCGCTCGGAGCACGTGCTCGTGCCGTGCAGCTGACCGACCAGCTCCCGCACCACCGCGGCCCCGTTCAGGCTGAGGACCGACTCCGGGTGGAACTGCACGCCCGCGAAGCCGGGACCGCGCAGCGCGTGCACCTCGTCGTTCGCCGCCCGGCTCACCTCGATGCCGTGCGCGGCCAGCTCCCGGGCCTCCTCCTCGTCGCAGCGGGCGACGAAGCTGTTGTAGAAGCCGACCGTCTCGGGTCGCCCGAACAGGTCGATCGTGGTCTGCGCCCCCTGGTACGGCACCTCCTTGCGGACGATGTCCAGCCCCAGCTCGGCCGCGATCAGCTCATGGCCCAGGCAGACGCCCAGCACCCCGTGCCGGTGCTCGCCGATCACCCTGGCGGTCAGCTCCCGCAGGAACCGCATCTTCGGATCGGCCAGGTCCGCCGGGTCGCCCGGGCCGGGGCCGAGCACCACCGGCCCCTCGTGCGCGAGCACGGCCGCCCGCAGCCCCGGCTCGTCGTACCGCCGTACGGTCACCTCCAGGCCGCCCGAGCGCAGCACGTGCGCCAGCATCGCGGTGAAGGTGTCCTCGCCGTCGACCACGAGGGCGTGGCCGGTCAGCTCCTGCGCCGGCTCCTGCATCCGCAGCCAGAACGGCGCGAGCGCGGCCCGCCGCCCGTCCAGCGCCGCCCGGACCCGAGGGTCGTCGGTCAGCCGGGGCCGCTCCCGCTCCTCGCGCGCCCGGGACGGCCGTACCCCGAGGGCCGCCAGCACGCCCGCCGCCTTCGCGTGCGTCTCGGCGACCTCGCCCGCCGGGTCCGAGCCGCGCACCAGCGTGGCGCCGACCGGGACCCGCAGATGCCCCCGGGCGGAGATGTCGGCCGTGCGGATCAGGATGGGGGAGTCCAGGGTCTGCGCGCCTCCGGAGTCGCGGCCGAGCAGCGCCAGCGCGCCCCCGTAGTACCCACGGCCGCCGACCTCATGGCGCTCGATCACCCGGCACGCGTTCTGCACCGGCGAGCCGGTCACCGTCGCCGCGAACATGGTCTCCCGCAGCACCTCCCGCACATCCAGGGAGGACTTCCCGCGCAGCTCGTACTCGGTGTGCGCGAGGTGCGCCATCTCCTTCAGCCGCGGCCCGACGACCACCCCGCCCATGTCGCCGACGGTGCACATCATCTTCAGCTCCTCGTCGACCACCATCGACAGCTCCTCGATCTCCTTGCCGTCGGCGAGGAAGGAGAGGAGATGCTCAGGGGTCGGGCCCTCGGCGGGATAGCGGTAGGTCCCGCTGATCGGGTTCATGACGACCGTGCCGCCGGACATCCGCACGTGCACCTCGGGGCTGGCGCCCACCAGCGTGCACCCACCCGTGTCCCGCCCCCGCCCTTCCAAGGAAGGCCCTTCGGGCCCCTTCTGATTTCCGGTGTGCACGACGAACGTCCAGTAAGCGCCCCGCTCGCCCTCCAGCAGGCGCCGGAACAGCGCGAGCGCGTCGGCGCGGCCGAACCCCGGGATCTCGCCCTCGTACGTGCGCCGGATCACGAAGTTCGCGCCCTCGCCCCGGCCGATCTCCTCGGCCAGCACCCGCCCGACGATCTCGCCGTACTCCTCGTCGCCGACGTCGAAGCCGCCGCCCCCGACGCGCACCTCGTGCGCCGGGAGCTGCGCCAGCGCCACGTCGAGCGGGAGTTCGTACGACTCCTCGGGGGTCAGCACCAGCAGCGGGGTGCCGTCGTCGCGGACGTCGAAGCCGCGCTCGCGGATCTGCCGGAACGGGACCAGCGCGAGGCCCTCGTCGGGGAGATCGGCGAGCCGGTCGCAGCAGGTCACCGGGCCGAGCAGCACCTCCACCGGGTGCTCGTCGCGGCCCGGGGTACGGCGGCGGAGCAGGGCGAAGGGGCGGTCGTCGTGCAGGAGCTGTGCCAGGTCCATGGGGTCCTCTTCCGTCGGTGAGGAGGAACGACCCCGGATACGCCGAAGGCCGCCCCTCGGGCGGCCTTCGCGAAGTCTTGCGTACGCGCAGTCAGTGGGCCGCCGGATGAGCGGTCCACCACCAGTTCTGGATCGAAAGCGCGAACATGGCAGGAACCCTACCGCACCCGTGCGCCGGCCGACCGTCCAAGGGACAACCGGCGCGTCTCACCCTTCGAGCCAGAAGATGGGGCACGGCAGACGACCCCGTAATGTTTACGAGGTGACCGTGCACGCTAAGACCAGCCCGAGCGCTGGCAACACCTGGCGAGACCTGCCCGCGGCGCAGCAGCCCGAGTACCCCGACCCCGAGGCTCTGCGCGCAGTGATCGCGGACCTCGAGTCGTATCCGCCGCTCGTCTTCGCGGGCGAGTGCGACCAGCTGCGCGCCCGGATGGCGGCCGTCGCCAAGGGAGAGGCGTTCCTCCTCCAGGGCGGCGACTGCGCCGAGGCCTTCGACGCGGTGTCCGCGGACCACATCCGCAACAAGCTGAAGACGCTGCTCCAGATGGGTGCCGTCCTCACCTACGCGGCCGCCGTGCCCGTGGTGAAGGTCGGCCGTATCGCCGGGCAGTACTCCAAGCCCCGCTCCAAGCCGACCGAGACCCGCGACGGCGTGACGCTCCCGGTGTACCGGGGCGACTCCGTCAACGGCTTCGAGTTCACCGAGGCGTCCCGCATCCCGGACCCCGAGCGGCTCAAGCGCATGTACCACGCGTCGGCGTCCACGCTGAACCTGGTGCGCGCCTTCACCACCGGTGGTTACGCGGACCTGCGCCAGGTGCACGCCTGGAACCAGGACTTCGTGAAGACCTCGCCGTCGGGCCAGCGCTACGAGCAGCTCGCGCGTGAGATCGACAACGCGCTCAACTTCATGCGGGCCTGCGGCACGGACCCGGAGGAGTTCAAGACCGTCGAGCTGTTCTCCTCGCACGAGGCGCTGCTGCTGGACTACGAGTCCGCCCTGACCCGGGTCGACTCGCGCACCGGCAAGCTGTACGACGTCTCCGCCCACATGGTGTGGATCGGTGAGCGTACCCGGCAGCTGGACGGCGCGCACATCGAGTTCGCCTCGCAGATCCGCAACCCGCTCGGCATCAAGCTCGGCCCGACCACGACGGCCGAGGAGGCGCTGCAGTACATCGACCGCCTCGACCCCGAGCGGGAGCCGGGCCGGCTGACCTTCATCGTCCGGATGGGCGCCGACAAGATCCGCGACAAGCTCCCCGAGCTGGTGGAGAAGGTCACGGCGTCCGGTGCGACGGTGGCCTGGGTGACCGACCCGATGCACGGCAACACCTTCGAGGCGGCCTCCGGGCACAAGACCCGCCGATTCGACGACGTGCTCGACGAGGTCAAGGGCTTCTTCGAGGTCCACAAGGCGCTCGGCACCCACCCGGGCGGCATCCACGTGGAGCTGACCGGCGACGACGTCACCGAGTGCGTGGGCGGCGGCGACGAGATCTTCGTCGATGACCTGCACCAGCGCTACGAGACGGCCTGCGACCCGCGGCTGAACCGCAGCCAGTCGCTGGACCTGGCGTTCCTCGTCGCGGAGATGTACCGGGACCAGTAGGCACCGCCGGGGTACCCCTGGGTACGTCCGGGCACTTCTGGGGCGCGGATCACACAGGTTCCGCGCCCCACCCACTTTTCCGGCCACCGGGGGATGGGTAAGGTTAGGTTTGCCTCACCGGGAAACGGGATGGCAGTCATAGTGATCCCGTCGGGAGGTGAATCCGCGTGTACGTCTGCAGCTGCTTCGGCATCACCGAGGCCCAGGTCAAGCAGCACGCGGAGGACGGTGCCTGCACCCCCCGCCAGATAGCCTCCGCCTGCAAGGCGGGCACGGACTGCGGCTCCTGTGTCCGCCGGATCCAGGCCCTCCTCGGCCGGGGCGCCTGCCCGCGGCGTGAGCTGGCCGACCAGGGCAGGCCGGTCCTCTCCGAGCTCCCGGAAGCCGAGCTCCCGGAAGCCGCCTAGCTCTCCGGCTGCTCGATGACCTGGGAGATGTAGAGCGCCTCGCCCAGCTTCTCCACCAGGTCCAGCTGAGTGTCGAGGTAGTCGATGTGGTGCTCCTCGTCGGCGAGGATGTCCTCGAAGATGTTGGCGGACGTGATGTCGCCCTTCTCGCGCATCACCTTGATCCCGCGCTTGAGCCGGTCGATCGCCTCGACCTCGATCTGCCGGTCGGCCTCGAACATCTCCTTCACGGTCTGGCCGACGCGTACGTGGAACAGCCGCTGGTAGTTCGGCAGCCCCTCCAGGAACAGGATCCGGTCGGTGAGCACCTCGGCGTGCTTCATCTCGTCGAACGACTCGTGCCGCGTGTATTTGGCGAGTTTGTACCAACCGAAGTTCTCCTGCATCTTCGCGTGCAGGAAGTACTGGTTGATCGCGGTCAGCTCGCCGGTGAGCTGCTCGTTGAGGAACTCGATGACCTCGGGGTCGCCCTGCATCGCAGCGGCTCCTTCCACACGGGAAACACGGGGTGTGCCGCCGCATGATTGCACCGGTGACGAAGATCGTCCAGTAAGTGGGTACTTAGTAAGTAAGTGCTTGCTTGATGTGAGTTGTCCGGTTCGCGGGCTCATGGTCGACTCATGGTCAAGGGCACTGCCCGAGGTCTGTCAGGATGGATACATGGGTCATCCGGTGGAGCGAGAGTCTGGAGCAACGGCAGGGTCCGCGCTTCCGCCGGGTCAGCGGCTCCAGCGTGGCTGGCCGGTCACGCACTACGGCCCCGTCCCGAAGTTCCGCCCCGAGCGCTGGGAGTTCCGGGTCTTCGGCGCCACCGCCGACGGTGACAAGCACATCTGGAACCACGAGGAGTTCACGGCCCTGCCGTACACCACCGTGGTGGCCGATCTGCACTGCGTGACGAAGTTCAGCATGATCGGCGCCGAGTGGGGCGGCATTCCCGCCCGCACCATCCTCGAACTGGCTCCGCCGGCGCCGGACGTCACCCATGTGATGGTCTGGGCGGAGTACGGCTTCAGCTCGAACCTGCGCCTGACCGACTTCGCCTCCGACCGCGCCCTCTTCGCCACCCACAAGGACGGCGAACTCCTCACCGCCGAGCACGGCTTCCCGGTCCGCCTGATCGTGCCCCACCTGTACGCCTGGAAGGGCCCGAAGTGGGTCCGCGGCGTCGAGTACATGAGCGCCGACCGCCGCGGCTTCTGGGAGGAACGCGGCTACCACAACATCGGCGACCCGTGGAAGGAACAGCGGTACTCCTATCAGGAGGAGCCGGGGGAGGGGCCGGAACTCTGACCGGCGGGGCTCTCAGCGCCGCTGAGCTCGGCGCCGGTCACTCCGACAGGCATGCAGGGAGCCCCGTACTGTCGACGGACCCCCGCACCAAGATCTCTTCACCCGAGAACGAGAACTGATCCGCCTCAGCCGTCCCTGAGCTTCTTCAGTCGTTCCACGTCCGCCGCATGCCCAGCCTTGCCGCCGGGCGTCTCGATGATCAGGGGTACGCCCTCGGTCGCGGGGTGGGTCATCAGGGCCCGGAACGGGTCCTCGCCGATGCGGCCGGCGCCGATGTTCTCGTGGCGGTCCTTGTGCGCGCCGACGACGTCCTTGGAGTCGTTGGCGTGGATCAGCTTCAGGCGGCCCTCGCCGACGGTGTCCACCAGGAGGTCCAGGGTCTGGTGCATGCCGCTCGGGCCGGTCAGATCGTGGCCGGCGGCGAAGATGTGGCAGGTGTCCAGGCAGACCCCGAGCCTCGGGTGCGCGTCCAGCGCCTCGAAGTATGGGCCGAAGTCCCAGGTGCGGGAACACAGGGAGGCGCCCTGCCCGGCCGTCGACTCCAGCAGCAGAGACGGGTCGTCGTCGTGTGTCAGCTCGTCCAGCAGCGGCAGCATGTGCTGGCGCACCTGCTTCAGCGCCACCTCACGGGCCCGCCCGCCGGTCGCGCTCCCGGTGTGCACGACCACACCGAGCGCACCGATCTCCCGCCCGCGCCGCAGGGAGTGCCGCAGCGACTCCACCGACCGCTCCACGGTCGCCTCGGTGTGCGAGCCGAAGTTGATGAGATAGGGAGCGTGGACGTACGCCGGGATCGACTCCTCGGCGCAGGCCGCCCGGAACGCCTCGTCCTGCCGGGGATTCCCGGCGGGCGTGGCCCATCCACGCGGGTTGGCCACGAAGACCTGCACGGTCTCCGCCTTCAGCTCACGGGCGTACGACAGCCCCACGGAGTGCAGGCCACCGGCCACGGGAACGTGGCCGCCGACGGGATTGCGCGGAAGGGAGGCCGGGAGCGAGGGGGAAGATGGTGACGTCATGGCTCACCCAGCATGCCAGGACGTGTGGGGACGCCCCCGATCAGGGTACGACTGCACCAGCGCACCTGTGCGGACGCCAGGGGAGGGTGTACATGGGGGACGTCATCAGCTTCTCGCTGCCGGACGGCGGCAGGGTCCTCGTCGAACCGGTCGACGACGTCTACGGCCTGGAGGAGATCTCGGTCAACGGCGGCACGGTCGTCAGACGTGCCCAGGAGGGCCTCGGGGAGGCGCTCGACGGTATCCGGCGGATGGCCGCGGAGGCACACGCCCGGATCACGTCGCTCGCGGTCGCCCCGCAGCGCCTGGAACTGGAGTTCGGGGTGAAGCTCAGCGGGGAGACCGGAGCGGTCCTGGCCAAGGCGACCGGTGAGGCCCACCTGGTCGTCCGGGCCGTGTGGGAGAAGTAGCGGGGCCCGGCGCGGCCGCGGCCGACGTGTCCGGATCCGTCGCAGCGTACGTGCGGCCTCCTCCCGCAGCCGGGAGGATCCGCCTACGATGCCCAGGCGGCGCGGACGCCGTGGTGCGGGCCGTATGCCGGATGTCCCGGGAGACGGAAGGGGCACAGGCATGGAAGAGACGACGGGGGTCCAGTGCGAGCTGCCGGACATCGCCGCGTTCACCATCGACGAACTGCGCGCGCTGCCGGGATCCGTGCTCGCGGTGGCACTGGAACGGCTGGAGGCGGAGGCGGCGGAGTCCGGCGGCGAGGACGCGTACAACAGCTGGCAGTCGAGCCCCTGACGGACCGATGGCCGATGTCGAGGCGCTTCTCGAACAGGGCTGGCGGCCCGTCCCGCTGCGCCAGTTCGTCCTCAAGATACGCAGCCGGTGCAATCTGGCCTGCGACTACTGCATCATCTACGAACACGCCGATCAGACCTGGCGCCGTCAGCCCCGGGTCATGAGCGCGGAGACGGTGCGGCAGACGGCCCGGCGCATCGCCGAGCACGCGGCGCGGCACGCGGTTCCGAACGTCCGGATCGTGCTGCACGGAGGTGAGCCGCTGCTGGCCGGACCGATGGGTATCGGCCGAATTGTGGGCGCCCTGCGCGAGACCGTCGAAGACGCGGGCACCGAGGCCGAGTTCACCGTCCAGACCAACGGAACCCTGCTCAGCCCCCGCATGCTGCACACCCTGGCCGAACACGGCGTACGGGTCGGGGTCAGCGTGGACGGGGACCGGCAGGCCCACGACGCGCACCGCCGCACCGCGTCCGGCAGCGGCTCCTACGACCGGGTCATGGCCGGACTGCACCGCCTGTCCGACCAGTTCCCGCAGCTGTACGCCGGGCTGCTGTGCACCATCGACCCCACCCGGGATCCCGTGGCCGTCTACGAGTCGCTGCTGCCCACCCGCCCCCCGCTGATCGACTTCCTGCTGCCGCACGCACACTGGGGCGCCCGCCCGCCCGGACCGTCCGGGGCCTACGGCACCTGGCTCGCGGCCGTCTTCGACCGCTGGGCCGGAGCACCCCGCAAGGAGACCTCGGTGCGCCTGCTGGACGAGCTGCTGCACGCCGTGCTCGGCGGCCGCAGCCGGCTGGACTGGGTCGGCCTGACCCGTTCGGTCTCCGCCTTCGTCGAGGCCGACGGCGGCATCCACCAGAACGACGCCCTGCGCACCGGGCACGACGGCGCCTCCGCCACCGGCCTGGACGTCTTCCACCACTCCTTCGACGACGTCCTGCTGCACCCGGGGTTCGCCGCCCGGCAGGCCGGCCGCCGGCTGCTCGCCGAGCAGTGCCTGAGCTGCGCCGAACTGTCCGTGTGCGGCGGCGGTGAGTACGGCCATCGTTACGGCCCGGACGGCGGATACCGCCGGCCGACCGTCTACTGCGCGGACCTTCTGCTGCTCATCCGGCACATCCGGCGCTGGGTGGCCGGCTCCGCGGGGCGGCCGTAGTGATCGGGACACATGTCATCTCGGACCCCGTCTTCGACGCGCTCGCGGCGGGCGGGGGCGGCCCCGAGGCCGTACGACTGCTGCGGCAGGCCCGGCGCAGCCGGAACCTCCTGCTGCTGCGGCGGATCCTGGACGGCCCGTGCGCGGCCGCCGCCGAGCCGGCCGCCGACCTCCTTGCGCGGGTGGAACGGGCCGCCCCCGCCGTGGCCCGGAGCGTGATCGACGCCTCCTCGTTCGGCACCTGGGCCGCGCGGGCCGCGAGCGACTGCCCGGCCCATCGGCACGCCGGCTGCACGGCCCGTGACCTCGGCGCCCTCGCGGCGGTCGCCGCCGTACGGGCCGGGCTCGGCACCGAGATCACCGTGCCGGTGCACGACGGCACCCTGCGGCTGCCCGGTCTGGGCACGGCCACCCGGCTCGGCCCGGTCGGCGAGGCGCTGGTCGTGGTCACCACCCGGCCGGAGGCGCACCCCGGCCCGGACGGCCCGCCGCCCGGCCCGCGGCCCACCCGGTTCCCCGGCTGCCAGGTGGACATCCGGCTTCCGGGCGAGGTACGGCCGCTGCCGCGCGACCCGGGCCGTGCGGGACACGACTGGCAGCCCGTGGCCTTCCTGGAGGCCCGGCACCGGGGACTGGCGCTGCGGGTCCCGCTGGAGACAGCGGATCCCCGGCTGCCCTCCCTCGACACGGCCAGCGCCCGCCCCGCGGCCTGGCAGGAACTGCTGCGGTCGGCCTGGCGGCTCCTGGTCGACAGCCACCCGGGGCGCGCCGAGGAACTCGCCGCCGGACTGGGCGGCATCGTCCCCCTGCCCGCACCCGCGCGCGGGGTCACCTCCGCGACCTCACGGCACGCCTTCGGCACCGTCCTGGCCTCCTGGCCCGCCGACCCCGACCGGCTGGCTCTGACCCTGCTCCACGAGTTCCAGCACAGCAAACTCAGCGCGCTGGCCGACCTGGTGATCCTGCACGAGCCGGACGGCCGGCCCCGGCTGTACGCACCCTGGCGGCCGGACCCACGCCCGCCCGCGGGGCTGCTCCAGGGGATCTACGCCCACCTGGGGGACCTGGCGTTCTGGCAGCACCGCAGCGCCAGCCTGCCCGAACCCGAACGGGCGGATGCGGCCTGGCGGCTGGCGCTGACCCGGGCCCAGGCCGAGCGGGGCGTGACCGAGGCGGCGAGCCGGCTCAGGCTCACCCGGCTCGGCGCCCGGTTCCTCGACCGGGCCGCGCGGACCGTGCGGGCCGTCTCTCCGGATCCGGGCCCGGCACGCGTCGCCGCACGCGTGGAGGCCGGTGTCGAGGCCGTCTGGCGACTGCGCTGGGCCGAGGCCGACGGCACGGGGATCAAGCAGCTGGCCGAGCTTTGGCGGGCCCGGCTGCCGGCCGGAGCGCTGCCCGCCGACGACATACGACCCGCCTCGGGGCCGGTGTCCGGGCCCGGCCCCGAGTTCGGCCGCTGGGCGGCCAAGCAGCGCGGCGCCCACCGGGCACCGCCCGCCCGGGAGGCCGCCGAAGCCGTCGCCGCCCAGCCCGACCGCGCCGAACGCTGGGCCGGCCTGGCCGCCTCCGCCGCGGAGGAGCGCCTGCCGGGCGCCGGCGTGCTGCGCCGCCGCACCGAGGTCGTCCGTGACCTGTACCGCGAACTCACCACCGACGGCGGAACGCCCGAGGAGGCCCGCCCCCCGGACCCACTGGCCCTCGCGGCCTGGCTGGCCGGCGCACCCGTCGCCCGGGAGGCGGGCGCCGGCCCGGGGCAGAGCACGGGTGTCTGAGCCGGGGAGGCGGGCGCCCGCGCGGGTCAGAACACCGGTGTCTCGATGTCGCAGAACGCCCGCTCGCCGCGGGAGAATACCTCGGCCACCGGACAGTTTGGACCGGTACCGGGAGTTCACAGCGGGCGGCGGGACGGCTGAGGAAGGCCGACCGCCGGACCCACTGGCCCTCGCGGCCTGGCTGGCTGGCGCACCCGTCGCCCGGGAGGCGGGCGCCGGCCCGGGGCAGAGCACCGGTGTCTGAGCCGGGGAGGCGGGCGCCCGCGCGGGTCAGAACACCGGTGTCTCGATGTCGCAGAACGCCCGCTCTCCGCGGGAGAACACCTCGGCCACCGGATAGTCCGCGCCCAGCGTCCGGGCGAACCGCGTCAGGATGTCGTCGAGGAGTGCCGCGGCCTCGTCCTCCCGGCCCAGCGAGCGCAGGTCGTGCGCGAGGTTGCCGCCGCACACCAGCGTGACCGGATGATCGTGGCCGAGGGTGCCGCGCAGTGCCTCCAGGTGGCGGGTGTTCGCCTGCATCGCCTCCTCGTGCCGACCCGCCGAGTGCAGGTCGTTGGCGAGGTTCACGCCGCAGCGCAGCGTGCAGTTGTGCTCCGGACCGAACCGGCGCTCCAGCTTCTCGTAGGCGGACAGGTTCAGCGACAGCGCCCGCTCGTGCTCGCCGAGGGCCCGCAGGACGACGGCGTGATTGGTCTCCGTCATCGGCAGATAGGGGTGGTCCGCGCCGAACAACTGCTCGTATCCCGCCACGGTCTGCGCGGCCAGGCGCTCCGACTCTTCCAGCTCACCGCGCAGCAACAGGTCGACGGCGTGGTTGCCGATCGCGGCCAGGGTGTTGAGGTCTCCCTCGCCGTAGCGCGCCCGGCAGCGTGCCACGGTACGCCCGGACCTCTCGTACGCCTCCTCGTAGGCGCCCATCGCCCGCAGGGAGACGGAGAGGTTCTTGGCCACGTCCAGGGTGGACGGATGCTCGCGGCCCTGCCGGTCGCGCAGCTTCGGATACAGGGCGCGCAACGACTCGGTGGAGCCCCGGTAGTCGCCCATCTCCCGCTGGTCGCGGGCGTAGTTCGCGGCCACCACCAGGGTCAGCGGGTCGTCCGGGCCGAAGATGCGCACCCGTCGCTCGTAGGTCTCCGCGTCCAGCTCCAGCGCCTCCTGGAACCGGCCCAGCAGCCGTAGATCGAGCGCGCGGTTGGCCGCGGACATCAGGGCCAGCGGATGGTCCGGGCCGAAGCCGGTGATCAGCCGATCCAGGGTGTCCCGGTCCCGCTCCGCCGCCGCCTCGAAATCGCCGAGGACTCTCAGGTCGGCGGCGTTGCTGTTGGCGATCGCGAGGGTCTCCTCGTGGTCCTCGCCGTACACCCGGCGGGTGCGTTCGAGCAGCTCGGCGTTGAGCTGCCGGGCCTCGTCGAACCGTCCGAAGCTGCGGATCAGGTTGCCGTAGGCGCGGGTGATGCGCATGGTCTGCGGATGGTCCTCGCCGAGCCGGTCGCGCCATTCCGCGCGCGCGAACTCGGCGAGCTGGGCGCCGCCGGTGTAGTCGCCGTGCTGGTAGAGATAGCGGACCTCGTTGATCACCAGGTCGCGGACGTCCCGCTCCTCGCACTCCACCGACCGGGTGGGCCGGATGTGCGGGCGAAGCTCGGCGTACCTGCGCCAGTTCGCGTCGTCCTCCGGCTCCTTCGGGTCGGCCGCCGCCAGCAGGACATGGGTGAGGTGGTAGGTGTCCTCCTGCTCCTGCGGGGACATCTGGTTGAACAACACGGCCTGCACGAGCCTGTGCATTTGCAAACTGTTGCTGCGGTGATCGATGCGGGCCAGCGCCAGCCGGCCGATCTCCCGGGTGACCAGGCCCAGCTCCACCGGGTCGCGCAGCGCCTCGGCCAGCGGGGACGGCAGCGGGGCGAAGGCCGCGCTGCGCAGCACGGCCCAGCTGATGGGCTCCGGCGCCATGCAGGAGCACAGCCGCAGCAACTGGACCGCGGCCGGGTTGCGTTCGGCCAGCCGCTCCATGGCCAGGTTCCAGGTCGCCACCACGGAGTGCGGATAGCCGGACGGTACGGAGGTGTCGAGCAGCCGTCCCGCGTGCTCGCGCAGCAGCTCCAGGTACTCGTCCACGGACATCGCCGTCTCCGCGTGCCAGGCTCCGGCCTGCTCCACGGCGAGCGGAAGGTCGCCCAGCGCCTCGGCCAGCCGGGACGCGTCCTGCACGGGCATCCCCGGGACGCGCCGCTGCAGGAAGCGGACCGACTCCGCCCGGGAGAAGACGTCCACCGCGACGGGATGGGCGTGCCCGGCCCAGCTCTGGTTGCGTGAGGTGACCAGGATGTGACCCTCGCCGGAGGGGAAGTACTCCTCCAGGTCCTCGGGCCGGTCGGCGTTGTCGAACACCAGGAGCCATTTCCGGAACGGGGTTCCGCGCCGCAGGCAGTCCAGAACCAGGGGAAGCGCCTCGTCACCGCTGGGAGCCGCCTCCAGGCCCAGGTGCGGTGCGAGAGCGGCGATGGACGAGCGGACCAGCGCGGGATCCTCCGCGTTGATCCACCAGATCAGCTGGTACTGCGACTGGTACCGGTAGATGTACTCCACGGCCAGTTGTGTCTTACCCACTCCGCCGAGCCCGAAGAAGGCCTGCGGCACGATCGCCGCGCGCCGGTCGGCCAGCCGGTCGTGCAACTGGGTGATCAGCTCGTCCCGGCCGGTGAAGATGTGGTTCCGCGGCGGAATGCGCCGACCCCACACCTGCGGGACGCTCTCCTCGAACCGCACGGGCCGCGTGAGCGTCGACAGGGGAGCGGTGGTGGGCCCCCCGGTGCTCGGAGGGCCGTCGACGCCGGCCAGACGAGACGCGGACTCGGCCACGGGTGATTCCCTTTCCGCCGGCGGCCGGGGCGTCTTGGCCGCCCCGCCGGATTCGACCGGGTGAGGGCGGGCGATCCCGGTCTCGGCAGTGCTGTTCGTGGTTGTGGTGTCGGTCACATCGTAACTGTACGGCTGCGGACGGTTACCTACGCCCGCGGGGCGGTGCTGCCCGGAGATGAGATCGCGCAGCTTGCGCGCCCGGGTGGTGAAGCCCCCGCCCAGTGCGTCGGCCACCGCGGCATCGACCTTGGCGAAGGGAAGGCTCTCCGCGCTGATGCGCGCGGGCAGCTCCGCTGACGGATCGGCCAGCGTCGCGTCGAACCGGTACGGCGCGGACGAGTGCTCGGCCAGGTAGGCGGAGACGGCGGTGAGGACCCGCCGGCTCTCCTGCCGGTGCAGGGAGCCCAGCAGGAGCGAGCGCACGGCCTCGGGGAAGTCGAACTCCGTCTGTTCGGCCGGGCGCGGCCGGTCGCAGGGCACCGGGTGCAGCAGGCCCGACAGGAACACCTCCGCCAGGTGCGACGGCGTCGTGCGGGGCGCCATGACCTGCTGGACCAGACGCATGACCGGCAGGAACAAGGGAGCCGCGGCCAGGTATCCGGCCAGTTCGAAGGCCTGCGGCGAGGCCTGCGCACGGAACGCGAGCACCCGGTCCAGCGGGGACAGCCCCTCCTCGGCCGGCCGCGGCGGCACCGTCTCCGCCGGCGCCGAGGGCGCCGCGCCGTCCGCAGCCACGGCATACCCCTGGAACGGCGACGACTCGGGGTGGGCGACCATCCGGGCCCACATCTGCAGTGCGGCGGGCGCGAGTTCCACGACCGGCACCGGCACGCCGGCCTGGTCCGCACCGGCGTGCAGGTCGCGGTTGGGGGCACCGGGGCGGGCGGCGTGCAGGGTGACGGGGACGGGGCGCAGCGCGGTGCGGTGCCACAGCCGCCGGTCCAGCGGCTGCACAAGGGCCGTGGGCCGGCTGTGCGCCCAGCGGGCCAGCAGCCGGAGCGCCGCGCCGGAGCGCCAGCCGGGGCCGATGCCGTCGCTGAAGACCAGAACGGCGCCGCGCGGGGAGTGGTAGGCGGGCGGACCCTGGTCGGCGCGGCGGCGCGGACCGTCGCCGGACCAGGGGGGTGCCGTGCTGCGCACCGCGATGGTGCCGTCCGCCAGGTGCTCCAGCCAGCGCACGGTGATCGAGCGGAAGGCCCCCACCCGGCGCAGCACCGTGCGCAAGTCGGCCACCGCGCTGTCCCACAGCACCATGGACTCGCCGGTGTCGACCACCAGCACCAGATCGAGCCAGGGCTCCTCCTCCGGGACCAGCACCGGCTCCCAGACGTCGGTCTGTGCCGCGCGGTCGGCGGTCGCCTCCTCGTCCATCCGGTGCCGCACCGTGGAGGAGGCGCGGCGCCGCAGCGGCCGCAGGGCCCGCCCCAGCTCGGCCGGCTTCCCCAGCGGGCGCACCCCGGGAGAGCGGACCGGCAACGCGGGGACGGCTGTTCCGGCGTCGCCCGCCGGCGCGCGGAAGTCGCGTGCGTGCAGCTGCGGTCCCCGCATGCGCGGAGCGGGAATGCCCGCCCGCGGCGCGCCGTTCGCCTGTGCCTCGGCGGAGTCCTCGCCGGCGGGAGTGCCACGCCGGCGTCGGGGCCGATCCGGCTCCAGCTGGCCCACGAGCCCGGACAGCCGGTGCGGCCCGCGGGCGGCCGGTCGCGCGGGCGCGTCGTCCGCGGCGCGCGCCAACTGCGCCGCGAGCCAGAGGACTTCGGCGATCTCCCGCGCGTCCGGAGCGGGGCGCTCCGGTGATTCGTACGACATCAGGGCCCCGTTTCGAGATGCCGCCACAGGGTGCGCAGCAGATCCTGCCACTGCTCGGGGTCCTCGTCCGCTCCCACGCGTGCCAACTGGATGGCGCTCAGCAACTGGTCCACCGCGACACTGCCGTTGCCCTGTTCCACGAGGAAGGCCTCCACCAGCGGCCGCGCCTGCTCCAGCGCCTCCTCGCCCAGATGCGCGGCGACGATCGCGGCCAGCCGTTCCGGACCCGGCGGCTCGATGTCGTAGCGCAGGCAGCGCCGGGCGAACGCGGCGGGGAACTCCCGCTCCTCGTTCGAGGTGATGACCACGAACGGGAAGGCCCAGCAGGACACCTGGCCATCCGCCACCAACGCCTGGCCGCCGTCCGCCGTGCGCACCGGCACACTGCGCTGTTCCGGGGGCAGCCGCAACAGCTCCTCGACGCTGAAGCGCCCCTCCTCGAACACGGTCAGCAGATCGTTCGGCAGGTCGATGTCGCTCTTGTCCAGCTCGTCGATGAGCAGGACGCGCGGCCGGCGGCGCGGCAGCAGAGCCGTGCCCAGGGGCCCTAGCCGCAGGAACCGTCCGATGTCGCCGGTGCCCTCGCCCGTGTCCAGGCCGGCCCGCCGCAGGTTCGCCTCGTGCAGCCGCCCGATGGCGTCGTAGGCGTACAGCCCGTCCCGCAGGGTCGTGCGCGAGGTCACCGGCCAGTGCAGCACGGGGCCGAGCCCCAGCTCATGGGCGACGGCATGGGCCAGCGTGGACTTGCCCGTGCCCGGACGGCCGGTCAGCAGCAGGGGGCGGCGCAGCAGCAGCGCCGCGTTGACGACGTCGACCAGTCCCCGGTCCACCTGGAAGACCCGGCCCCGGCGGGCGTCGGCCGGCTCCGGCGCGAGGACCTCGTCCTTCGGGGGCGTGCCCTGCTGGATCGGCCGCCAGCCCGGGGGATCGGGCAGCCGGTCGATCGCGTCGTGCGGAACGCCGTCGCCACGGTACAGCCACCACCCGGGTGTCTGCGGGCTTCCGGTCTCGGTCACGAGGGGTCACCTCCGGGGGCGGGAACGGGTGCGGCCAAGGGGGTCTGTGGTGGCAGCCGGTCGAAGGGGTCCCAGAGGAAGCCCAGACGCAGTCCGCCGGCGATGCGCGGCCCGCCGCCCGCGGGCACGGGCGACCACTCGCCCCGGCGGGCCCGTAACACGGCCTCGGGCAGGGTCCGTACGCTGGTCGACCGCAACCGGCCCGGCAGCTCCCCGGTGACCCGCGGCCCGTCCTGTTCGTCGTGCGCCCACACCAGCGCGGGGATCCCCGCGTCCAGGGCCGCGTCGAACTCCGGGTCGGGCGTGCGCTTCCGGGCGGCCCGCGGCGGGAAGCCGAGCACCAGCGCGAGCGGCCCGTCCTCCGGGTACAGCGCGGAGAACATGACTTCGTACGACGTCGGGTCCTGGCTCCGGGCGGGCACCACATCCACCACCCGCTCTCCGGAGAGTACGGACATCGCCCTCATCCTGTCCCACTTGCGGGACCAGTTATGCCCCCACTCGACCCAGACCGACGCGTTCTGGCGCTCGAGACTGCGCACGGCGACCGGATGCACCACCCCCAGACGCACCTCCGCGCCGCTGGGCGTGGTGATCGGGAGCCCGTCGAACGCCCTGCCGAGCAGCTCGCGCGGCAGGACGAACTCCACGAACAGATCCGGGGAGTCGATGGCCTTGGCCCGGCGCATCCGGATGATCTCCTCCCGGATCAGGCGCTCGATGTGGCCGAATCGCATGGCCTCGGTGTACTGCTGCACGGCCTCCCGCGGCGAACCCTCGTGCTCCTGGAAGACGTCGAGCAGATAGTGCCGGGACGGCGAGGCGGGAGTGATGCGGAAGGTGGCGTACGTCCACCGGGCGGTCGCCCGCGCCGGACGCGAGCGCCGCTGAAGCAGCGGGCCCGGATCGACCACCGGCGAGCAGTGTCCGGCCCGGCCGCGCACCCAGCGGGCCAGCTCCTGCCCGCGCGTTCCCGGGACGCGCTGGGACAGCGCCGCGACGAACGTCAGCAGTGGCGGCACCGGGCGGCCGGCCTGCGCGATCTGCTGCAGGTCGTGCACGATGCCGAGGATGTCCTCGGGAGCGCCCTGCCAGGGGCGGCGCACCGGGCCGAGCGCCTCGTCGCGCAGCGTCACCAGACCCGGCAGCGGCACCGCGCCGTCCAGCAGCAGGCGGTAGAGGTCGTCCATGGCCTCGGCGTCGAACGGGCCGTCGTCGTACAGACCCTGGTGGAGGTCGGTCTCCGGCACGGAGGGGTCCGTGAGCAGCTCTCCGGACAGCGCGAGGGCGGCGCGCAGCGGGGGCCAGGACCGGGCCAGCCGGGCCATGGGGATCATCCATGTCACCCCCGCGTCCGGTGCCTTGTCCCGCAGGACGGCCAGCCCCATGACCCGGGAGGTCGCGACGTCCTTCACGCCGCAACCGCTGTACCCCTTGCCGACCTTGCGGCCCGTGTCGGGCGCGTCGTTCAGCTGGATCAGCGCCGACGCCGGCCCGCCGGGGCCGGCCATGAGGCAGTCCGCCCACACCCCGTGCGGCTGTCCCTGGGGGTAGCCGTACACCTGCATCCGCCGCTTCGCGCTGTAGGAGCCGGCGGACAGGTGGCCGTGCGAGCTGGGTAACCGGTCGCCGGCCAGGGACAGATCGCCGTGCAGGGTCAGCACCGAGAAGTCCTCGTGCGAGTTTCCGCCCCCATAGTGGTGCCCGCCGCCCGGGGAGCCGCTCAGCCGCAGGCCGTTGCTCAGGCTGATCGTCACGGTGGCGCCCGGGTCGTCCTGCCACGGCCGGCCGAGGGCGCTCGTCACCACGTGGGCGCACGTCAGCACGTACCGCGGCGGCATGACGACCCCTCCGCCCACGGGCATGCCCGTGGGCCCGAGGATGCTCACCTGCCAGACGTCGGTTGCGGTCAACTGCGCGACCGGTTCCACCCCCAAGACGCCTCTCCCCCCGTCTGCCGCGCCACCGGACGAGCACCGCGAAGCCGCCATAGTAGCGGCCTCGGAGGGGGCGGACGCAGGGGGCAACAGTCCATCGACGGCGGCCAGTTGACACTGCCCCCGAGGGGCCCGCAAGTGCCCTGGTCAGCGGATGGTGATCGTGATGGCCGATCCCTTGGGCGCCTTGTCGCCGCCCTTCACCGACTGCTTCTTCACGGTGTCGCCGAACAGCCCGAGCAGGCCGCGGTCCTCGTCCACCTTGAACCCGGCGCCCTCCAGCGCCTTGTGGGCGTCGTCGACACTGTCGCCGACCACGTCCGGCACCTCGACCATCTCCGGGCCCTTGGACAACGTCAGCGTCACCGTGTCGCCCTCGGCGGCCTGGCTGCCGTCGCCCGGGCTCTGCTGGGCCACCTTGCCCTTGTCGTACTCGGAGTTGACCTGCTGGGGCGCGATCTTCACCTTCAGCCCGGCTTCCGTCAGCTGCTGCCTGGCGTCGGCCGGATCGTCACCGGTGACGTCCGGCACGTCGATCGGGCGGCCCTTGCTGACGGTCAGCGCGATCGCCGACCCGGCGTGCCGCTCGGTGCCGGCCCGCGGTGTCGTGGCGATCACCGAGCCCTTGGCGACGTCCTCGCTGAACTCCCGGGTGACCATGCCCGGTTCCAGCCCGTCCGCCTTCAGCCGCGCACGCGCCTCGGCCAGGGGGCGGCCCGCGACATCCGGCACGTTCACCGTCTCCGGGCCGAGCGAGATGGTCAGCGTCACCGAGTCGTGGTCGCGGATCCGGGCGCCGGGCGCGGGGTCGGTGCCGATGACCGTGCCCCGCTGGACCGCGTCGTTGTACTCGCGCTTGACCTGTCCGACCTCGAGGCCGGCCGACTTCAGCCGGTCCCGGGCCTGCGCCTCGGTCTTCGACAGCAGTGGCGGGACCTTCGTGAACTGGCCGGAGTTGATGTACCAGACGCCGGCGCCCACGCCGAACACCACCAGCACGGCGGCGACGACCGTCAGCACCAGGCGCCGCGACCGCCGCGGTGGCACCGGAGGCGCCTGCAGCCGGCTGGTGTGCTGGACGCCGCCCCCGGCCGGCTCCTCCTCGTTGACGGGCAGCGGCCGGGGCACGGTCAGCGAGCGCGGTATCACGCTCGTACGGTCGCCGGCGTTGTCGTGCTCCGCGGACAGCGCCTGCGGCGGTATGGCGTCCAGCTGCTCGTCGCTCAGCCCCTGGCGCGCCTCGCGTACCTGGGCGAGCAGTGCCACGGCGTCGTGCGGCCGGATGTCCGGGTTGCGAGCGGTCGCGGATGCCACCACCTCGTCCAGCTCGTACGGCAGCCCCGGCACCAGTGCCGAGGGCGGCGGCACGTCCTCGTGGATGTGCTTGTAGAGGACCTGCGCGGGGGAGTCCCCCGAGTGCGGCTTGCCGCCGGTCAGCATCTCGTAGAGCACGACACCGCAGGCGTAGACGTCGACGCGTGGATCGGCGGTGCCCTGCTCTATCTGCTCGGGCGCGAGATACGACACGGTCCCGAGGACGGCGCCGGTCGTGCTGGTCTGGGTGTCCACCGACCGCACCAGCCCGAAGTCGGCGACCTTGACCCGGCCGTCGTCCCCTATCAGCACGTTCTCGGGCTTCATGTCCCGGTGCACGAAACCGGCCCGGTGCGCGGCGCCGAGCGCGGCGAGCACGGGCTCGAGGATGTCGAGGGCCGCGCGGGCCTGCAGCGCCCCCCGCTCCCGCAGCACGTCCCGCAGAGTGCACCCGGCGACGTACTCCATCGCCAGGTACACGTACGACCCGTCGGTGCCCTGGTCGAAGACCTGCACCACGTTCGGGTGCGCCAGCCGGGCGACGGACTTCGCCTCCCGGATGAACCGCTCCACGAAGGATCCGTCGGCCGCGAGCGTCGGGTGCATCACCTTCAGCGCGAGCACACGGTCCAGACGGGTGTCCAGGGCCCGGTAGACCGTGGCCATCCCGCCGACCGCGATCCGCGCGTCGACGCGATAACGGCCGTCGAGCACCTGCCCGACGAGAGGGTCCTGAAGGGTCGTATCCACGCAGGGGAGTCTACGAGGACCCACCGACACTTCCCCCGCCGAGAACGCTTTCCCCCAGGCACTGAAGCCGACCTGTGACGCGACACACGAACAAGGGTTCCGATCCCCAGCCCCACACCCCCACACCGCCCCCACCCCCGCCGTCTGCCGCCGCCCACCGCCCGGCCGCCGTCTGCCGCCGCGCACCGCGCGGGCCGCCGTCTGCCGCCGCGCACCGCGCGGGCCGCCGTCTGCCGCCGCGCACTGTCCAGGCGGTTGGCTGGCGCCGCCCACTGTCCGGGCCGTCGGCTGCCGACGGCCACCGTCCAGGCCGCTCGCTGCCGCCGGCAGCCCCCCCGTGCAGTTCGCTGTCTCCTGCGGCCCGTGCCGCCCGCGCCCCACGACTCGTGGCCGTCGCGGCGCAGGCGACCCGCTGCTACGGCCTGTGTGGCCCGCCGGCGTCGCCCCGCGACTCGTGGCCGTCGACGCTGCAGGCGTTCGGTGGCTGCCGGCGTCGTCACCGCGAGCTGTGCGGCCCGCCGGCGCCCCCAAGACTCGCGCCCGCCGACGGCGCAGGCGTCCCGCTGCCGCCGGTGCCGCCCCCACAACCCGCGGCCGCCGACGGCGAGGACGCCCCACGGGATAAGTCCAGCCCCCCAGCAGGCGGTAACGGGCGGTGCGCGGGTGGGAGAGCCGTGGGCAAGTGCGGCACAGGGTCAGAACGCAGGACGCTCGGGATCCAGCACGGCCAGGCCCCCCGCAGGAGACGACGCCTCGGCGAAGTGCCTGCGCGGAATCCGCCCGGCCAACCGAGCCAGCCGACCTCCCTCCACGGCATGCCTCATCGCCGCCGCCATGAGTTCCGGCTCCTGCGCCCGGGTCACGGCGGAGGCGAGCATCACCCCAGCACACCCCAGCTCCATGGCCAGCGCGACATCGGACGCCGTACCGGCCCCCGCATCCAGAATCACCGGCACGCGCGCGTGCTCGACGATCAGCTGGAAGTTATGGGGATTGCGGATCCCGAGCCCGGACCCGATCGGCGACCCCAGCGGCATGACGGCGGCACAGCCCACATCTTCCAGCTTCCGCGCCAGCACGGGATCGTCATTGGTGTACGGCAGCACCGTGAACCCGTCGTCGACCAGCGTCTCCGCCGCCTCCAGCAGCTCCACCGGATCCGGCAGCAGCGTCCGCTCGTCGGCGATGACCTCCAGCTTGATCAGATCCGTGCCCAGCGCCTCCCGCGCCAGCCGCGCGGTCAGCACGGCCTCGCCCGCGGTGAAACAGCCCGCCGTGTTCGGCAGCACCCGGATGCCCAGCCTCTCCAGCACCGACAGCACCGAACCGTGCACGGAGGGGTCCACCCGCCGCATCGCGACCGTCGTCAGCTCCGTACCGGAGGCGACCAGCGCCCGCTCCAGCACCTCCAGGCTGGGCGCACCGCCCGTACCCATGATCAGCCGCGACGAGAAGGTCGTACCCCCGAGGACCAAGGGATCGTCGGCCATGGCTCAGCCTCCCTGGACCGCGGTGAGGACTTCGACCCGGTCGCCCTCGGCCAGCGCCGTGGACGCCCACTGCGCGCGCGGGACGACGGTCTCGTTGACGGCGGCGGCCACCCCGGAGGGCGCCGAGACCAGCGACCGTACGACGATGTCCAGAGCGGTACCCGGAACGATCTCCCGGCGCTCTCCGTTGACAGAGATCGAGATGCTCATGCGGGCTGCTCCATGAGGACGGCGGCGCCGAAACGCTGCGGCGTGAAGGGACGGGCTTCTTCCGGGAGCCGGCCGCTCGCCAGCACCTCGGCCATCACATCCCCGGTGACCGGCGTGAGCAGCACGCCGTTGCGGTAGTGCCCGGTGGCCAGCAGCAGCCCGTCGAGCCCGGACGGGCCGAGCAGCGGCGCGTTGTCGGGGGAGCCGGGGCGTAGCCCGGCCCGGGTCTCGGTGAGCGGCAGTTCGGTGATGCCCGGCACCAGCTCGTGGGCGTCGCGCAGCAGCTCGTACACGCCGCCCGCGGTGACGGTCGTGTCCCAGCCCAGCTCCTCGCTGGTCGCGCCGACGACCAGTTCGCCGTTCTCGCGGGGCACCAGATAGACCTGGCTGCCGCGGACCACGGCCCGTACCGTCCGGCTGAGGAAGGGCGCGTACCGGCGCGGCACCGTCAGCCGCAGCACCTGCCCCTTCACCGGCCGCACCGGCGGCAGCAGCGCCTCCGGCACGCCCGTGAGCCGCCCGCTCATGCTTCCTGCCGCGAGCACCACCTGCCCGGCGCGCAGCTCGGTGCCGTCCGCGGTGATCACCCCGGCGGCCCGGTCCCGTACGACGTCCAGCCGCTCGGCCCACGCGCGATGGAACACCACGCCGGCCCGCTCGCATGCGCTCACCAGGGCCGCCGCCAGCCGCCGCGGGTCGATCTGGTGGTCGCCCTCGACCCGCAGCCCGCCGCGCACCCCGGGCGCCAGCATCGGCTCCAGGCGCCGGCACTCCCGCCCGGACAGCCACTCCGAGTCCAGGCCGGAGCGTTGCTGCAGGGCGTGCAGTTCACGCAGATGTGCGCGGTCGTCGGCGTCGAGCGCGACCGCGAGGGTGCCGCAGCGGCGGTAGCCGAGGTCCTGGCCGGTCAGCTCGGTCAGCTCGGCCGTGAAGTCCGGGTAGCGGCGGGCCGATTCCAGGTTCAGGGCGAGCAGCCGCTCCTCGCCGTAGTGCAGTTCGGTGACCGCGGCCAGCATCCCGGCCGCGACCCGCGCGGCCCCGCCGCCGGGCTCGGGGTCCACCACGGCGGTCGCGAGCCCGCGCTGCGCCGCGCGCCAGGCCGTGACCAGGCCGATGATTCCGCCCCCGGTGACGAGGACGTCGGACGTACGTGACGACATGGGCGTCCAGCCCCTCCCTTCGCCGGCATGACCCGGATCAGGTTCGTACGGTCGGAGGCCGCCAGCCTCCCTCTCAGCCCGGTGCGTCCGGGCTCCCGCGAGTGCTTGTACGGTGGCCACCCTAGCCCGCCCCCCTCGTCACCCGTAAGGGAGCCCCTGCCCATGGCCCGGTCGCTCGACGGACTGATCCTCGCCCCCCTGGCGGACCAAGCCCCAGGTCAGGTGGGTACCCGCACCCGGTTCGCGTACCACGAGGAGGACGGCGAGATATGGGCCGAGTACGCGGGCGGCGATGTCGTACGCGGTCATCTGGTCGGCACCCGGGAGGGCGACCGTCTGGACTTCCGCTATGTCCAGCTGAAGACCGACGGGACGACCTCCTCGGGGCACTGTGTCTCCACGGTCGTGGAGCTGCCGGACGGGCGGGTGCGGCTGGAGGAGACCTGGGAGTGGGAGTCCCAGGCGGGCGCCGGTACGAGCGTTGTGGAACAGGTCACCGGGCACGCCCGCTGACTGACGCGTTGTCACGTGTCTATGGTGATCGGGTGAGCGAGCAGACAGCGCAAGGGGGCACGCCGGCGGGGCGGCGCGTGGTCGTGGTGGGCGCGGGCATGGCCGGGGTGCAGACCGCGGTCGCGCTGCGGGAGCAGGGCTTCAAAGGTCCCGTCACCGTGATCGGCGCGGAGCCGCACCAGCCGTACGACCGGCCGCCCCTGTCGAAGGCCGTACTGCTCGGCAAGGCCGAGGACTCCGCCTTCGACGTGGACTTCGAGTCCCTCGGCGTCGAGCTGCGGCTCGGCTGCGAGGTGCTGGGCCTGCGCCCCGCCGAACACGAGCTGGACACCGAGGCGGGCCCGGTGCCGTACGACGTCCTGGTCCTCGCCACCGGCGCCGAGCCGATCACCCTGCCCGGCACCGAGGGGGTGCCCGGCGTGCATCTGCTGCGCACCTTGGACGACGCCGAACGGCTGAAGCCGGTGCTCGCCCGGCAGCACGAGATCGTGGTCGTCGGGGCCGGCTGGATCGGCGCCGAGTTCGCCACGGCCGCCCGCGAGACCGGCTGTGCGGTGACCGTCGTGGAGGCCGCCGACCGTCCGCTCGCCGGCGCCCTGCCCGCCGAGGTCACGGCGCCCATGGCCGCCTGGTACGCCGACGCGGGTGTGGAACTGCGCACCCACGCGCGCGTGGATCACATCGAGCCCGGCGCGGTCGTGCTCGCCGACGGCACCCGGCTGCCCGCGGACGCCGTCGTCGTCGGCATCGGCGCCCGCCCCGCCACCGCCTGGCTGGCCGTCTCCGGCGTGGAGCTGGGCCCGCACGGGGACGTCCTCGCCGACGACCGGCTGCGCACCTCGGTCGAGGACGTGTACGCAGTCGGCGACTGCGCCTCCTTCCCCTCCGCCCGCTACGGCGAACGGCTGCTCGTCCACCACTGGGACAACGCCCTGCAGGGCCCGCGCACGGTCGCCGCGAACGTGCTCGGCGAGACCCCGGCGGTCTACGACCCGGTGCCGTACTTCTGGTCCGAGCAGTTCGGCCGGTTCGTGCAGTACGTCGGCCACCACGCCGCGGCCGACCGCATGGTCTGGCGCGGCGACCCGGAGGGCCCGGCCTGGACGGTCTGCTGGCTCCGCGAGGACCGCCTGGTGGCCCTGCTGGCGGTGGGCCGACCGCGTGATCTGGCGCAGGGCCGTCGGCTGATCGAGGCGGGCCGCCGGATGGACGCGCGGGCCCTGGCGGACCCGGCGAAGCCCCTGAAGGACGCCACGGCCGCCTAGCCGGGTCCTCCCGCCCGGACCTGCCTGACTTCCGACTGTCAGTGGGGGATGGCAGGCTTGTCCTGTGACCGAGATTGAAGCAAAGATCGATGCTCTCGTCCCCGCCTGGCTCACCCTCCCCGACATCGCCGAACAGCTCGGCGTCGAGGTGACGCGTGTGCGGCAGCTGGTCAAGGAGGGCCAGCTCATCGCCGTACGCCGGGGTGAGAACCGCGCACTGCACGTCCCCGCCGCCTTCATCGACGGGGACAAGGTCGTCAAGGGCCTGTCCGGCACCCTGACGCTTCTGCGGGACGACGGCTTCACGGTCGAAGAGATGATCGAGTGGCTCTTCACCCCCGACCCGACCCTGCCCGGCACCCCCGCGCAGGCTCTGAGCGAGAATCGCGGCACGGAGGTGAAGCGCCGCGCCCAGGCGCTCGCCGTCTGAGCCGAATCGCACATGAGGGGTGGCGTGCGGGCCGTCCTGGCCCGTACGCCACCCGCCGAAGCCGCCAGGGACACCGACCAGGGGGACCCACGTATGTCCGACACCGCACGCGCCGCGCTCGCCGACGCCCGCCTGTACCTGTGCACGGACGCGCGCAAGCGCCAGGGCGACCTTCCCGAGTTCCTGGACGCGGTCCTGGCCGGCGGTGTCGACATCGTGCAGTTGCGCGACAAGGCCATGGAGGCCGCCGAGGAGCTGGCGCACCTGGAGGTCTTCGCGGACGCCTGCGCCCGGCACGGCAAGCTCCTCGCGGTGAACGACCGCGCGGACGTCGCCCACGCCGCCCGCGCCGACGTGCTCCACCTCGGCCAGGGCGACCTGCCGGTCCCTGCGGCCCGTGCCGTCCTCGGTGACGAGGTGCTGATCGGCCGCTCCACGCACGCCGAGTCCGAGGCCGCCGCGGCCGCCGCGCAGGAGGGCGTGGACTACTTCTGCACCGGCCCCTGCTGGCCCACCCCCACCAAGCCGGGCCGGCCCGCGCCCGGCCTCGACCTGGTGCGGTACACGGCCGGTCTGGGCACCGACCGCCCCTGGTTCGCGATCGGCGGGATCGACCTCGCCAACCTCGACCAGGTGCTGGACGCGGGCGGCCGCCGGGTGGTCGTGGTGCGCGCGATCACCGAGGCCGACGACCCGGGAGCGGCCGCGGCGGAGTTCGCGAAGCGGCTGCGGCAGGGCTAGCGACACGGCTTGTCGGCTCTTCCGACCGCGTTTCTGTCCGGTTTTCTGTCCGCCTTTCTGTCCAAGGAGTGGACAGGAAAGCGACAATCAGGGCAAATCTCCGTCCTTCGGTTGGGGGACCGCCCCTCCCTGGCTAACCTGCCGGTATGGCCCTCGGAACCCCCTCCACCAGGACTGATCGCGCACGCACCGTGCGCGACATGCTCGCCAGCGGCAAGACGACGTACTCGTTCGAGTTCTACGCGCCGAAGACCCCCCAGGGCGAGCGGAACCTGTGGAACGCGCTCAGAAGGGTCGAGGCCGTCGCCCCCGACTTCGTCTCCGTCACATACGGCGCCGGCGGTTCCACGCGCACGACCACGGTCCGCGAGACGCAGCAGATCGTCGTGGACACCACGCTCACGCCCGTCGCCCACCTCACCGCGGTCGACCACTCGATCGCCGAACTGCGGAACATCATCGGCCAGTATGCGGACGCCGGGATCCGCAACATGCTCGCCGTGCGGGGCGACCCGCCCGGCGACCCGATGGGCGAGTGGGTGCCGCACCCCCGGGGACTGACGTACGCGGCCGAACTCGTCCGGCTCATCAAGGAGTCGGGCGACTTCTGTGTGGGGGTCGCCGCCTTCCCGGAGATGCACCCTCGCTCCGCGGACTGGGACACCGACGTCGCCCACTTCGTGGACAAGTGCCGTGCGGGCGCGGACTACGCCATCACACAGATGTTCTTCCACCCGGAGTCGTATCTACGGCTGCGTGACGGTGTGGTGGCCGCGGGCTGTGAGACCCCCGTCATTCCCGAGGTGCTGCCGGTCACCAGCGTGAAGATGCTGCAACGGGTGCCCAAGCTCAGCACCGCGCTGTTTCCCGACGCCCTGAAAGAGCGGATCCTCACAGCGAAGGACGATCCGGCGGCGGTACGCTCCATCGGTATCGACTTCGCCACGGAGTTCTGCGCTCGGCTGCTCGCCGAGGGAGTGCCCGGACTGCACTTCATCACGCTCAACAACTCCACGGCGACCCTGGAAATCTACGAGAACCTGGGCCTGCACCACCCCCCGCAGGCCTAGACCGGCCGCACGGTGATACGACACACTGCGTAGCGGCCACTGGGAGAGGGGCGTACATGGGCTGGACGGTCCTCTACATCGCGTTCGGCATCGTCGCACTGTGGTTGCTGGGCGAGGTGCTGCTGCAGTACAAGGCACGCCTGCGCTGGCGGCTGCTCGCGTTCGCCGGCTTCCTCGGGGTCGTGGTCGGTGTGCTGATGCCGTCCGTGATCGTGATCGGCAT
This sequence comes from Streptomyces sp. NPDC052107, assembly GCF_040680215.1. NCBI lineage: Bacteria > Bacillati > Actinomycetota > Actinomycetes > Kitasatosporales > Streptomycetaceae > Streptomyces > Streptomyces sp. NPDC052107. Next base: position 235,119 of record NZ_JBFAWG010000001.1, read on the forward strand.
CGGCGCCATCGCCTTCGCGATCGGCCAGACCTATGTCACGCTGTCGTTCCGCCGCGGCTTCGCCGCCGGCTGGGCGGTCAAGCGCCCCGACGCCGAGGCCGAGGCCGGAGGCGGCAGCAAGCGCCGCCGCGGCAGGGCCGACCGGCACGACCCGGCGCTGGACGACGACCCCGACCACGAGCTGGTAGGCCCGCAGGACGACCAGGACGCCGACCGGGCGGGCTACGGCCAGGGGCACGGCGACTACGACGACTACGACCGCGACGACGTCTTCGCCCCGGGCGGCCGGCCGGCCACGGAGCCCACCGCGGCCGAGACCACCACCGTCTACGAGCCGCAGCCCCTCCCCGAGGACACCGGCTCCTACGGCGTCTACGGCGACACCGCCTACGCGGCCGCCGCCCAGACCCAGGGCACCGAGCAGCAGAACTACGCCTACGACTACTCGGGCTACGCCCAGCAGGGGTACGGCTACTACAACGGCGACCAGCAGGGCTACGCCAACTACTCCGACCCGTACATCGGCAGCCAGTCCTACGGCGGCGCCTCGTACGACACCGGCTACTCGGGGCAGTACGACCAGCAGGGCTACGCCCAGGCGCCGTACGGCGGCGGCTACGGCGAGACCCCGGCGGGCGGGGTGTGGGTGCCGCAGCAGCGCACCGACGAGACCTACGGCGGCGAACTTCCGCCGGAGCAGGCGTACCCGTACCAGAACCAGGGGCACCAGCAGGCCCAGCAGCAGCCCGGTGCCGGGTACGACGAGCAGTACCGCTTCTGAGGCCGTACCGTTTGTGAGGCCCGGCCCGGCTCACTGGGAGCCGCGGAACTCGGGGCCCTCCACGATCAGCCCCGCCACCAGCGCGCCCGACATACCCGCGTGCGGCAGGCCGCCGCCGGGGTGGGACCAGCCGCCGACCCGGTACAGACCGGGCAGCCGTGTGGTGTTCGCCGGATGCAGGAAACGCCCCTGGCCGGCGGCGAGGGCGGGGGCGGGCACCGCGCCGAGGAAGGCGCCCGTCTCCTCGTCGGTGTGCCCGGGAGTGCGCACCTCCTGCCACAGGACGCGATCCCGCAGCCCCGGTGTCGCGGCCTCGGCGGCTGCGAGGAGATGCTCCGTGTACCTCCGGACCGTGCCCTCCCGGTCCCAGTCGGCCTCGGTCGGCACGACCGCGGACAGCACCACGGACTCGTGCCCGTCGTCCGGTCCGAGCGCCGGGTCGCCGGGGCGCAGCACGGTCACCGTGGGACGCGGGGGCTGGTCCCCGCCCGGAGAGGCCAGGAAGTCCAGCTCGGACTCCGGGGCCGGCGCGTGGACGACCGTGCGGTGCGCGGCACCGGGCTCGCGTCCGCCGCGCAGGGCCAGCAGCACGGTGAACCGCCCAGGCCGGGGGCTGAAGGGATCGGTCCGTACGTCCCCGTCCCCGTCCAGCGGATGCTCCGTCAGCGTCTTCAGCCGCGCCGGGTCCACGTCCGCCACGACGTGGTCCGCCTCGGCGGCCTCGCCGCCTCTCAACTCCACGCCCACCGCCCGGCCGTCCTTCTCCAGGACTCGGGTGACCTCCGCGCCGAAGACGAACTCCACCCGCCGCTTCACACAGCGCTCGTACACCGCGCGCGCCAACTCCCGGATTCCGCCGCGCACATACCAGGTGCCGAAGGCGTGCTCCATGTAGGGCAGGACGGCCGCGCTCGCCGGAGCGGTCCGTGGATCGAGGCCGTGGGCGAGCACGGAACTCTCCAGCAGGGCCGCGAGGCGCTCGTCGCGCAGCTCCAGGGTGCCGATCTCGGACAGCGTGCGCGCGCGCCGCGTGCGCAGCAGCCGCTTGTGCGGGACGGCCGGATACGGCTCCTTCTCGGCCAGCACCTGCCAGTTGGGCCACAGCGGCTCCTCCAGCAGTGGCCTGCGGGTGCGGTCCCAGGCCTCCCGGGCCCGCACCAGGAACGCGCCCCAGCGTTCGCCCGCGCCCCCGCCCAGCGCCTCGTCCAGGGCCGCGACCACGCCCGCGCGCGAGGCGTTCGGCAGCGACACCTCGGTGCCGTCCGCGAAGAGGTGCCGCGAGGACGGATCGACCTGGACCAGCTCGACGCAGTCCTCCAGCGGCTCCTTGCCGGTCTTGACGAACAGATCGCGGTACACGGCGGGGAGCGTCAGCAGGCCCGGGCCGGTGTCGAAGCCGAACCCGTCCCGCTCGAAGCGGCGCACCGCACCGCCGTACGTGTCCGTGCGCTCGTACACCACCACCCGGTGGCCCGCGACGGCCAGCCGGGCGGCGGCCGCCATCGCGCCCATCCCGGCGCCGATCACCGCAATCCGTGCCATGCGTGCGACTTTATCGACCGCCACTGACAATCCGGCCCGCGGGAGGCCGGAGCCGCCCGCCGGGCCGGCCCGGAAGCGTGGGCACGCGTGCGCAGGCCTGAGTATCCGTACCTAGGTTGCGAGATGAGTACGCGCGCGGATGGGCCGCGACCTGTGTGAACGGGACAGTGGAGACACGGCAAGGGGGCGCGGCCCGGCACCGCCGACACGGGGCGGCGGAACGGTGCCCGCCACCGGCCGCTCCTTCCGCCGATCCGTCGGCGGAAGCGAGCCGGGGGACCCGGGGACGACCACCCACGGGGGACCACAGGGGGAGTACGGGGGAACGGGAGGCGCCGGTCCGGCAGCGGGCCGGCGCCCTCCCCATGGGCTCAGCCCTTTCCGCTCACGCGTCCCTGGAGCAGCCGGGAGAGCGCCGCGTGGACGTCGTCCAGGGAGCGCTCCGGCTGGAAGGACTTCCAGTCCAGCGCGGCCACCAGGACCATGCCGACCAGCGCGGCCGCCGTCAGCTGGATGTCGATCTCGTCGCTGAACTCGCCGGCCGCCACGCCCTCGCGCAGCACACCCTCGACCACCGCGACGGCCTCCTGCCGGACCACCATCAGCGTGGACTGCCAGGCCCGGTTGGTGCGCCACAGCTCGGCCACGTACAGCTGGGTGAAGGCCGGATAGCGGTCGATGAAGACCAGGCCCGCGCGGATCATCGCGTCCAGCGCGTCCACCTTGCCGCCGCCCGCCCGCGCGGTCTGCTCCGCCGCCTCCTTCAGCGAGGCGGTGAGCAGGCCCACCCCGTGCCGCAGCAGCTCCTCGAAGAGGACCGACTTGCTCGCGAAGTTGTAGTAGACCGTGCCCTTCGCGACCCCGGCCCGCTCCGCGATCTCGTCCACCGTGGTCGCGGAGAAGCCCTGCTCGGCGATGAGCGTGACGGCCGCCTCGTAGAGCTTCTGCCGGGTGGCCTCGCGGCGCGTGCTGCCGCCGGACCTGGCGCTGCTGCTTTCCATGGCCCTGATTCTCACAGGTACGCGCGCGTGCGGGGCCTCCCCCCGGTTCACAGGCTCAGTTCCGGGTGCAGCCGGTCGAGCGTCCACACCTGGCGGCGGCGGGCCGCGAGGGCGGTCAGCGCGAGCGCGCCCGCGGTGAACGCGGCCAGCACACCGCACGCCTGCCAGACCGGACCGAGCCCGCCGCCGGTGATCAGCCGGCGCAGCGCCTCCACGATGTAGCTCATCGGCAGGAACGGGTGGATCGCGGTGAAGAAGCCGGGGCTGGTCTGCACGGGGTAGGTGCCGCCCGCCGAGGTCAGCTGGAGCATCAGCAGCGCGAGCACCAGGATCCGGCCCGCCGCGCCGAAGCGGGCGTTCAGCCACTGCACGAGCGCCGCGAAGCAGGCCGTGACCAGGCACAGGAAACCGATCGTGCCGGCCGCGCGGAGCATCTGCAGACCGATCGCCCAGTGCAGTACGGCCATCAGCGCGGCCACTTGGAGCACGCCCACGGCGACCACCGGCAGCCAGCCGGCGAGCGCGATCCGCCAGGCCGGCGAACCGGCCGCCAGGGCACGCCGGTTGAGCGGCGGGATCAGCATGTAGGCGACCATCGCGCCCACCCACAGGGACAGCGGGATGAAGTACGGGGCGAATCCGGTGCCGTAGTTCGGCGCCTTGTGCAGGTCGTGGGAGGCCAGCTGGACCGGGTCGGCCATCACGCCGGTGCGCTGGTCGCGGTCCTTCTTGTCGTAGTCCGGGATCTTCCCGGCGCCGTCGTGCAGTCCGCCGGCGAGCTTCCCGGAGCCGTCGGACAGCCGGTACAGGCCGCCGTTCAGGGTCCTGGCGCCCGACGCGGCCGTGCCGATGCCCTTGTCCAGCGCGGTCGCGCCGGTCTGGGCGGTACCGAGCCCGGTGTGCAGCTTCTTGGCCCCGTCGGCGACCTCCTGAGCGCCGGTGTTCAGCTTGTCGATCCTCTTGACGGCGTCGTCGACGTCCTCGTACAGGTGCGGTGCGCGCTTTTCGAGGGCCGCGGCCTGCTTCTGCAGGGTGCCGAGGTTGTCGCGCATCGTCTTCAGGTCGCCGTCCTGGTCCGCGATCAGTGTGTTGAGGTCGTCGGCGACGGCGGCCACCTCGGCGGCGGCCGTCCTGGCCCGCTTCAGGTCCGGGCAGATCGGGTCGGGGACGGTCGCACCCTCGCAGCGCGTCCTGTAGACGTCGGCCAGGACGTCCGCGTTCGCATGGGCGACCTTCGCGGCGCCCGGGGCGAGCTTCACCAGGACGTCGAGATTGTCCTTGACGGTTTTGGCCGAGTCCGCGACCAGGCGGGCGGTGTCCGCGATGGTCTTCTCGTTGTCCTTCAGGTAGGGGCCGGCCTTGCCGTGGACGCCGTCGACCTTGTCGGCGAGGGACTGGGTGCCGTCGGCGACCCGGCGGGACCCGTCCTGCAGGGCACCGGCGCCCTCGTTCAGCTTCTTCAGGCCCTTGGCCAGCTTGCCGCTGCCGCTCTTGGCGTCCTTCAGCCCGTCGGCGAGGTCCTTGGAACCCTTCTCCGCCTTCCCGATGCCGGTGTTCAGCCGGTCGGCGCCCTCGGCGGCCGTGACGGTCTTGTCGTGGATGTCGGAGAACGAGACGAAGATCTTGTCCAGGAAGGTACGGGAGGCCTTGGTGGAGGCGGCCGCGCGGACCTCGTGGAAGACGGTGCGGGAGATCTGGCCGACGATGTAGTTGTTCGCGTCGTTGGTGCGCACCTGGAGGGCGCCGGTCTCCGGGGAGTCGCCGGAGCTGGAGGCGATCCGCCGGCTGAGGTCGGCCGGCATGGTCAACGACAGGTAGTACGTGCCGTTCTCGACGCCCTCGCGGGCCTCCTCGTCGCTCACCTCGTGCCACTCGAAGGTCCGGCTGTCGCGCAGTCCGTCCACGATGTCGGCACCGGCGGTGATCCTCTTCCCGCCCGCGGTGGCGCCCTTGTCGTCGTTCACCAGGGCCACCGGGATGCGGTCAAGGCGGCCGTACGGGTCCCAGAAGGACCACAGGTACAAGGCGCCATAGAGCAGCGGCAGCACGAGCAGCGCGACCAGGGCGGCACGCGGCAGCCGCCCCCGCCCGAAGCGCCTGAGCTCGAGCACGGCCAGCCTAGGCGAGCGCATCGACGTCCTCCTTGCGGTCGCTCTCCTCGGCGCTCTTGCCGTCGGTCTCGTCGCTCGTGCCGGCCTCCGCTCCGGCGTCCTTCGCCCCGGTCCGTACGACGACGCAGTCGCCGGGGGCCGTGCGGCAGACGACCGCCACCGTCGTGCCCGCGCGCGTGAGTGAGCGCAGCAGCTCCCACAGTTCGGCACGCTCGGCGTCCGAGAGTTTGGTGTCGATGTCGTCGACGCCGAGCAGTCCGAGCCTGCCGAGCAGTCCGGGCCTGCCGAGCAGCGCCAGGGCGATGGACAGGCGCAGTTCCTGCGGCCGCTCCAGGTCGCGCACGGCCGTCCGGGAGCCCCTGGGCAGCGTTTCCAGGTCGAGTCCGGCGGCGGCCAGGGCCGCGTCGACGCGCAGCCGTGCCTCGTGCAGGCGTTGGGTGCGCGGGCGCAGCAGTTCGCGCAGGGAGTCGCCGAACCGGCTCTGCAGCAGGGCCCGTTCGCGCAGGTGCTCGCCGACGGTCAGGGCCGGCTCCAGGTCGGTCACCCCGGCCACGTTGGCCACCGCGCTGACGCGGCGCAGCCGGGCCATGTGCCGGGGGAGCCGGAACCCGCCGACGCCGGCCGTGCCCTCGGTGGTCTTCATCCGTCCCGTGAGCGCGAGCAGCAGACACGTGCGCCCGGAGCCGGACGGTCCCTCGATCGCGATGAGTGAGCCGGGCCCCGCGTCGAGGGTGATGCCGCGGAAGGCCCACCCCCGCGGTCCCCTGAGCCCGAGGCCCTCGGCCCTGACGTCCACGCCGTCCACAAGCCCCCCTGTGGCTTTCGTGATTTTGAACTGACTGGTCAGTGCAAAAGTACGCCCGAACCTACGATCGAAGCAAAGCCCCAGGTCAGAACGGATTGTCAGTGCCATACCTCACGATGGGCACATACGGCACCCGTGCCGTCACCCAGACGACAGGAGGTTCGTCATGGCCAACCCGTCCGCAGCCGCCGCCCGCCGGCGCCGCGCCACCGGCCCTGCCCCCTCACTGACCGGCCCGGCGAGCGATGTGCACCCCGTGCTCCGCCGGGCCACGGCCCCGCCCGCCGTCCTCGACCTGCTCGCCCAGGCCCGCGCCGGACTGGACGAGGCCACCGTCCTGGAAACGCCGAACGAGCGCTATGCGACGGCCCACCTCGCCGCCCTGCGCACCGCCGCCGCCGTGCTCGCCGCCCGCGGCCGCCCTGAGACCTCCCCGCGCCGCCGCGCCCGGATCCGCAGCGCCTGGGAAGTGCTGCCCGAGATCACCCCCGAACTGACCGAGTGGAGCGCGCTGTTCGCCGCCGGCGCTGCCCGCCGGGCCCGTGCCGAGGCCGGCATCCAGGGCGCCGCGAGCCACCGCGACGCCGACGACCTGATACGGGACGTGGCGATGTTCCTGCGCATCGTCGAGCGGATGCTCGTCCTTCAGCCGGTCCTGCCCCAACCCCGCCAGGACCCAGGGGAACGGGATGGTCCGAGAGCGCGCGGTGACCTCCCGGACGCGGGCTGACCACCGGAAGTCCGCCGTTCGAGACGCGCCCGGCCGTATCCGCCCGCGGTGACCGGCACGGAGGCGTAGGCAATAGGGTGGGGTCTGAAGCGATCCAGCCCTGCCGAGGAGTCAACTGCCGTGTCGGACCCGATGCGCCCGCCCGTCTCCCATCACCACCCGCACACGGCGTCGCTGCGCTCCGACACTCCTCGATCCCGCGCGTCCCTGCGTACCGCCGTGGTCTGGGAGGTCCTCCAGGACGCCCTCGACCGCAGGGCCAAGGCCACGGGACGGGAGTCGCTGGACGTCCTCGACACCGGAGGCGGCAGCGGCAACTTCGCCGTGCCCGTCGCCCGGCTCGGCCATCGCGTCACCGTCGTCGACCCCAGCCCCAACGCGCTGTTCGCGCTGGAGCGCCGGGCCGCCGAGGCCGGCGTCGCCGAACGGGTCCGGGGCGTCCAGGGCGACGCGCACGGCCTGTTCGACGTGGTCGAGCGCGGTGGCTACGACGCCGTGCTGTGCCATGGCGTCCTGGAGTACGTCGACGACCCGGCCGAGGGCATCCGCAACGCCGTCGCCGCGCTGCGCTCCGAGGGCGTCCTCAGCCTGCTCGCCGCCGGTCTCGGCGGCGCCGTGCTCGCCCGTGCCCTCGCCGGCCACTTCACCGAGGCCCGGCAGGCGCTGCAGGACCCCGAGGGCCGCTGGGGCACCGGCGACCCGATGCCGCGCCGGTTCACCGCCGAGCAGCTCACCGCGCTCGTCGAGGGCGCGGGCCTCACGGTCGGTGCCGTGCACGGCGTGCGGGTCTTCGCCGACCTGGTCCCCGGCGTCCTCGTGGACACCGAGCCCGGCGCCCTGGACGCGCTGCTCAAGCTGGAGGCCGCCGCGGCCGAGCTGCCCGCGTTCCACTCCGTCGCGACCCAGCTGCACGTGCTCGGTGAGACGCCGGGTGCCGCCGACGCCTGAACGGACCGCCGTGACCCGCCGCTGATCAGGGCCTTGGCGGCGGATGGAGTACGCCACAAGACCCCCGATCGTGGGGTTTGCGCCGTATGATCGAGGTACACCGCCCGGCATGACGGGTCGGCCGCCGGGGAATGGAAGCCTCAGCGAGCCGGTTGGCCATGACGGATTCCGGTTGGCCAGTTGGCGTAGAGGGGCGGGTTTCACGGGGGCGATTCCCTGCCTATCCTGAAGGGACCCCCCGGGTCGCCCCGGCGACTGCACGATGAGGAGGACTCCGTGCCGCTCTCGGAGCACGAGCAGCGCATGCTCGAGCAAATGGAGCGAGCGCTGTACGCCGAAGATCCCAAGTTCGCGTCGGCGCTTGAGGGAAGCGGGCTGCGTACGTACACCCGGCGGCGGGTCTACCAGGCGGTCGCAGGCTTCCTCGTGGGTATCGCGCTCCTCATGGCCGGAATGGTCGCGCAGCTGATCTGGGTCAGCGTGGTGGGTTTCCTCGTCATGCTGGGCTGCGCCGTGCTCGCCGTCACCGGCTGGCGCAAGGCCCCGAAGCCGGGCGAGCAGCCCGCGGGTGCCGTCCGCCGCCAGGCGCGGCCCAAGCGCTCCATGATGGAGCGCATCGAGGAGCGCTGGCAGCGCCGCCGGGACGAACACGGCCATTAGCGCCCACCGGCGGTTTCCCCGGACTTCCCGGACGCCGACAGACAACGTGTGAGTGAGGGGCGACCACCAGCGGTGGTCGCCCCTCATCCATGCTCTCAGCCCTGCTGCTGCGTCGGCCGTCGCAGGCCGCCGGGCCGGGCCCGCACCACCCGCGTCCTGAGCGCCGACCAGCGGGCCGACACCGCCCACAGCACCCGCACCGACGAGCGGGGCAGGAACAGCGCCCGCAGCCGTGCGCCGGTGCTCGCCTGGCCCCGCAGCCCCTCGATCACCCGGCGCACGTCCGCCGCCGTACCCGCCGCCGGGCGCGGCCGGGGCGCGTACAGCACCTGCTCCACCGCGTCGGCGACCCGGTGCACCGCGGCACCGGCCGCCGGATCCATCCGTCCGAGCTCGACGATCCGGGCGGCCGCCCGGCGCGGGGTCAGCGACTCGTCCGGCGCGATGCCGTGGTCCCAGGCGCTGTCCGTCAACTCCTCCCAGGCCGCGAGGGTGTGCGCCGCCGCGCCCTGCTCGGTCCGGGCGTGCCCGCCGAGCCGCACCGAGCGCACCCGCATCCGCCACAGCAGCGGCGACAGCGGAATCGCCAGTACCACCAGCGCGGCCAGGCCGATCAGCGGATACCACCACGGGCCCGTGCCACCGCCGCCGCTGTGCGGGGCCGCGGCGGCGGACGCGATGTCGCAGCCCTGCAGCTTGACCAGCTCGGGCGTGCAGCTCCGGCTCGGCGAGGCCGCCGCCGAGGGCGCCGAGGACGACTGGTGCGAGGGCAGGGTCTGGTCCGGCAGCGAGCTGCCGGGCGTGTCCGACTGGGTGTACGACGGCGTGGTGCCGCGGGTCGGGGTCGGCTCGAAGCGGGTCCAGCCCACGCCCTCGAAGTACAGCTCGGGCCAGGCGTGCGCGTCCTTCTGGTTCACCGCGACCGTGCCGTCGGGCTGCGGGGTGCCGGGCGCGAAGCCCACCGCGACCCGGGCCGGGATGCCGAGGGTGCGGGCCATCGCCGCCATGGCGAAGGAGAAGTGGACGCAGAAGCCCTCCTTCTTCTTCAGGAAGTTCGCGATGGCGTCGGGGCCGCGGCCGACCTCGACCTGGGTGTCGTACTGGAAGCCGCCCGTCACGGCGAAGTAGTCCTGGAGCTTGACGGCCTCCTCGTAGTGACTCCGGGCGCCCGCCGTGATCTCCTTTGCGGTCCTGGCCACCACCTTCGGCAGCGAGGACGGCACCTTCGTGTACTCGCGCAGCAGGGCGGCCGGCGGCTCCGGCGCGGTGGACAGCTGCTCGGCGGTCGGCTGCACGTCCAGGCTGGTCACCTGGTAGGTCTCGCCGCGCGTGGTCTGACCGCGGTCGCCGACCAGGGTCATGCCGACCGGCTCGTAGCGCCAGCGGCCGCCGATCTTCACACCGCTCGGCGGGTACGGCATCGGCAGCCAGTCCTGGGCGTACCAGTCCGACGCCGAGACGGTGGTCGTCACCGTGCCGCGCTTGACGTCACCGCCGAGGCCGAGGGGCGTGGGGAACCGGGCCGGTACGCCGACGATGTGCCGCTGGGCGGGTTTCCACGTGGTGCCGTCGAAGTCGTCCAGGGACACTATCCGCAGATACAGGTCCGAGATGTCGTTCGTGCTGGTCTTCACGGACAGCACCTGGCGGTCGTTGTTCGTGTTCAGGCTGTCGCGCAGCGACACCAGCGGGTTGACCGCGGAGATGGTGCCGCCGTTGCCGTTGCCCGCTCCCACACCCGTGCCGGCGGCGTCCAGCAGGCCTCCCTGCATCGCGGGCAGGGCGAGCGGCACCACCAGGGCGGCGCCGAGCGCGACCGCGCCGATCCGCCGTCCGGTGCGCACCGGGGCCACCGCACCGCCCTCCGGGGAGCCCAGGGAACGGGCAGCACCGCCGAAGACCCGGCCCCACTGCGCCAGCCGGTCCCTGCCCTCCGCGAGCAGCAGCATCAGGTAGCCGGCCGCCGCCACCAGGAACCACAGCCAGTCGGCGCCGCCCTCGGACAGCCCGGCGGCCACCGAGTACAGCGCGAGCAGTGGCAGCCCGGCCGGGGCCGCACTGCGGAAGGTCACCGCGAGCGTGTCCACCAGCAGGCCGATCACCAGCACGCCGCCGATCAGCATCAGCTTGATGCCGTCCGTCAGCGGCGCCGGTATCGCGTACTCGCTGACGTCGTTCGAGCCCTGCTGGAGCAGGTCGGCGAAGTGCCGGACGGCGTCCGGGCCGGGGATCAGCCCGACGACCGCGTACTCCCGGGCGAAGACCAGGGTCAGCAGCACCAGGGTGACCAGCGCCTGTGCCGCCACGGTCAGCGGCCGGCCCAGCGGCACCCGACGGGCCGCCGCGCCCACCCCGGTCTGCACGACCACCAGCGGGACCAACTGCAGCAGCCAGGTCGGCTCGGCCACCAGGGGCAGCAGCGCACAGGAGGCCATCAGCGTGGCCGCGGCCGCGCACAGTGCCAGTCGTGCCCGCCCGCTCATCGCGTCGCCTCCCCGCCCACCGCGGCCAGGCCCGAGCGCTCCCGGTCCGCCTGCTGCCACAGCGCGTTCACCGCGGCGCCGCGCGGCACGCTCAGCGCCGTCCAGCCCGCCTCACGCAGCATCCGCAGCCGCTCGGCGTGCCGGTCGCCGGGCCGCGGCACATCGGCCGCCTCCCGCACCCAGGTGTCCGGATCCAGCACGAAGGCGACCGCACCGCCGCTGCGCCGGCTCATCTTGGCGACCGTCGCGGCCTGCTCCTCGTCCAGGTCGCCCAGGAAGGCGATCAGCAGCCCCTCGTTGCCGCCGCGCAGCACGTCGTACGCCCGGGACAGGCCCGTGCCGTCGGAGTGGTCGATCACCGCGAGGGTGTCCATCATCAGCCCGGCCGCCTCCGCGGTCTCCTGGCCGGTGCCCGCGAACCCGTCGGCGCCCTCTCCCGGCACCACACTGCCGCTGTCGGTCAACAGGCGTACCGAGAAGCCGCGTTCGAGCATGTGCACCAGCACCGAGGCGGCACCGGAGACGGCCCACTCGAAGGCCGAGGCGGGGCCGGCGCCCTCGTAGGCACCGCCCCGGGTGTCCAGCAGGACGGTGCACCGCGAGCGACGGGGCTGCTCCTCACGGCGCACCATCAACTCGCCGTAGCGCGCGGTGGACCGCCAGTGCACCCGGCGCAGATCGTCGCCGTAGCGATAGCCGCGCGGGATCACGTCGTCCTCGCCGGCCAGGGCCAGCGAGCGCTGCCGTCCGTCGCCGTACCCCTTGGCCTCGCCGCTGAAGCGGACCGGGGCGAGCGGCTCCACGCGCGGGATGACCGTGAGGGTGTCGAACGTCGAGAAGGAACGGGTGAGTTCGCACATCCCGAAGGGGTCCGTGAGCCGCAGCTGCAGCGGGCCCAGCGGATAGCGGCCGCGCAGATCGGAGCGGACCCGGTAGGACACCTCGCGGCGGCCGCCCGGCTCCACCCGGTCCAGCACGAACCTCGGGCGCGGCCCGAGGACGTACGGCACCCGGTCCTGGAGCATCAGCAGGCCGGTGGGCAGTCGGGAGACGTTGTCCATCCGCAGGTGCACCCGGGCCTCGCTGCCGGCCGGCACGCGCGCGGGGGAGAGCCGGCGGGTGCCGGCCACCCGGTAGCGCGTGCGGTACACCACGGTCGCGCAGGTCAGCGGCAGTGCGGCCAGCAGCAGGCCGACCCGCAGCAGATCGCTCTGGCCGAGGACGTACGCGCAGATCGCGGCCGCGATCCCGGCCGCCAGGAAGGAACGGCCACGGGTCGTCAGGCCCGCCAGGGCCGTACGGACGCCGCCGCTCTCCCCGCGGTCGGCCTCCGCCTGCCCCGTCCCCCCGGCGCTCATCACAGACCCCGCGGGGGCTGCTGGGGATACGCCGGGACGTCGTGCCCGAGGCCGTGGAAGCCGCTCTGCGGGCCCCGTGCCGCGGGCACCGGGGTGTGCTGGAGGATCTCCTGCACGACCTGCTCGGCCGTACGGCGGTTCAGCTGGGCCTGGGCGGTGGGCAGCAGACGGTGCGCGAGGACGGCGACGGCGAGCGCCTGAAGGTCGTCCGGCAGTGCGTACTCCCGGCCGGCGAGAGCGGCGGACGCCTTCGCGGCGCGCAGGAGATGCAGCGTCGCGCGCGGGGAGGCGCCGAGTCTGAGGTCGGGGTGGGTGCGGGTGGCGGCGACCAGCTCCACCGCGTACCGCCGGACCGGCTCGGAGACGTGCACGGTGCGCACGGCCTCGATCAGCTTCATGATCTCGTGCGCGTGCGCCACCGGCTGCAGGTCCTCCAGCGGGCTCACCCCGCCGTGGATGTCGAGCATCTGCAACTCGGCCTCCACGCTCGGGTAGCCGACGGAGACCCGGGCCATGAAACGGTCGCGCTGGGCCTCGGGGAGCGGGTAGGTGCCCTCCATCTCGACCGGGTTCTGCGTGGCCACCACCATGAAGGGGCTGGGCAGTTCGTAGGTCTGCCCGTCGATGGTGACCTGCCGCTCCTCCATGGACTCCAGCAGCGCCGACTGGGTCTTGGGCGAGGCGCGGTTGATCTCGTCGCCGATCACGATCTGCGCGAAGATGGCGCCCGGCTTGAACTCGAAGTCCCGGCGCTGCTGGTCCCAGATGGACACACCGGTGATGTCCGAGGGCAGCAGGTCGGGCGTGAACTGGATGCGCCGCACCGAGCAGTCGATGGACCGTGCCAGCGCCTTGGCCAGCATGGTCTTGCCCACTCCGGGGACATCCTCGATCAGCAGGTGGCCCTCGGCGAGCAGCACGGTCAGCGCGAGCCGTACGACCTCGGGCTTGCCCTCGATCACGCCCTCCACCGAACCACGCACCCGCTCCACCGTGGCGGTCAGATCAGTGAGGCTCGCTCGATCGTCATAGGTCGTCACCCGGCCCTCCTCGGCCCGTTCTTTCCGGGCCGACGCTGCGTGCGAAACCGGCCCACCCCGAAACACGGACACCGCGCGGGAATAGTTCCGCGCGACGCCACACCCCGCATTCTTGCCGCCGTTACCGATTCGTGTCACTCGCCTGTGGACAACTGCCCGCACTATGTCGGTCTTACGTGTCTTTGACCGCATCCTCGATGCGGCGATACGGCGATGGCGGGATGCTTCCGGGGCGGCCGGCCGGTGCGCCCGGTCAGGCCGGGTCGACCTCGCGCAGCAGACCGGTGCGCACGTCGAAGACGAAACCGCGCACGTTGTCGGTGTGCAGCAGGAACGGCGAGGTGCGCACGCGCTGCATGGACTGGCGCACGTCCTGGTCGACGTCCCGGAAGGACTCCACCGCCCAGGCCGGCCGCTGGCCGACCTCCATCTCCAGGTCGTGCCGGAAGTCCTCGGTGATGCTCTCCATGCCGCATCCGGTGTGGTGGATGAGCACGACGCTGCGGGTGCCGAGCGCGCGCTGGCTGATGGTCAGGGAGCGGATCACGTCGTCGGTGACGACACCGCCCGCGTTGCGGATGGTGTGACAGTCGCCGAGCTGCAGGCCGAGCGCGGCGTGCAGGTCGAGTCGGGCGTCCATGCAGGCCACGACCGCGACCTTGAGAACGGGCCGGGCGTCCATTCCAGGGTCGGTGAACTCGGCGGCGTACGCCCGGTTGGCCTCGACCAGGCGATCCGTCACGGTGCCGCCTTCGGTTATGGCGCCTTCGGATCCAGTGGGCACTGCTGCGGAAGTCGTCATACTCAAGACGTTACTGGTCACCCCCGGTCCCGTCCTCCTGTAAGAGCGGGACAAAAAACGTCATCGTGGCTTGTTGTGAGCTATCCCATAGGGAGGGCAAACCTGACCCGGACGGGTGAATCCCGCCGGATTGCGGCGCCCGCCGCGATGCGGTAGGCGACGCGCAGGCCGGTTGATTGACCGCGAGACAGGGTGGACTAAAGTGACGCGAAGCGGGAGACGCGGCTCTCCCTGCTGGTAAAACCCCCGGAGACCCCGGCTCACCCCGGACCGTCTCCCCACGTGCGCGGCGCGTACGTACGGCTCGGCCTCCTCCCGCTCCCGGTCCGGCTGACGCTTCCGGCGCCGGCAGGCCTCCCCTACACGAGCTGGCGGGGACCCGGCGGTGCGTGCGGCCCGCCGGAAGATGAGAGGCCCCCTTGAGCCAGAGTCGACACGTCCCGGTGATGCTCCAGCGGTGCCTGGACCTGCTGGCGCCCGCCCTGGCGCGCCCGGGAGCGGTGGTCGTCGACTGCACCCTCGGCCTCGGCGGACACAGCGAGGCGCTGCTGAGCCGGTTCCCCGAGGCGGGGCTGATCGGTCTCGACCGGGACAAGGAGGCGCTGCGCCTGACGGGTGAGCGGCTGGCGCCCTACGGTGAGCGCGCCACCCTGGTGCACGCCGTATACGACGAGCTGCCCGACGTCCTCCAAAAGCTCCGCATCGCGCGCGTGCAGGGCGTCCTGTTCGACCTCGGGGTCTCCTCCATGCAGTTGGACGAGGCCGACCGCGGCTTCGCCTACGCCCAGGACGCGCCGCTGGACATGCGGATGGACCAGACGACCGGCATCAGTGCCGCCGAGGTCCTGAACACCTACCCGGCGGGCGAACTCGTGCGGATCCTGCGCGCGTACGGCGAGGAGAAGCAGGCCAAGCGGATCGTGGCCGCGATCGTGCGTGAGCGTGAGAAGGAGCCGTTCACCAACAGCGCGCGGCTGGTCGAGCTGATCCGGGACGCTCTGCCGCAGGCCGCCAAGCGCACCGGCGGCAATCCCGCCAAGCGCACCTTCCAGGCGCTGCGCATCGAGGTCAACGGCGAACTGTCCGTCCTGGAGCGGGCGATCCCGGCGGCGGTGAAGGCCCTGGACGTCGGCGGCCGCATCGCCGTCCTCTCCTACCACTCGCTGGAGGACCGCCTGGTCAAGCAGGTCTTCGCGGCCGGCGCGGCCTCCACCGCGCCCCCCGGCCTGCCGGTCGTGCCCGAGCGCTACCAGCCGCGGCTCAAGCTGCTCACCCGGGGTGCCGAACTTCCCACCGAGGAAGAGGTCGCCGAGAACCGCCGGGCCGCACCGGCCAGGCTGCGCGGCGCCGAACGCATCAGGGAGGACGCCGAGTGACCGAGACGGGTCGGTTGGATTCCCGCACTCACCGGGGGGCTCACGGGGATTCCCGGCCTCGGCACGGGGGTCGGGGGCATCCCCGGACTCGCCGGGGGGTTCGCGTGGATTCCCGGACACACCGGGTGGCTCGCAGGGGTTGCCGGGCTCTCCATGGCGGTCGCGTGGATTCCCGGACACACAGGGTGGCTCGCGGGGATTGCCAGGCCCACCAGGACGGTCGCGAGGATCTTCGGACGCACCGGGGGACCGATGAGGGGTCCCGGAATCACCGGGCGCGCCGCGCGGACTCCGGAACTCACCGGGAGCGCCGCCAGGACCCCCGTGCCCACCTGGCGAGCCACGCGGGTTCCGGACCCGACCGGTGGAGCTTCCAGGACCCCCGAACCGACCGGGGGAGCCGTGAGTAGGAAACCACAACTGAGGGGGCGGGCCGCGCGGCTTGTCCGGCTTTTTCCGGCCGGCCGGGCGCGGGCCGCCCGTACCCCGTTCGTCCTGCTCGTCGTCCTGCTCCTCGGTGGCGGCCTCATCGGGCTGCTGGTGCTCAACTCCGCGCTCAGCGAAGGCTCGTTCAAACTCGCCGACCTGCAGAAGCAGACGAAGAACCTCACCGACGAGGAACAGGCCCTCCAGCGGGACATCGACGCCTACTCCTCTCCCGACGCCCTCCAGCTCCGCGCCCGCGAACTCGGCATGGTCCCCGGTGGCGACCCTGTTTTCCTCGGCCCCGACGGCAAGGTCAAGGGCGTCCCGAGCGCCGCCGCCCCCGAGTCCGCCGCCTTCACCGACCCGGTCGCCCCGGAGGCCCTGACTCCGGCCGCGTCCCCCTCCGCGACCACGGCCACGCCCACCACCTGGGCCTCGGCCACGCCCTCCTCCACCGCATCGGCACAGGGACAGCCCCAGTCGGCCCCCATGGCCTCCGCCCCCGCGGGGGCCATTCCCCCGCTCCTCTCCACCCCCCAGCCCACCCCCACCCCGACCCCCGGCAGGTGACGGAAGTGTCCGACAGGGAACCGCCGCGCCGTCGTGTGCCCGGGCCGGCCAGGCCGCCGCGGCCGAGGAGTGCCGTGCGGCGGCAGCCGGAGCCCGGTGCGCGTCCCGTGCGGCGGCCGAGTGGCGCTCGGCCGCCGTATCAGCGCCCGCTCCGGCTCGGCAGCCCGCGGCCCCGGCTGCGCCTGGTCAGCCTCACGCTGACCCTGGTCCTGATCGCCTTCGTCCTACGGCTGCTCCAGGTGCAGGCCGTCGACGCCAGCGCGTACGCCGCGCGCGCCGAGCAGAACCGGTATGTCGTGCACACGCTGGCCGCCGAGCGCGGCGGGATCACCGACCGCAACGGCGTGGCCCTCGCCATCAGCGAGGACGCGTACGACATCACGGCCGATCCGACGATGTTCAGCAGGAAGCAGCTGAAGGTCGACGACGGCCCGGAGCAGGCCGCCGCGCTGCTCTCGCCGATCCTCGGGCAGAGCCAGGGCAAGCTCGTGAAGAAGCTGCGGCCCAAGAACCCGAACTCCCGGTACGCCCGGCTCGCCACCCGGCAGACCCCGCAGGTCTGGAAGCAGATCAAGGACCTGAAGAGCGCGCTCGCCAAGAAGGCGGAGACGGACAAGAACACCGTCAACGTGCTCGCCGGCGTCTTCGCCGACCCGAGCAGCCAACGGGTGTACCCCAACGGAGACCTCGCCGCCGGGATACTGGGCTGGGTCAACGCCGACGGCCAGGGCGGCGGCGGCATCGAGCAGAAGCTGAACAAGCAGCTGTCCGGCAGGGACGGCAAGATCCGCTACGCCCAGTCCGGAGGGCGTGAGGTGCCCACCGCGGGATCGACGGAGACGCCCGCCGTGCCCGGTTCCGACGTCGAGCTGACCATCGACCGCGACATCCAGTGGGCCGCGCAGAACGCCATCACCGAGCAGGTGAAGAAGTCCAAGGCCGACCGCGGTTACGTCATCGTCCAGGACACCCGGACCGGGCAGATCCTGGCCATGGCCAACTCGCCCGGCTTCGACCCGAACGACCTGTCCAAGGCGAACTCCGCCGACCTGGGCAACGCGGCCATCCAGGACGCCTACGAGCCCGGCTCCACCGCCAAGGTGATGTCCATGGCGGCCGTGCTGGAGGAGAACGCGGCCACCCCGCTCACCCACGTCGTCGTACCGAACCGGCTGCACCGCGGCGACCGGCTCTTCTCCGACGACGTCGACCACGCCACCTGGTACCTCACGCTGAACGGCGTCCTCGCCAAGTCCAGCAACATCGGCACCATCCTGGCCACCGGCCAGCTCGGCAGGACCCAGCCCGAGGCCGACAAGGTCCTCTACTCCTACCTGCGCAGGTTCGGCATCGGCAGCTATACCGGACTCGGCTTCCCGGGCGAGACCCCGGGCATCCTCGCGCCGTACCAGAAGTGGTCCACCTCGCAGCAGTACACGATTCCTTTCGGCCAGGGCTTCTCCATCAACGCCGTCCAGGCCGCCTCCGTCTACTCGACCATCGCCAACGGCGGGGTCCGGGTCGAGCCGACCCTGGTGCGCGGTACCAAGGGCGCCGACGGCCGCTTCACTCCCGCGCCCAAGGCCAAGGAGACCCGCGTGGTCAGCGAGAAGACGGCCAGGGCCCTCGCCCGGATGCTGGAGTCCGTCGTGTACGACGAGCAGGGCACCGGCGTCAAGGCCCGCATTCCCGGGTACCGCGTCGCGGGCAAGACCGGCACGGCCAACCGTGTGGATCCGGCCACCGGCAAGTACCACGGGTACACCTCGTCGTTCGCCGGTTTCGCCCCCGCGGACAACCCCCGCATCACTGTCTACTGCGCCATCCAGAACGCCACCTCCGGCAACTACTTCGGCGGTCAGATCTGCGGTCCCATCTACAAGCAGGTGATGGAGTTCGCTCTGAAGACCCTCCAGGTCCCGCCGACCGGTGCGCCGCCCGCCAACCTGCCCGTCGACTACAAGCCCTGACGCAAGACCTGATCAGCACCCGAAACACCAGGAACGAGCCCGTGACGACGATCACCCCCGATGCCGGGAACCAAGGGGCCGAGAACCCCTCACTTCGCTCCGGAGCGGGTACGCCCGGTACGCTCACCGCCGTGCCACACGCTGATCAGTCACAAACCACCCAGAAGGGCCAACCCGTGACATATCCGGGACTGCCCAGGCCGACGCTGCTCCCCGCCACACCCCTCGCGGAGCTCGCCGACCAGCTGGGTGTCGCCGCGCCGGAGGGCGCCGCCGAGGTCAAGGGCATCACCCATGACTCGCGCGCCGTCCGCCCCGGCGACCTGTACGCCGCCCTCCCGGGCGCCCGGCTGCACGGCGCCGACTTCGTCACCCAGGCCACGAGCCTGGGTGCCGTCGCCGTGCTCACCGACCCCACGGGTGCCGAGCGCGCCGCCGCGACCGGACTGCCCGTCCTGGTCGTCGAGGACCCGCGCGCCCAGATGGGCGAGCTGGCGGCGACGATCTACCGCCACCCGGGCCGCGACCTGCTCCAGATCGGCATCACCGGCACCTCCGGCAAGACCACCACCGCCTATCTCGTCAAAGGCGGCCTGGACGTGTCCCGCCCCGCCGGCCTCATCGGCACGGTGGAGATCCGCATCGGCGACGAGCGCATCAAGTCGGAGCGCACCACTCCCGAAGCCACCGACCTCCAGGCCCTGTTCGCCGTCATGCGCGAAGGGGGCGTCGAGGCGGTCGCCATGGAGGTCTCCAGCCACGCCCTGGTCCTCGGCCGGGTCGACGGCTGTGTCTTCGACATCGCCGTGTTCACCAACCTCAGCCCGGAACACATGGAGTTCCACTCCGACATGGAGGACTACTTCCGGGCCAAGGCGCAGCTGTTCACGCCGAAACGCAGCAAACTCGGCGTGATCAACGCCGACGACGCGTACGGCCGCCGGCTGGCCGAGGAGGCCACGGTCCCCGTCGTCACCTTCTCCGCCGAGGGCCACCCCGACGCCGACTGGCGCGCCGAGGACGTCCAGGTCGGTCCCATGGACTCGACGTTCACCGTCCTCGGCCCGAACGGCGAGCGGATCCACGCCAAGTCGCCGATCCCCGGCCCCTTCAACGTGGCGAACACCCTCGCCGCCATCGTCGCCCTCGCCGTCGCCGGTCTCGACCCGCAGACCGCGGCCGACGGCGTCGCCGCCGTCCCGGGCGTCCCCGGCCGGCTGGAGCGGGTGGACGCCGGGCAGCCCTACCTCGCGGTCGTCGACTACGCCCATAAGACCGACGCCGTCGAGTCCGTGCTCAAGGCGCTGCGCAAGGTCACCAAGGGCCGGCTGCACATCGTGCTCGGCTGCGGCGGCGACCGCGACCAGACCAAGCGCGCCCCGATGGGCGCCGCCGCGGCCCGGCTCGCCGACACGGCCGTACTGACCTCCGACAACCCCCGCTCCGAGGACCCTCTCGCGATCCTCGCGACCATGCTGCAGGGCGCCGCCTCCGTGCCCGCGCACGAGCGTGGCGAGGTGCTCCTGTTCGAGGACCGGGCCGCCGCGATCGCCGCCGCCGTGGGCCGCGCCCAGGCCGGCGACACCGTGCTGGTCGCGGGCAAGGGGCATGAGCAGGGCCAGGACATCGCCGGCGTCGTCCGTCCCTTCGACGACCGCCAGGTGCTCCGCGAAGCCATCCAGAAAACCCAGGGATGAAAATCCAGAAGACCCAGGGGATGAACTTGTGATCGCCCTCTCCCTCGCCGAGATCGCAGCAGTCGTCGGCGGGCAGACGCACGACATACCGGATCCGTCCGTCGAGGTCACGGGACCGGTCGTCCGGGACTCCCGCGAGGTGCTGCCCGGCAGCCTGTTCGCCGCGTTCGTCGGCGAACGCGTGGACGGACACGACTACGCACCACAGGTGATCGAGACGGGCGCGGTCGCCGTACTGGCGTCGCGCCCGGTCGGTGTGCCCGCGATCGTCGTCGACGACGTCCAGACCGCGCTCGGCGCCCTCGCCCGGCACGTCGTACGCCGACTCGGCGCGACCCTCGTCGCCCTGACCGGCTCGGCGGGCAAGACCAGCACCAAGGACCTGATCGCGCAGGTGCTCCAGCGCAAGGCGCCGACGGTGTTCACGCCCGGCTCGCTCAACAACGAGATCGGGCTGCCGCTGACCGCCCTGTCCGCCACCGAGGAGACGAAGTTCCTCGTGCTAGAGATGGGCGCCCGCGGCATCGGGCACATCCGCTACCTCACCGACCTCACGCCCCCGAAGATCGGCCTGGTCCTCAACGTCGGCACCGCCCACATCGGCGAGTTCGGCGGCCGTGAGCAGATCGCCCGGGCCAAGGGCGAGCTCGTCGAAGGCCTGCCGGAGGACGGCGCCGCGATCCTCAACGCCGACGACCCGCTGGTCCGCGCCATGGCCGCCCGTACCAAGGCGAAGGTGGTCCTTTTCGGAGAGTCGGCCGAAGCGGACGTACGCGCCGAGAACGTGCGACTCATGGACAGCGGACAGCCCGCCTTCAGGCTTCACACACCCTCCGGTGCAAGCGATGTGACCATGCGCCTGTACGGTGAGCATCACGTGTCGAACGCGCTCGCCGCGGCCGCCGTCGCCCATGAGCTGGGCATGTCCGCGGAAGAGATCGCCACCGCGCTCTCCGAGGCGGGCTCCCTCTCCCGCTGGCGCATGGAGGTCACCGAGCGCCCGGACGGCGTGACCATCGTCAACGACGCCTACAACGCCAACCCCGAGTCCATGCGGGCCGCCCTCAGGGCGCTCGCGGCCATGGGCAAGGGGCGCCGCACGTGGGCGGTGCTCGGCAAGATGGCCGAGCTGGGGGACGAGGCGCTCGCCGAGCACGACGCCGTCGGACGGCTCGCCGTCCGGCTCAACGTCAGCAAGCTCGTCGCCGTCGGGGGGATTGAGGCCTCCTGGCTGCAACTGGGCGCATATAACGAGGGTTCGTGGGGTGAGGAGTCGGTGCACGTGTCCGACGCACAGGCGGCGATCGACCTGTTGCGCAGCGAGTTGCGCCCAGGGGACGTCGTGCTCGTGAAGGCGTCCCGTTCGGTGGGTCTGGAGAGCGTTGCCCAGGCGCTCGTCGAGACCGGTGCCGAGGGCGAGGTTGCCGCCCGATGATGAAGCAGATCCTGTTCTCAGGAGTCATTGGCCTGTTCCTGACGCTGATCGGCACGCCGCTGCTGATCAAGCTTCTGGCCCGCAAGGGCTACGGCCAGTACATCCGTGACGACGGTCCGCGCGAGCACGCCAGCAAGCGCGGTACGCCGACCATGGGCGGTATCGCCTTCATCCTGGCGACCATCGCGGCGTACTTCCTGAGCAAGCTCATCACCGGTTACCCGCCCACCTACTCCGGGATCCTGGTCCTCGGCCTGATGTTCGGCATGGGTCTGGTCGGCTTCCTCGACGACTACATCAAGATCGTCAAGCGGCGTTCGCTGGGTCTGCGGGCCAAGGCGAAGATGGCCGGCCAGCTGATCGTCGGCATCTCCTTCGCGGTGCTGTCGCTGATGTTCGCCGACGCGCGCGGCAACACCCCGGCCTCCACCAAGCTGTCGTTCATCACCGACTTCGGCTGGACGATCGGCCCGGTGCTGTTCGTCGTCTGGGCGCTGTTCATGATCCTCGCGATGTCGAACGGCGTGAACCTCACCGACGGTCTGGACGGTCTGGCCACCGGCGCCTCCGTGCTCGTCTTCGGCGCCTACACGTTCATCGGCGTCTGGCAGTTCCAGGAGTCCTGCGCCAACGCGCAGACCCTGACGAACCCGGCCGCCTGCTACGAGGTGCGCGACCCGCTCGACCTCGCGGTGATCGCCTCCGCGCTGATGGGTGCCTGCCTGGGCTTCCTGTGGTGGAACACCTCGCCGGCGAAGATCTTCATGGGTGACACCGGTTCGCTCGCCCTCGGTGGTGTCCTCACCGGTCTGGCCATCCTCTCCCGCACGGAGCTGCTGGTGGCCATCATGGGCGGTCTGTTCGTCCTCATCACCATGTCGGTGGTCATCCAGGTCGGCTCCTTCCGGCTGACCGGCAAGCGCGTCTTCCGGATGGCGCCACTCCAGCACCACTTCGAACTCAAGGGCTGGTCCGAAGTCCTTGTGGTGGTCCGATTCTGGATCATCCAGGGAATCTGTGTGATTGTCGGACTTGGCCTCTTCTATGCAGGATGGGCAGCGGACAAGTGACCTCCACCTCGGAGCTCTTCGACTTCCAGGGCAAGCACGTCACCGTCGCCGGGCTCGGTGTCTCCGGCGTCCCGGCGGCCAAGGTGCTGCACGCGCGCGGGGCGATCGTCACGGTCGTCAACGACGGCGACGACGCACGCGCGCGTGAGCAGGCCGCCGAACTTCAGGCGCTCGGTATCACCGTGCGCCTCGGCGACGGGGCGACCCTGCCGGAGGGCACCGAGCTGATCGTCACCGCGCCCGGCTGGAAGCCCGACAAGCCCCTCTTCGCGGCGGCGGCCGAAAAGGGCGTGCCGGTCTGGGGCGACGTGGAGCTGGCCTGGCGCCTGCGCGGTCCCGGCGCGGCGCCCTGGCTGGCCGTCACGGGCACAAACGGCAAGACCACGACCGTGCAGATGCTCGCGTCCATCCTGCGGGCCGCGGGCCTGCGCACGGCCGCCGTCGGCAACATCGGCGTCTCCCTGCTGGACGTCGTGCTCGGGGACGAGGAGTACGACGTCCTCGCCGTGGAGCTGTCCAGCTACCAGCTGCACTGGGCGCCCTCGCTGCGCGCCCACTCGGCCACCGTCCTCAACCTCGCCCCGGACCACCTCGACTGGCACGGCTCCATGGAGGCGTACGCCAAGGACAAGGGCCGTATCTACGAAGGAAATCGGGTCGCCTGCGTCTACAACGTGGCCGACAAGCTCACCGAGGAGCTGGTGCGCGAGGCCGACGTCGAGGAGGGCTGCCGGGCCGTCGGCTTCACCCTCGGCACCCCCGCGCCCTCCCAACTCGGCGTCGTGGACGGCATCCTGGTCGACCGCGCCTTCGTGGAGAACCGGCAGAAGAACGCCCAGGAGCTGGCCGAGGTCTCCGACGTCAACCCGCCGGCCCCGCACAACATCGCCAACGCCCTTGCCGCTGCGGCCCTCGCGCGTGCCTTCGGGGTGCCCGCCCAGGCCGTACGGGACGGGCTCAGGGCCTTCCGCCCGGACGCGCACCGTATCGCGCACGTCGCCGACCTCGGCGGGGTCGCGTACATCGACGACTCCAAGGCGACCAACACCCACGCCGCGGAAGCCTCGTTGGCGGCATATGAGTCGATCGTATGGATTGCGGGCGGTCTGGCGAAAGGGGCGACCTTCGACGAACTGGTCGCCAAGTCGGCCAAGCGGCTTCGCGGTGCCGTCCTGATCGGCGCCGACCGTGAGCTGATCCGTGACGCCCTGGCGCGACACGCCCCGGAAGTACCCGTGGTCGAGCTCGACCGGACCGACACTGGGGCGATGCTCCAGGCGGTGACGGAGGCCGAGCGGCTCGCTCAGCCCGGCGACACGGTACTGCTGGCCCCGGCCTGCGCGTCCATGGACATGTTCACCAACTACAACCAGCGCGGTGACGCGTTCGCGGCGGCGGTCCGCGAACTCGGCGCGGGCGCCTGACGGCGGGTCTCGGCCACCTGGGGTGCTTCGGGACCCTTGGAGGGACGCGTGAGGCGGATGTGGCTCGGGTTTGGTCGGCGGGTGCGAGGAGCTGGTGATGTCCGGTAGCCGTACGGGCCGTCCACCGGTTCAGCGCGCCGCCAGTAGGACCGCGGCGCTCCGCAGCCCGCGCGAGAACCCCGTACAACGCCTCTACGGCCGCGCCCGGAAGGCCTGGGACCGGCCGCTGACCGCCTACTACCTGATCGTCGGCGGCACCCTGCTGATCATGGTGCTGGGTCTGGTGATGGTCTACTCGGCCTCCCAGATCACCGCGCTGCAGCTCTCGCTGCCCGGGTCCTACTTCTTCCGCAAGCAGTTCCTCGCCGCGGTCATCGGTGGCGTACTGCTGTTCGTGGCCTCCCGCATGCCGGTGAAGCTGCACCGGGCGTTGGCGTACCCCATCCTCGCCGCCGCCGTCTTCCTGATGGTCCTGGTGCAGATCCCCGGGATAGGGATGGCGGTCAACGGCAACCAGAACTGGATCTCCCTCGGCGGCTCCTTCCAGATCCAGCCCAGCGAGTTCGGCAAGCTGGCCCTGGTGCTGTGGGGCGCGGACCTGATCGCCCGCAAGCAGGAGAAGAGGCTGCTGACCCAGTGGAAGCACATGCTGGTGCCGCTGGTGCCGGTCACCTTCCTGCTGCTCGGGCTGATCATGCTCGGCGGCGACATGGGTACGACGATCATCCTGACCGCGATCCTGTTCGGACTGCTGTGGCTCGCGGGAGCGCCGACCCGGCTGTTCTCGGGGGTGCTGAGCGTCGCCGGGGTGCTCGCCGCGCTCGCCATCTGGTCCAGCCCGCACCGGCTGAACCGGCTCAGCTGCATCGCCGCCACCGACCCCGGCCCGAACGACATGTGCTGGCAGGGCGCGCACGGCATCTACGCCCTCGCCTCCGGCGGACTCTTCGGTTCCGGTCTCGGTGCGAGTGTGGAAAAATGGGGCCAACTCCCCGAAGCCCACACCGACTTCATCTTCGCGGTCACCGGTGAGGAACTGGGTCTGGCGGGGACGCTGTCGGTGCTCGCCCTGTTCGCGGCTCTAGGCTATGCGGGTATCCGCGTGGCCGGACGCACGGAGGACCCCTTCGTGAGGTACGCCGCGGGAGGCGTGACCACCTGGATCACCGCCCAGGCGGTGATCAACATCGGTGCGGTGCTCGGCCTGCTGCCGATCGCCGGCGTCCCTCTCCCGCTGTTCTCCTACGGAGGGTCCGCCCTGCTGCCGACCATGTTCGCCATCGGGCTGCTGATCGCCTTCGCACGCGACGAGCCCGCTGCGCGGGCAGCGCTTGCGATGCGGCAACCTCGCTTTGGTAGAAAGCGGGCGGGAGGCTCCGGTGTCGAGCGGGGGCCTCGGAGATGGAACACGATGCGACGGCGTGCCTCGGCGGCGCGTTCGTCCGGAGAGCGGTGAATTTCGGTGCATGTCGTACTCGCCGGTGGGGGGACCGCCGGCCACATCGAGCCCGCGCTCGCCCTCGCGGACGCCCTGCGCAGGCAGGACCCGACCGTGGGGATCACGGCCCTGGGCACGGAGCGCGGCCTGGAGACCCGGCTCGTCCCGGAGCGCGGCTACGAGCTGGCGCTGATCCCGGCGGTGCCGCTGCCCCGTAAGCCGACCCCCGAGCTGATCACCGTCCCGGGCCGGCTGCGCGGCACCATCAAGGCCGCCGAGCAGATCCTGGAGCGCACCAAGGCGGACGTGGTGGTCGGTTTCGGCGGCTATGTCGCCCTGCCCGGCTATCTGGCCGCCAAGCGCCTCGGCGTGCCCATCGTGATCCACGAGGCCAACGCCCGTCCGGGCCTGGCCAACAAGATCGGCTCGCGGTACGCGGCCCGGGTCGCCGTCTCCACGCCCGACAGCAAGCTGCGTGACGCCCGCTACATCGGCATCCCGCTGCGCCGGTCCATCGCCACCCTGGACCGCGCGGCCGTCCGCCCCGAGGCCCGGCACCGCTTCGGCCTCGACCCGAACCTGCCCACGCTGCTCGTCTCCGGCGGCTCCCAGGGCGCCCGCCGCCTCAACGAGGTCGTCCAGCAGGTCGCGCCCTGGCTCCAGCAGGCCGGCATCCAGATCCTGCACGCGGTCGGTCCGAAGAACGAACTGCCACAGGTGCACCAGATGCCGGGAATGCCCCCCTACATTCCGGTAGGTTACCTGGACCGGATGGACCTCGCGTACGCCGCGGCCGACATGATGCTCTGCCGCGCGGGCGCGATGACCGTCGCCGAACTCTCCGCCGTCGGACTCCCGGCCGCCTACGTCCCGCTGCCCATCGGCAACGGCGAGCAGCGGCTCAACGCCCAACCGGTGGTGAAGGCCGGCGGCGGACTCCTCGTCGACGACGCGGAACTCACGCCCGAGTGGGTGCAGCAGAACGTCCTGCCCGTGCTCGCCGACCCGCACCGGCTGTACGAGATGTCCCGCGCGGCAAGCGAGTTCGGCCGCCGGGACGCCGACGACCTGCTCGTCGGCATGGTGTACGAGGCGATCGCCTCGCGCCACCACTAGCATCGGCGAGTGACACCGGCTTGGGCGCCCCGGAGGTGAACCGAGCCAAGAAAGGGAGCGGGTGTGGCCGGACCCTCCACCGCGGAGCGCGGTGAACGCCAGCAGGAGTCGTCCGGCCCGCCGCTCGTCCGCAGGCTCAGGAGAACGCGCCTTCGTACGATCGTCATTCTGGCCGCGCTCGCCGTGCTCCTCGGGGCCGGTGGCACCTGGGTGTTGTACGGCTCGAGCTGGCTGCGCGTCCGGCACGTCTCGGTGTCCGGCACGCGCGTGCTGACCCCCGCCGAGGTGCGGGACGCGGCGGCCGTACCGGTCGGGGCGCCGATGATTTCCGTCGACAGCGAGGGCATCGAAGCCCGACTTCGCCAGAAATTGCCCAGAATTGACACCGTTGATGTCGTCCGTTCCTGGCCCCATGGAATCGGCCTGAAAGTGACCGAGCGTGCTCCGGTTCTACTTGTCCGAAAAGGCGGGAACTTCGTCGAAGTCGACGACGAAGGTGTCCGATTCGCTACGGTTTCTGAGGCACCGAAAGGCGTTCCGGTGCTGGAATTGTCCGCCTCCCGTACCGGTTCCGGTGCCGCGAGCTTCCGCCGCTTCGGAACCGACCGTCTGGTGCGCGAGGCGGTCCGGGTCGCCGGCGATCTGCCGGCCGCCGTCGCGAAGGACACCCGGACCGTCCAAGTCCGTTCCTACGACGACATCTCGCTGGAGTTGGCCGACGGTCGCGCTGTGGCGTGGGGCAGTGGTGAGAACGGCCGCGCCAAGGCACGGACCCTCGCAGCTCTCATGAAAGCAGCTCCCGGCGCGCGGCACTTCGACGTCAGTGTTCCCACCGCCCCTGCGTCTTCGGGCAGTTGACGCGCATCAGCGCAGGCCAGCACCCTGGTTGGGCACCGCTACGGCTGATCACATAGGGTGAAAAGAAAAACGGGAGGTTCGGCGTGTTCGTTGAACGGGCGCCACTTGTCGACTTAGTGTCCTGTTCAGAAGACTCCAGGGAACAGACACACTGGTAACCCTAAACTTCAGGGTTAGGGTTCGGGTCGGCACTACGGACCGTCCCATTCGGCATCCGTCGTCCCGGCGCGGGGCACCGCCCGGCGGCGACAACGTAATTCGAGGCGAGAGGCCTTCGACGTGGCAGCACCGCAGAACTACCTCGCAGTCATCAAGGTCATCGGTGTCGGCGGCGGTGGTGTCAATGCCATCAACCGGATGATCGAGGTCGGTCTCAAGGGCGTCGAGTTCATCGCCATCAACACCGACGCTCAGGCGCTGTTGATGAGCGACGCCGACGTCAAGCTCGACGTGGGCCGCGAACTCACCCGCGGACTCGGCGCCGGAGCCAACCCGGCCGTCGGCCGCAAGGCCGCCGAGGACCACCGCGAGGAGATCGAGGAGGTCCTCAAGGGGGCCGACATGGTCTTCGTGACGGCCGGTGAAGGCGGCGGCACCGGCACCGGCGGCGCGCCCGTCGTGGCCAACATCGCGCGCTCCCTCGGCGCCCTCACCATCGGTGTGGTCACGCGCCCGTTCACCTTCGAGGGACGGCGCCGCGCGAACCAGGCCGAGGACGGCATCGCCGAGCTGCGCGAAGAGGTCGACACCCTCATCGTCATCCCCAACGACCGGCTGCTGTCCATCTCGGACCGCCAGGTCTCGGTCCTGGACGCCTTCAAGTCCGCCGACCAGGTCCTGCTCTCCGGTGTCCAGGGCATCACCGACCTCATCACCACCCCCGGCCTCATCAACCTCGACTTCGCCGACGTGAAGTCGGTCATGTCCGAGGCCGGTTCGGCCCTCATGGGCATCGGCTCGGCCCGCGGCGACGACCGCGCGGTGGCCGCGGCCGAGATGGCGATCTCCTCGCCGCTGCTGGAGGCGTCCATCGACGGCGCCCGTGGCGTGCTGCTCTCCATCTCCGGCGGCTCCGACCTCGGCCTGTTCGAGATCAACGAGGCGGCCCAGCTGGTCAGCGAGGCCGCCCACCCCGAGGCCAACATCATCTTCGGCGCGGTCATCGACGACGCCCTCGGCGACGAGGTCCGGGTCACCGTGATCGCGGCCGGCTTCGACGGGGGCCAGCCCCCGGCCCGCCGGGACAACGTCCTCGGCTCGGCCTCGACTTCGGCGGGCTCCCGCCGCGAGGAGACCACTCCGGCCCGGCCGAGCGAGCCCAGCCGTCCGTCCTTCGGCTCGCTGGGCAGCGTCAAGCCCAAGGAGGAGCCGGAGCCGGCGCCCGAGCCGGTGGCCGACATCCCGGCCGCCCCGCCGGTCACCCCGGCCCCGCGGTCCCCCTACGCGGACAGCGCGGCCGAGGAGCTGGACGTCCCGGACTTCCTGAAGTGATAGGACGGCGCGAGAGCGTGAGCGGCGCGCACTTCGCCTTCACCGACCGGTGGGGCGGGGTGAGCGCCGCTCCGTATGAGGAGCTCAACCTCGGCGGCGCGGTCGGCGACGATTCCGAGGCCGTACGGGCCAACCGGGACATCGCGGCCAAGTCGCTCGGCATCGACCCGGACCGGGTCGTCTGGATGAACCAGGTGCACGGCGCCGACGTGGCCGTGGTGGACCAGCCCTGGGGTGAGCGTCCGGTGCCGGAGGTCGACGCGATCGTCACCGCCCGCCGTGGACTCGCCCTCGCCGTGCTCACCGCCGACTGTGTGCCGGTGCTGCTGGCCGATCCCGTCGCCGGGGTCGTCGCGGCGGCGCACGCGGGCCGGCCCGGCATGGTCAAGGGGGTCGTCCCGGCCGCCGTACGGGCCATGGCCGGACTCGGCGCCGACCCGGCCCGGATCGTCGCCCGCACCGGACCGGCCGTGTGCGGGCGGTGCTACGAGGTGCCGGATGCGATGCGCGCCGAGGTGGCGGCCGTCGAGCCGGCGGCGCACGCTGAAACGAGCTGGGGTACGCCGGCGGTCGACGTGAGCGCCGGGGTGCACGCGCAGCTCGACCGGCTCGGGGTGTGCGACCGGGCGCAGTCGCCGGAGTGCACGCTGGAGTCGGGCGACCACTTCTCGTACCGCCGTGACCGCACCACCGGGCGGCTCGCGGGCTATGTCTGGCTGGACTGATGGGGCATGACGGACCGTAAGACCCAACTCGCCGCGAATCTGGCGAAAGTGGAGGAGCGCATCACCGCCGCGTGTGTGGCGGCCGGGCGCAAGCGGGAGGAGGTGACCCTGATCGTGGTCACCAAGACCTACCCGGCGAGCGATGTGCGGATCCTGTCGGAACTCGGTGTGCGCCATGTCGCCGAGAACCGTGACCAGGACGCGGCACCGAAGGCCGCCGCGTGTACGGATCTGCCGCTTAAGTGGCATTTCGTCGGCCAGTTGCAGACCAACAAGGTGCGTTCCGTGGTCGGCTATGCCGATGTAGTGCAGTCCGTGGATCGTTCCAAGCTCGTCACAGCTCTGTCGAAGGAGGCCGTGCGAGCCGGGCGCGAGGTGGGGTGTCTCATCCAGGTCGCGCTCGACGCGGGGGAGGGCGGCCGGGGTGAGCGCGGAGGCGTCGCCCCTGACGGAATCGAAGAGTTGGCCGACCTCATCGGCGAGGCGCCGGGACTGCGGCTCGACGGGCTGATGACCGTCGCTCCGCTCACCGGCGAGTACGCGGGACGCGAACAGGCGGCGTTTGAACGCCTCATGGATTTGTCGACCGACCTGCGCCGAGCCCATCCGGCTGCAACCATGGTGTCGGCAGGGATGAGTGCGGACCTCGAACAGGCCGTGGCCGCCGGGGCGACACATGTGCGCGTCGGCACTGCGGTACTCGGAGTCCGCCCCAGGCTCGGGTAACGTCGCCAAGAAGTCGGACCACAGCAGAAAATATGGTCAGTGCCTGCGAAGGCGGGCGCAACGACCTCGTGGATCGCGGGCACTTGGCAGTCGTCAGCCGATCCACCACAGAGCGGAGGACTCAGAGCATGGCCGGCGCGATGCGCAAGATGGCGGTCTACCTCGGCCTCGTGGAGGACGATGGGTACGACGGCCGCGGATTCGACCCCGACGACGACTTCGAGCCCGAGTTGGACCCGGAACCCGAACGGGATCACCGAAGGCACGAACCTTCACACCAATCGCACAGTGCACATCAGTCTCAAAGGGACGAAGAGGTGCGAATCGCGCAACCGCCCGCGCCGCGCGAGCCGGTGGTCCGGTCGACTTCGCTCGCCGCGGAATCCGGACGTCCGGCGCGGATTGCGCCCGTGGCGTCCATCACACAAGAACGTCAGTCCCTCGAGAAGAACGCACCGGTGATCATGCCCAAGGTTGTGTCCGAGCGAGAGCCTTACCGGATCACCACGCTTCACCCGCGGACGTACAACGAGGCCCGTACCATCGGGGAACACTTCCGTGAGGGCACCCCGGTGATCATGAATCTGACTGAGATGGACGACACAGACGCGAAGCGACTTGTCGACTTTGCGGCCGGTTTGGTGTTTGGTCTTCACGGCAGCATCGAGCGGGTGACGCAGAAGGTGTTCCTGTTGTCGCCTGCTAACGTCGATGTCACGGCGGAGGACAAGGCCCGCATCGCAGAGGGCGGGTTCTTCAACCAGAGCTGAGACGCAACATCCGGATCGAGGCTCGGAAGAGCATGGAACAGGGGAGAGGGAAGCGCAGGCCATGAGCGTGTTCGTCACGGTGGTCCACACCGCGCTGCTGGTGTTCCTCGCCGTGCTCATCTTCCGGCTGGTCATGGATTACGTGTTCCAGTTCGCCCGCTCGTGGCAACCCGGCAAGGCGATGGTGGTCGTACTGGAGGCCACCTACACTGTCACCGATCCACCGCTGAAGCTTCTGCGGCGGTTCATCCCGCCGCTGCGTCTCGGGGGCGTGGCGCTCGACCTGTCCTTCTTCGTACTGATGATCATCGTCTACATCCTCCTCTCCATCACGGGGAGCTTCATGTGATGAGGGTGGACGATACGGTCTTGCCGACTGCCGATGACTACGTTGAGGTGAAGAGATGCCGTTGACCCCCGAGGACGTGCGGAACAAGCAGTTCACGACCGTCCGCCTCCGAGAAGGCTATGACGAGGACGAGGTCGATGCCTTCCTCGACGAGGTCGAAGCCGAACTGACCCGTCTGCTCCGCGAGAACGAGGACCTGCGCGCCAAGCTGGCCGCGGCCACCCGTGCGGCCGCGCAGAACCAGCAGAACATGCGCAAGGGCCCGCCGGACCAGGACCAGCAGCCGCACCCGCAGCAGCAGGGCATGCCTCAGCAGGGCATGCGAGGTCCCGGCGCTCCGGTGCCCGCCGGCATATCGGGCCCGCCGCAGCAGCAGATGGGCGGCCCCATGGGTGGCCCGCCCCAGCTGCCGAGCGGCGCCCCGCAGCTGCCCGCCGGTCCCGGCGGTCAGGGCGGCCCGCAGGGTCCCGGCCCGATGGGTCAGGGTCCGATGGGCCAGGGCCCGATGGGTCAGGGTCCGATGGGTCAGGGTCCGATGGGCGGCCAGCCGCCCATGCAGCAGCAGATGGGTGGCCCGATGGGCGGCCCCATGGGCGGTCCGATGGGCGGCCCCGGTCAGGGCCCCGGTGGCGACAGCGCCGCCCGTGTCCTCTCGCTGGCCCAGCAGACCGCCGACCAGGCGATCGCCGAGGCCCGCTCCGAGGCCAACAAGATCGTCGGCGAGGCCCGCAGCCGCGCCGAGGGTCTGGAGCGTGACGCCCGTGCCAAGGCCGACGCCCTGGAGCGGGACGCGCAGGAGAAGCATCGCGTCGCGATGGGCTCCCTGGAGTCCGCCCGCGCCACGCTGGAGCGCAAGGTCGAGGACCTGCGCGGCTTCGAGCGCGAGTACCGCACCCGCCTGAAGTCGTACCTCGAGTCCCAGCTGCGCCAGCTGGAGACCCAGGCCGACGACTCCCTGGCCCCGCCGCGCACCCCGGCCACCGCGTCGCTGCCGCCGTCCCCGGCGCCCTCCATGGCCCCGGCCGGCGCGAGCGCCCCGTCCTACGGCGGCAACCAGACGATGGGCGGCAACCCCGGTCCGTCCGCCCCGTCCTACGGCGGCCAGCAGCAGATGACCCCGGCCATGACCCAGCCCATGGCCCCGGTCCGCCCGCAGGGCCCGTCCCCGATGGGTCAGGCACCCTCGCCGATGCGCGGGTTCCTGATCGACGAGGACGACAACTGAGCACCGGGCACTAGTACGACAACGGCGTCGGCAGCGCTCAATAGGGCGGGCCCCTTGGACTTTCGGTCCTGGGGGCCCGCCCTTTTTACGCGGGTTGAGGTGTGAGTGCCGGGGCGATGGGGAGAAGAAGGGCCCGGCCTCCGAAAGGGAGACCGGGCCCTTCTCAAACCGCTCGGCGCTTACGCCTTCCGCAGCCGGAACGTGAGGGACAGCCCCTCATCGGTGAACGGCTCACCAAAGCTGTCGTCGCCCTCACCCTGCGCGAAGTCCGTCGACAGAACCTCGTCGGCGATCAGCTCGGCGTGCTCGGCCAGCGCGGCGACCACCGCGGGGTCGGTCGACACCCAGCGCAGGGCGATCCGGTCGGCCACATCCAGACCGCTGTTCTTGCGGGCCTCCTGGATCAGCCGGATCGCGTCACGGGCCAGGCCCGCCTGCCGCAGCGCCTCGGTGATCTCCAGGTCCAGCGCCACCGTGGCACCGGAGTCGGAGGCCACCGACCAGCCCTCGCGCGGGGTCTCGGTGATGATCACCTCGTCGGGGGCGAGGGCCACCGTCTCGCCGTCGACCTCCACCGAGGCCGTGCCCTCACGCAGCGCGAGGGACAGCGCGGCCGCGTCGGCGGCGGCGATCGCCTTGGCCACGTCCTGCACCCGCTTGCCGAACCGCTTGCCGAGCGCACGGAAGTTGGCCTTGGCGGTGGTGTCCACCAGGCTGCCGCCGACCTCGGACAGCGAGGCCAGCGAGGAGACGTTCAGCTCCTCCGTGATCTGCGTGTGCAGCTCGCGGTCCAGGGACTCGAAGCCGGTCGCCGCGATCAGCGCGCGGGACAGCGGCTGACGCGTCTTGACGCCCGACTCCGCGCGCGTGGCCCGGCCCAGCTCGACCAGCCGGCGGACCAGGACCATCTGCCTCGACAGCTCCGGATCGATCGCCGCCAGGTCCGCCTCCGGCCAGGAGGCCAGGTGCACGGACTCCGGCGCGCCCGGGGTCACCGGCACGACCAGGTCCTGCCACACCCGCTCGGTGATGAACGGCGTGATCGGCGCCATCAGCTTGGTGACCGTCTCCAGCACCTCGTGCAGGGTGCGCAGCGCGGCCTTGTCGCCCTGCCAGAAGCGGCGGCGCGAACGGCGGACGTACCAGTTGGACAGGTCGTCCACGAACGCGGACAGCAGCTTGCCGGCACGCTGGGTGTCGTACGCCTCCAAAGCCTGGGTCACCTGGTCGGTGAGCGCGTGCAGCTCGGACAGCAGCCAGCGGTCCAGCAACGGGCGCTCGGCCGGGGCCGGGTCGGCCGCGCTGGGCGCCCAGTCCGACGTGCGGGCGTACAGCGCCTGGAAGGCGACCGTGTTCCAGTACGTCAGCAGGGTCTTGCGGACGACCTCCTGGATGGTGCCGTGGCCGACCCGGCGGGCCGCCCACGGGGAGCCGCCGGCCGCCATGAACCAGCGCACCGCGTCCGCGCCGTGCTGGTCCATGAGCGGGATCGGCTGCAGGATGTTGCCCAGGTGCTTGGACATCTTGCGGCCGTCCTCGGCCAGGATGTGGCCCAGGCACACGACGTTCTCGTACGACGACCTGTCGAAGACCAACGTGCCCACGGCCATCAGCGTGTAGAACCAGCCGCGGGTCTGGTCGATCGCCTCGGAGATGAACTGCGCCGGGTAGCGGCTCTCGAACAGCTCCTTGTTCTTGTACGGGTAGCCCCACTGGGCGAACGGCATCGAGCCCGAGTCGTACCAGGCGTCGATGACCTCCGGCACGCGCGTGGCCGTCTTGCCGCAGCCGTCGTGGCGGCAGGTGAAGGTGACCTCGTCGATGTACGGCCGGTGCGGGTCGAGGGCCGACTGGTCGGTGCCCGTCAGCTCGGTCAGCTCCGCGCGGGAGCCGACGCAGGTGAGGTGGTCGTCCTCGCAGCGCCAGATCGGCAGCGGGGTGCCCCAGTAGCGGTTGCGGGACAGCGCCCAGTCGATGTTGTTGTTCAGCCAGTCGCCGAAGCGGCCGTACTTGACCGTCTCGGGGAACCAGTTGGTCTTCTCGTTCTCCTGGATCAGGCGGTCCTTGATCGCCGTCGTGCGGATGTACCAGGAGGGCTGTGCGTAGTAGAGCAGCGCGGTGTGGCAGCGCCAGCAGTGCGGGTAGCTGTGCTCGTACGGCAGGTGCTTGAAGAGGAGGCCGCGCTGCTTCAGGTCCTCGGTGAGCTTTTCGTCCGCCTTCTTGAAGAAGACGCCGCCGACCAGCGGGACATCCTCCTCGAAGGTGCCGTCCGGGCGGACCGGGTTCACGACCGGCAGGCCGTAGGAACGGCACACCCTGAGGTCGTCCTCACCGAAGGCGGGGGACTGGTGGACCAGACCCGTACCGTCCTCGGTGGTCACGTAGTCGGCGTTCACCACGTAGTGGGCCGGCTCGGGGAACTCCACGAGCTCGAAGGGACGTTGGTAGTTCCAGCGCTCCATCTCGGCGCCGGTGAAGGTCTGGCCCGTGCTCTCCCAGCCCTCGCCGAGCGCCTTGGCGAGCAGCGGCTCGGCGACGACGAGCTTCTCCTCGCCGTTGCTCGCGACGACGTAGGTGACCTCCGGGTGGGCGGCGACCGCCGTGTTGGACACCAGGGTCCAGGGGGTCGTCGTCCACACCAGGAGTGCGGCCTCGCCGGCGAGCGGACCGGAGGTGAGCGGGAAACGGACGTACACGGACGGGTCGACGACCGTCTCGTAGCCCTGCGCCAGCTCGTGGTCGGACAGGCCGGTGCCGCAGCGCGGGCACCAGGGGGCGACGCGGTGGGCCTGGACCAGCAGGCCCTTGGTGAAGATCTCCTTCAGCGACCACCAGACCGACTCCACGTACTCGGGGTCCATGGTCCGGTAGGCGTCGTCCAGGTCGACCCAGTAGCCCATGCGGGTCGTCAGCTCGGCGAAGGCGTCGGTGTGCCGGGTCACCGACTCGCGGCACTTGGCGTTGAACTCGGCGATGCCGTACGCCTCGATGTCCTGCTTGCCGGAGAAGCCGAGCTCCTTCTCCACGGCCAGCTCCACCGGCAGGCCATGGCAGTCCCAGCCGGCCTTGCGGGCCACGTGGTAGCCGCGCATGGTGCGGAAGCGCGGGAAGACGTCCTTGAAGACGCGCGCCTCGATGTGGTGGGCGCCGGGCATGCCGTTGGCGGTGGGCGGGCCTTCGTAGAACACCCATTCCGGGCGGCCCCCGGACTGCTCCAGGCTCTTGGCGAAGATCTTCTGCTCGCGCCAGAAGTCGAGCACGGCGTGCTCAAGAGCGGGCAGGTCGACCTGTGCGGGCACCTGGCGGTACGTCGGCGCTGTCATCTGCGAGCATCCTCCAACGGACTTGCTGCCTTCCGTCGGAGGGACGAGAGCCTTCGATCCTGTCTACGCCGTGTGCGGCGCGCTCCCGCGGTACCACCCTCCTTGGCCCTCCGTCACGCCGTTCGCGGCGGTGAGCCCCCTCATTGGGGTCGCGAAGCCGGTTCTACTCGCCCTGGCCAGATGGCTGGGCTTTCTTCCGGCGGCTCCGGGGTGATCTTCACGTCGCGCTCGCCCCCGGGCTCACACCGTCCCCGGGTCGCTCTGGGCTGCGTACGCCGCTACTCGTCCCCATCCACGCTTTTCGCTCCGCCCAGTGTACGGCGCCGCGCGGACAGCGGCCGACCGGTTTTCCGCGCGGCGCGGCCGCCGGGGCGTGACGTCCGGGATGACCCGAATGGCCAGGGGGCGGGTGTTCGGTTCCGGGCGGGCCGGGCCCGGCGGATTACCCGGCGGAGAGCTGGGCACAACGGATGCAGGCCCGCTGCTCGGGGGAGTGCGGGCGGGCGAATCGGGCGGTGTGGCCCGTTGCCGCGGGACTCAAGTCGATTTATCGTCCCAGAACGATTCGCGAGCAACATCACAATATGTGAAGGGGTCGCGGCCATGGTGGCGAAAAGGACCGCCGTACAGCAGCCGGCGACCGGCAGGCACGGGGGCGCGGCCCCCGGCGCTGCGGCTGCCTCCGGCGGCGAGACCAAGGGAGTGGACGGCACGAAGAGGCCGACCGCGGGGAGGAACGCGCAGCCGGCCGCGAGGAAGACGGCGATGAGGGCGACGGCCGTGAAGGAGCCGGCCGCCGGGAAGACGGCCGCGCGGAAGACCGCCGCGAAGGAGCCGGCCGCCGAGGAGAAGGCGCCCAGGAAGCCCGTGGACAAGGCGATGACGGCCGAAGAGGAGACCGCCGTCAAGAAGACGGCAGCCAGGAAGACGGCCACCAGGAGGACGGCCGCTGAGAAGACGGCTGCGAAGAAGTCCACGGCCAAGGAGACGGCCGCAAAGAAGGCGGCTGGGTCTGCCAAGAAGGCGGCCGGTAAGGAGACCGGCGCCGAGGAGGGGCCGGCCAGGAAGGCCGTTGCCAAGAAGGCCGCCGCCGAGAAGGCGTCGGCCGAGAAGGCGGTGGCCGGCAAAGCCGGCGGAAAGAAGCCCGCGGCGAAGGGAGCGGTGGAGGAGACGGCCGTCAAGAAGGCGGCGGCCAGGAAGGCCGGCGGCAGGAAGGCGGGGGCGGAGGGCGTCTCCACGCGGGCGGCCGACACGAGCAGGGCCAAGAAGGCGGGCGCGGCGCGGGCCGCGAAGCAGACGGGAGCCACGACAGTGGTTGCGAAGAAGACTCCTGGCACGGCCACGGCGGAGTCCGCCGTTCCCAAGGCGCGGGTCGCCGCGGCGGAGCCCGGCGAGCTGGCGGTCCGCCCCGGCGAGGACCCCTGGACCCCGGAAGAGGTCGCCGAGGCCCGTGCCGAGCTACTGTCGGAGGTGGAGCGGCTGCGCGCCGAGATCAGCTCCTCCGAGGTGTCCCTCGCGGGCCTGATGCGGGACTCCGGGGATGGCGCGGGGGACGACCAGGCCGACACCGGCACCAAGAACATCACGCGCGAGCACGAGCTGGCGCTCGCCGCCAACGCGCGCGAGATGCTGATCCAGAACGAGCACGCGCTGGAGCGGCTGGACGCGGGCACCTACGGCCTGTGCGAGAACTGCGGCAACCCCATCGGCAAGGCCCGGATGCAGGCCTTCCCCAGGGCCACGCTGTGCGTCGAGTGCAAGCAGAAGCAGGAACGCCGCTCCTGAGTGTGCGGGGCGGTGCCGTAGTCTCGTCCCCAGTCAGGCACCTAGGTTGAGGGACTCACGTGGCAGAGGCGGAGCGCATCATCGGTACGCCGGACACCCCGGACGACGGCGGC
This sequence comes from Streptomyces sp. NPDC052107, assembly GCF_040680215.1. Lineage (NCBI taxonomy): Bacteria > Bacillati > Actinomycetota > Actinomycetes > Kitasatosporales > Streptomycetaceae > Streptomyces > Streptomyces sp. NPDC052107. Next base: position 273,267 of record NZ_JBFAWG010000001.1, read on the forward strand.
GAGCACACGGCTGCGGCCGGAGCACCCGCCGGCTCCGGCGCGTCCACCCCGGCCGCCGCGGGCGAGCAGCAGGCCCCGGCCGAGGCCCGGGGACGCCGCGGGCGCCGGATCGCCCTGCTCTTCGCGGTGGCCGCGTTCGCGTACGCCCTCGACCTGATCAGCAAGCTGCTCGTGGTCGCCAAGCTGGAGGGCCGCGAGCCGATCAGGCTCGTCGGGGACTGGCTGGAGCTGAACGCCACCCGCAACCCGGGTGCGGCCTTCGGCTTCGGCGCGGCCTTCACGATCATCTTCACCCTGATCGCCGCGGCCGTGATCGTGGTGATCATGCGCCTGGCCCGCAAGCTCTACAGTTACCCCTGGGCTATCGCGCTCGGCCTGCTGCTCGGCGGCGCCCTCGGCAACCTCACCGACCGGATCTTCCGCTCGCCCGGCGTCTTCGAGGGCAAGGTCGTGGACTTCATCGCGCCGAAGGGCTTCGCCGTGTTCAACCTGGCCGACTCGGCCATCGTGTGCGGCGGCATCCTGATCGTCCTGCTGTCCTTCCGGGGCCTGGACCCGGACGGCACGGTGCACAAGGACTGAGGCCAGGGCCGTCCACGGGCGGTTTTCCACAGGCTCGTGCGGGCCGGTTCCACCTGTCCGGCATACTCGACGGGTGAGCACGATTCCCGAGATCCGTACCCTGCCCGTGCCCGACGGCCTGGAGGGCGAGCGCGTCGACGCCGTCATCTCCCGCATGTTCGGCTTCTCCCGCACCAAGGCGGCGGATCTGGCCGCGGCCGGCAAGGTCCAGGTCGACGGCACGGTGGTCGGCAAGTCCGAGCGGGTGCGCGGCGGTGCCTGGCTCGAGGTCGAGATGCCTCAGGCGCCCGCGCCGGTGCAGGTGGTCGCCGAGCCCGTCGAGGGCATGGAGATCGTGCACGACGACGAGGACGTGGTCGTGATCGTCAAGCCGGTCGGCGTGGCCGCGCATCCGTCGCCGGGCTGGAGCGGCCCCACCGTGATCGGCGGTCTCGCCGCCGCCGGGTACCGGATCTCCACCTCCGGCGCCGCCGAGCGCCAGGGCATCGTGCACCGCCTGGACGTCGGCACCTCGGGCTTGATGGTGGTCGCCAAGTCGGAGCGGGCGTACACCTCGCTCAAGCGCCAGTTCAAGGAGCGCACGGTCGACAAGCGCTACCACACCCTGGTCCAGGGCCACCCGGACCCGACGAGCGGCACGATCGACGCGCCCATCGGCCGCCACCCGAACCACGACTACAAGTGGGCGGTGACGGCCGACGGCAAGCCCTCGGTGACGCACTACGACCTCATCGAGGCGTTCCGCGCCGCCTCCCTGCTGGACGTGAAGCTGGAGACCGGCCGCACCCACCAGATCCGCGTCCACATGTCCGCCCACCGCCACCCCTGCGTCGGCGACCTCACCTACGGCGCCGACCCCACCCTCGCCAAGCGGCTGCTCCTGACCCGCCAGTGGCTGCACGCGGTGCGCCTCGGCTTCGAGCACCCCGGGGACGGCCAGTGGGTGGAGTTCGAGAGCGCCTATCCCGAGGACCTGCAGAAGGCACTCGACCAGGTCCGTGAGGAGACGTACGCGTGAGCGCGCCGTACACCGTCCGGGTCGCCGAGGACCCCGCCGACCGCGAGGCCTGCTTCGCGGTCCGCAAGGAGGTCTTCGTCCGTGAGCAGGGCGTCGACGAGGACATCGAGTACGACGCCTACGACGCGATCGCCGTGCATGTCCTGGCGGTCCGCGAGGACGGTGTGCCGCTCGGCACCGGGCGGCTGCTGCACGGCGAGGCCGCGGCGGCGAAGACCGGCGCGGACACCTCGGTGGGCTCCCTGGGGCGGCTCGCCGTGGCCCGCGAGGCCCGCGGGCTCGGTGTCGGCGTGGCTCTGGTGCGGGCCATCGAGGAGGCGGCACGCGCGCGTGGCCTCACCGCGGTGGACCTGCACGCACAGACCCACGCGCTGGGCTTCTACGAGCGGCTCGGCTACGTGGCGTACGGCCCGGAGTTCCCGGACGCCGGCATTCCGCACCGGGCGATGCGCCGCGCCGTGTAGGCCTGTGCGGCGGGCCCCGTAGGCCCTGCGCCGCGCCCCTGCGCCGCGGTCCCGCGGCTGCGGGCGTCGCCGCCGGTCGGATGGCAGGCTTGAGGCCTGCCGTGTGACCGTCGACCCCCGGAGCGCCGGCCGTGGATCAGTTGGCTCTGTTGTTCGTCCTGCTGCTCGGGGCCCTGGTGAGCGTCCCGGTGGGGGACCGGTTCAGGGTGCCGGCGCCGGTGCTGATGACCGTGTTCGGCGGGGCCCTCGCGGTGGCCGACTTCGTGCCGAACGTGGACATCCCGCCGGAGCTGATCCTGCCCGGGCTGCTTCCGCCGCTGCTCTACGCCGCCGTACGGCGCACCTCCTGGAGGCAGTTCGCGGCCAACGTCCGCCCGATCCTGCTGCTGGCCGTCGCGCTGGTGTTCGTCACGATGGCGTGCGTGGCGTTCGTCGCCAGCGCGATCGTGCCGGGGCTGCCGATCGCCGCCGCCTTCGCGCTCGGCGCGCTGATCGCGCCGCCCGACCCGGTCGCCGCGACCAGTGTCGCCGGGCAGCTGGGGCTACCGCGCCGCCTGGTGTCGATCCTGGAGGGCGAGGGGCTGTTCAACGACGTCACCGCCATCGTGCTGTATCACGTGGCCATCGCCGCGGTCGTGAGCGGCTCGTTCTCGGCGTGGCGGGCGGCCGTGGACCTCGTGCTGTCCGGCGTCGTCGCGGTGGCCGTCGGCCTGGTGCTCGGCTGGGGCGCGAACAGGCTCATGGACCTGCTGGGCGATCCGACGCTGCAGATCGGCATGACCCTGCTGGTGCCGTACGCCTCCTACGTGCTGGCCGAGAAGCTGCACGGTTCAGGGGTGCTCGCGGTGCTCACCACCGCGCTGTTCCTCGCCGAGTACGCCACCGACGCCGACGACGTGATGACCCGGCTGGCCGGGCACACCTTCTGGGACATCATCGACACCCTGGTCACCGGCGTCGCGTTCGGACTCATCGGCCTCGAACTGCACAACGCCATCCGCACGGCCCAGGGGCGCTGGGGCGAGCTGCTGGGCTGGGCCGCCGCGATCGTGGGCGTGGTGATCGTCGTACGGCTGGTGTGGCTGCTGCCCGCGACCTGGCTGACCAAACGGCTGCACGCGCGGCGGGACTACGACGAGGAGATCCCGGTCAGCTGGCGGGAGACCGTCGTGATGTGGTGGTCCGGGATGCGCGGGGTGGCCTCGGTGGCGCTGGCGCTGGCCGTCCCGCTGCGGACTGACGCCGGCGCCCCGTTCCCCGACCGCGACGAGATCGTCTTCATCGCGTTCGGGGTCATCATCGTCACGCTGGTCCTGCAGGGGCTCACGCTGCCGTCCCTCGTGCGGTGGCTCGGGGTCCGGGCCGACTCCGAGCGGGAGAAGGACTTCGAGAAGGAGCTGGCGGTGCGGGCAGCGAAGGCGGCCAAGCGCAGGCTGCGGGAGATCGAACAGGTGGAGGACCTGCCCGAGGACCTGTCCGAGCAGATGCTGCGGCGCGCCTTCGACATCGGTATCCGGATCAGCCCCGACATGGGGGAGGAGGAGCGGCGGGAGGCGCAGCACCAGCGGGCCAAGCGGCTGAAGCGGGTCCGGAACATCCAGAACGAGATGCTGAGCGCGGCGCGCCACGAGGTCCTGGCGGCGCGCAGCGAGCCGGGAGCGGATCCGGAGATCGTGGACCGGGTGCTCAGGCATCTCGACGTCCGCAGCCTGCGGTGACGCGTGTGGCCACAGCCCCTGCGCGGTCCTGTGTCCGCCGTTCCGCTAGTCCTTGTGCGTGGATAGTCATACAAATATGCCGGTCCTGTGGATAAATCCCGGCATCAACGGCGGCACGCTCCTACCCTCGGATCATGACTCGCAACATCGTGATCAGTGGTGGCGGTACCGGCATCGGGCTGGCGGCGGCGCAGGCGTTCGCGGCGGACGGCGACCGGGTGCTGCTGCTCGGGCGGCGCGCTGAGGTGCTGGAGAAGGCCGCGGTGCCCGGGGCGCTCACCTATGCGGCAGACCTCTCCGAGCCCGATCAGGTACGCGGGGTGGCCCGGTTCGTCGCCCGGGAGCTGGGTACCGTCGACGTCCTCGTGCACGGTGCCGGCGGCGCGGGGGATCCGGAGCCCCCGGCCGGCAGTGACGACCCCCTCGACCGTGTGGCGCACGACTGGACCGCCAACTTCCGGCAGAACGCGCTGACGGCCGCGCTCCTCACCGAGGCGCTGCGGGACCGTCTCGCCGAGCCCGGCGGGCGGGTGCTGTTCATCTCGTCCATCGCCGCATACCGGGGTTCGGGCAGCGGCGCCTACGCGGCGGCCAAGGCCGGGCTGCATCCCTACGCGCACGACCTGGCCCGGCAGTTGGGACCGCACGGCATCACCGTGAACGTGGTCGCGCCGGGCTTCGTCGAGGACACCGAGTTCTTCGGCGACTCCATGGACGAGGCCCGGCGGGCGCGGCTCATCGCCGACACGCTGACCGGTCGCGCTGGGATACCGGGAGACGTGGCCGCGACCCTGCACTGGCTGGCCTCGCCCGGCGCCGGGCATGTCACCTCCCAGGTCATCCAGGTGAACGGGGGCGCGGAGCGCGGCCATTGACCGGATCCGCGGGACGCGGCACCGCCTCGGAGGTGTTGACGCGGGGGAGCGCGTAGGGGTGCTCCGCCGCCAGCCAGGCGATCATCCGCTCGCGGACCGTGACCCGCACCGTCCAGATGTCGTCGGCGTCCTTCGCGGTCATCAGGGCCCGCACCTGGACGGTGTTGGGTGTGCTGTCCGTCATCACGAGGCCGTAGGCGCGGCCGTCCCAGGTGGGGCTCTCGCGCAGGATGTCGCGCAGCTTCTCGCGCATCGCATCGAGGGGCGCGCTGTGGTCCACATGCCAGAAGACGGTGCCGGTCATCTCCGGGGTGCCCCGCGACCAGTTCTCGAAGGGTTTGGAGGTGAAGTACGACACCGGCATGGTGATCCGGCGCTCGTCCCAGGTCCGTACCGTCAGAAAGGTCAGGGTGATCTCGTCGACCGTGCCCCACTCGCCGTCCACGACCACCGTGTCGCCGATGCGCACCATGTCCCCGAAGGCGATCTGCAGCCCGGCGAACATGTTGGACAGAGTCGACTGGGCGGCGACACCGGCCACGATGCCGAGGACGCCCGCAGAGGCCAGCAGCGAGGCGCCGGCCGCGCGCATCGCCGGGAACGTCAGCAGCATCGCGGCGATCGCCACGACGATGACGATCGCGGACACCACCCGCATGATCAGCTCCACCTGGGTGCGCACCCTGCGTACCCGGGCCGGATCCCGATGCGCGCGGGCGTAGCGGCTGTAGGTGGCCTCCACGATCGCCGCGGCGATCCGGATCACCAGCCAGGCGGCGGAGCCGATCAGCACCAGCGTCAGCGCCCGGCCGATGCCGACCTGGTGCGGCTCCAGCACCTTCGCCTGGTCGTAGGAGCCACGCAGCAGGGCGGCGCACAGCACGAGCTGGTAGGGGATGCGGCCGCGGCGCAGCAGTTCCCACAGCGGTGAGTCGTGGTCGCGTTCGTCAGCCTTGCGCAGCAGCCGGTCGGTGGCCCAGCCGATGACGAGCGTGAGCAGGACCGAGCCGCCGATCACGATCACAGGACGGACTAGGTTCTCCATGCCTGCGCTCCTTACCGGAGCCCGGCGGGCATGAACATGTGAGTTCGGCGCGTTCGCGGGTACGGCGGCTCCGGCGGTGTCGCACCGGCTGGCACCATGGCCTCATGAACATCATGCTTTTTCACTCGACCTACGGCCTCAGGCCCGCGGTGCGCGAGGCCGCGGACCGGCTGCGCGCGGCCGGCCACGAGGTGTGGACGCCGGACCTCTTCGAGGGGCGCACGTTCGACACCGTCGAGGAGGGCATGGAGTTCAACGAGTCGATCGGCAAGGAGGAACTGCTGAAGCGGGCCGTGCTGGCGGCGGCCCCGTACTCGGACCGCGGGCTGGTGTACGCCGGGTTCTCGCTCGGCGCCTCGATCGCCCAGACCCTCGCACTCGGCGACGACAAGGCGCGCGGGCTGCTGCTTCTGCACGGCACCTCGGACATCGCGCCGACCGCGCACGTGGACGAGCTGCCGGTGCAGCTGCATGTGGCCGAGCCGGACCCGTTCGAGACGGACGACTGGCTCACCGCCTGGTATCTGCAGATGGGCCGCGCCGGAGCCGACGTGGAGGTCTACCGCTACGCCGGCGCCGGTCACCTCTACACCGACCCCGAGCTCCCGGACTACGACGCCGAGGCGGCCGAGGCCACCTGGCGGGTGGCGCTCGGCTTCCTCGACAGCCTGCAGGACTCGTAGCCGCCGGCTACACCGGGTAGTACGTCCGCTCGACCTTCTGGGTGCCGCTGCGGGTGCGGTAGGAGCGCACCCACTTGGAGGTCGCGTTCGCGTCGGTACGGTCGGACAGGACGTAGTAGTCCATCTGCGCGCGGTCGGCGGTGATGTCCAGCACGCCGTAGCCGTGCCGGTCGGTGTCCACCCAGTGGACGTGCCGGTTGGCGGCCTCGATGAGCGGCGCGGCGAGCGCGGAGACCGTGCCCTCGGGGACCTTGACGATGTCGTCGAGGTTGTCCGAGGTCACCGAGGTGATCACGAACTCGGTGGCCGCCGACGGCGACAGCGGGTAGGTGCCCGCGTCCACCGGCACGTCGTTGGCCCAGGACATGTGGATGTCACCGGTCAGGAAGACGGTGTTGCCGATGGCGTTCGAGCGCAGGTGGTCGAGGAGCTCGCGGCGGTCGTGGGTGTAGCCGTCCCACTGGTCGGTGTTGACGCCGATGCCGTCCTGCGGCAGGTCGAGCAGCTCGGCGAGCGGCTTGAGCAGGTCCGCGGTGAGGGAGCCGACGACGAACGGCGCGATCATCACCGAGTTGCCGACCAGCCGCCACTTGGTGTCGGAGGCCTTGAGCCCCGCCTTCAGCCAGTCGAGCTGGGCCCGGCCGGTGATCGTCCGGTCGGGGTCGTCCACCGAGCCGCTGCCGGCGGCAGCCTGCTGGGAGCGGAAGGAGCGCAGGTCCAGCAGGGACAGATCGGCGAGCTTGCCGAAGCGCAGCCGCCGGTAGGTGGTGCCCTCGATCGCGGTGCGGACCGGCATCCATTCGAAATAGGCCTGCTTGGCGGCCGCCTTGCGGGCGGTCCAGGTGCCCTCGGCGCCCTCGGTGTGGTTGACCGCGCCGCCCGACCAGGCGTTGTCGGCGAACTCGTGGTCGTCCCAGATCGCGACGACCGGCGCCTTCAGGTGCAGGGCCTGCAGGTCGGGGTCGGTCTTGTACCTGGCGTGCCGTATCCGGTAGTCGGCGAGCGTGATGATCTCGTTGGCCGGCGCGTGCGGGCGGACGACCGTGCCGCGCGCCGCGTACTCGCCGGACTTGTACTCGTAGATGTAGTCGCCGAGGTGCAGCCAGGCGTCCAGGTCGCTGCGGGCCGCGAGATGGCGGTAGGCGGCGAAGTAGCCGGCCTCCCAGTTGGCGCAGGTGACCACGCCGAAGCGCAAGGAGGACACGGTGGCGTCCGCCGCCGGCGCGGTGCGGGTGCGCGCCACCGGCGAGTCGGTGCCGCCGGCCGAGAAGCGGAACCAGTAGTCGGTCGCCGGCTGCAGGCCGCGGACGTCGGCCTTCACAGTGTGGTCGGAGGCAGCGGTCGCGGTGACGGTGCCCTTGGCGACGATGCTGGTGAACGCCTTGTCCCGGGCGACGACCCAGCTCACCTCGGTGTCCGGGCCGACCCCGGAGCCGGGTACGGCGTCGGGGGTCGGGGTCACCCGGGTCCACAGCAGGACGCCGTCGGGCAGCGGGTCACCGGAGGCGACACCGTGCAGGAAGGCGGGGGCCTGGTCGGCGGCGCGCGCCGGAAGGGAGGCGGCGAGCGGGCCGGCCAGGACAGCGGTCGCCGCCGCGGCCTTGACGACCGTACGGCGGCGAGGGGAGAGGGAGTTGAGGCCTTCGACGGCCGGAAGTGATCTTTTTCGACTGGTCACGGCCCATCAGGTTACTGACCGGTACGCGCGCAAGAGCGGGCGAACGCTCAATGTTCGCCCGCTCTTCACGGGAACGTCGGATTCCGCCGGGATGTCAGCCCTTGACGGCCGCGTCGACGGCCTTGTTGAAGTCGGCCACGGTCATGGGCGGGTTCTTGCCGTCGGCGCCCGTCAGCGTCTTGCCGTCCATCTTCAGGGTCGGCGTGCCCTGGATGCCGTCCTTGTCGAAGATCTTGGACTCCTCCAGCGCCCACCGGTCGTAGGTGCCGTCCTTCACGGCCTTCTGGAACGCCGCGTTGCCCTTCAGGGCGGGGACCGTGTCGGCGATCTTGATCAGATAGGCGTCGTCCTTGAACTTGTCGTCGTTCTCGTCGGGGTGCCACTTCGTCGAGTACATCGCGGCCTTGTACTCGAGGAACGCCTCCGGGCTGACGTTGAGCGCGGCGCCGAGCGCGCTGAGCCCGTTCTTGGAGCCCACGCCGGGCAGGTTGTTGTCGAGGAAGGTGGCACCGACGTACCGGAGCTTGAACTTGCCGCTGTCGATGTCCTGCTTCACCGTCGAGCCGACGGTCTGCTCGAACTGCGCGCAGACGGGGCAGCGCGGGTCCTCGTAGATGGTGAGGGTCTTCTGGGCGGTGCTCTTGCCGATGACGACCGTCGTGCCGTCCGTGCCCGTGGTGTTGGCCGGCTTCACGAGCGTCTGGGTCTTGGCGGCGTCCCACCCGGTGGGCTTGTTCGCCTGGACGACGGCATAGCCGATGCCGCCCGCCGCGGCCAGCACGGCCACGACCGAGGCGGCCACGATGACCTGCCGCCTGGCCTTGTCGCGCTTGGCCTGCCGCTCGCGCTCCTCGCGCAGCCGCTCCCTTGCCGCCGTCTTCGCCGACTGGCTGTTCCGCTTGCTCATGTTGGTGATCTCCGTGTGGGACGCGCACCTGCCGTACGCGGGATACGTGTGGGGGACTGGGTGTGCTCAGTGCCGCCGCTCGGGCGCCGTTCGACCGGGCGTCGCGGAGCCGGTGCCGCTCAGCCGGCGATGCTCAGCCGGCGGCGAGGGTGGGCGAGCACGGCGGTCCACGCCGTCCCAGGGAGTGCGCAAGAAGCCGGTCGCGGGCGGCGGCCCGGCGCGGAGCCGGGCGCGGCAGCCGGCGCGCCGGGGTCAGCCGGACGGCGACCGCGGCGACCGCGAGCAGCAGCGGCCGGAAGGTGGTGGCGGCGACCGCGCGCAGCAACTGCACCAGCGCCCGCTCGCCCCGGCGCAGCCAGGCGGCGGCGAGAAGGCCCACACAGACATGGGCGGCGAGCAGCAGCCAGGCGGTCGCCGGACTGGCGTGCGCGAGCAGCGCCCCGGGACGGCCGTGCGCCCCGGTCATCTGGGCCAGCGGGGAGCCGACGGCACCGCCCCGGCACAGCACGTCGAAGCCGAACGCGTGCAGGGGGCCGGCGACCGGGCCGCCCGCCCGGCCGTAACAGGTGTTCTGGCCGGTGGTGAACACCGTGTCGGCGGCCAGTTCCAGCGGGATCAGCAGGGCCGCGATCCGGCCGAAGCCGCGCTCGCGGCCCGCCAGCGCATACGTGGTGGCGAACACCGCGGCGGCGACCGCGAGCACGGTCGCCGCCGGCAGCGGGGCCCGGGACAGCAGCACGTGCGACGCGGTGCTGAGCGTCACGACGACAGCCGTGAACAGCGCCGCGCGCACGGCTCTGAGCTGGATCCCGGATATGTCCATAGCGAAAGAAGAGTCTGACACGAAGGCGGTTAAGAGCCCCCTAAAGGGCGCCTGTGAGTTGCGAAGGTTACAGCCCCGGAATCCGGCCGTTGCGGAACAGGTCGACGAAGATCTGGTGGTCGGCACGCGCGCGTGCGCCGTAGCCGTGCGCGAAGTCCACCAGGAGCGGCGCGAAGCCCTCCTCGTCGGCGGCGATGGCCGCGTCGATGGCCCGCTCGGTGGAGAACGGCACCAGGGACTCGCCGGAGGTGTCGTCCGCCGCCGCGTGCATCGTCGCCGTGGCCCGGCCCAGGTCGGCGACGACCTGGGCGATCTCCTCCGGGTCGTCGATGTCGCCCCAGTCCAGGTCGACGGCGTACGGCGAGACCTCGGCCACCAGCTGGCCCGCGCCGTCCAGCTCCGTCCAGCCAAGCCACGGGTCGGCGTGCGCCTGCAGGGCGCGCTGGGAGATCACCGTGCGGTGGCCCTCGTGCTGGAAGTAGCCGGCGATGGCCGGATCCGTGATGTGCCGGGAGACGGCCGGGGTCTGGGCCTGCTTGATGTAGATCACGACGTCGTTCTCCAGGGCGTCGCTGTGACCCTCCAGCAGGATGTTGTACGACGGCAGGCCGGCGGAGCCGATGCCGATGCCGCGGCGGCCGACGACGTCCTTCACACGGTAGGAGTCGGGGCGGGCCAGGGAGGAGTCCGGCAGCGTCTCCAGATAGCCGTCGAAGGCCGCGAGGACCTTGTAGCGGGTGGCCGCGTCCAGCTCGATGGAGCCGCCGCCGGGGGCGAAGCGGCGCTCGAAGTCGCGGATCTCGGTCATCGAGTCCAGCAGCTCGAAGCGGGTCAGCGAGCGGGCGGCGCGCAGGGCGCCCAGCAGGGGGCCCTCGGCGGTGTCCAGGGTGAACGGCGGCACCTCGTCGCTCTTCGCGCCCGTGGCCAGGGCGTGGATGCGCTCGCGGTAGGCGGCCGCGTAGACCGTCACCAGCTCGGTGATCTGCTCGTCGCTGAGCGCCTTCGCGTACCCGACGAGCGCGATCGACGCCGAGAAGCGCTTCAGGTCCCAGGTGAACGGGCCGACGTAGGCCTCGTCGAAGTCGTTGACGTTGAAGACCAGGCGGCCGTTGGAGTCCATGTACGTGCCGAAGTTCTCCGCGTGCAGATCGCCGTGGATCCACACCCGCGAGGTGCGGTCGTCCAGAAATGGACCTCCGCGCTTCGAGCCGAACTCCTTGTTCGCGGTCAGGTCGTGGTAGAAGAGGCACGCCGTGCCCCGGTAGAACGCGAAGGCCGAGGCCGCCATCTTCCGGAACTTCACCCGGAACGCGGCCGGGTCGGCGGCCAGGAGCCGGCCGAAGGCGGTGTCGAAGACGGCGAGGATCTCCTCGCCGCGCTGCTCGTCGCTGAGCTGGGGTGCCGACATCGCTGGGTGCCTCCTGGTGCGGTGCATGAATGTGCGTGAATGAGTACGACAGCGTTTCCGTCGTCTCCAACGGGCGACGCCACGCGGGAGTGCCCGGTTCCCGCATGAAGGTACGCGGATGGGGCCCGCGTGTGTCAGTCCCGAGGCATAGACTTCGACGCTGACCCCAGAACTGTCCGCCCGCCCGTCGCCCAGTGTTTCCGCCGGAGGCCATACCGTGTCAAAGCCGCCCTTCACGCACCTGCACGTCCACACCCAGTACTCGCTGCTGGACGGTGCCGCGCGGCTCAAGGACATGTTCAACGCCTGCAACGAGATGGGCATGACTCATATCGCCATGTCCGACCACGGCAACCTCCACGGGGCGTACGACTTCTTCCACTCCGCGAAGAAGGCCGGAGTCACCCCGATCATCGGGATCGAGGCATATGTCGCCCCCGAGTCCCGGCGCAACAAGCGCAAGATCCTCTGGGGCCAGCCGCACCAGAAGCGGGACGACATCTCCGGTTCCGGTGGTTACACCCACAAGACGATGTGGGCCGTGAACAAGACCGGCCTGCACAACCTCTTCCGGCTCTCCTCCGACGCCTACGCCGAGGGCTGGCTGCAGAAGTGGCCCCGGATGGACAAGGAGACCATCGCCCAGTGGTCCGAGGGCATCGTCGCCTCCACCGGCTGCCCCTCCGGCGAGGTCCAGACCCGGCTGCGGCTCGGCCACTTCGACGAGGCCCTGAAGGCCGCCGCCGACTACCAGGACATCTTCGGCAAGGGCCGGTACTTCCTGGAGCTGATGGACCACGGCATCGAGATCGAGCGCCGGGTCCGCGACGGCCTGCTGGAGATCGGCAAGAAGCTCGGCATCCCCCCGCTGGTCACCAACGACTCGCACTACACCTACGCGCACGAGGCGGGCGCCCACGACGCCCTGCTGTGCATCCAGACCGGCAAGAACCTCTCCGACCCGGACCGCTTCAAGTTCGACGGCACCGGCTACTACCTGAAGTCCACGGACGAGATGTACGCGATCGACTCCTCGGACGCCTGGCAGGAGGGCTGCGCCAACACGCTCCTCGTCGCCGAGATGGTCGACACGGACGGCATGTTCGAGAAGCGCGACCTCATGCCCAAGTTCGACATCCCCGAGGGCTACACCGAGGTCACCTGGTTCAAGGAGGAGGTCCGCCGCGGCATGGAGCGCCGCTACCCGGGCGGCGTCCCCGAGGACCGCCAGAAGCAGGCCGACTACGAGATGGACGTCATCATCTCGATGGGCTTCCCCGGCTACTTCCTCGTGGTCGCCGACTTCATCATGTGGGCCAAGAACAACGGCATCGCCGTCGGCCCCGGCCGAGGCTCCGCGGCCGGCTCGATCGTCGCCTACGCCATGGGCATCACCGACCTCGACCCGATCCCGCACGGCCTGATCTTCGAGCGGTTCCTCAACCCCGAGCGCATCTCGATGCCCGATGTCGACATCGACTTCGACGAGCGCAGGCGCGTCGAGGTGATCCGGTACGTGACCGAGAAGTACGGCGCCGACAAGGTCGCCATGATCGGCACCTACGGCACCATCAAGGCCAAGAACGCGATCAAGGACTCCGCGCGCGTGCTGGGCTACCCGTACGCGATGGGCGACCGCATCACCAAGGCCATGCCCGCCGACGTCCTCGGCAAGGGCATCCCGCTGTCCGGCATCACCGACCCGCAGCACCCGCGCTACAGCGAGGCCGGCGAGGTCCGCGGGATGTACGAGAACGAGCCGGACGTGAAGAAGGTCATCGACACCGCCCGCGGTGTGGAGGGCCTGGTGAGGCAGATGGGCGTGCACGCCGCCGGCGTGATCATGTCCAGCGAGACCATCACCGAGCACGTCCCGGTCTGGGTCAGGCACACCGACGGCGTGACGATCACCCAGTGGGACTACCCGAGCTGTGAGTCGCTCGGCCTGCTGAAGATGGACTTCCTGGGCCTGCGCAACCTCACGATCATGGACGACGCGGTCAAGATGGTGAAGGCCAACAAGGGCCTCGACATCGACCTGCTGTCCCTGCCGCTCGACGACCCCACGACCTTCGACCTGCTCCAGCGCGGCGACACCCTCGGCGTCTTCCAGTTCGACGGCGGCCCCATGCGGTCCCTGCTGCGGCTGATGAAGCCCGACAACTTCGAAGACATCTCCGCCGTGTCGGCCCTGTACCGACCGGGCCCGATGGGCATGAACTCCCACACGAACTACGCCCTGCGCAAGAACGGGCAGCAGGAGATCACGCCGATCCACCCCGAGCTGGAGGCGCCGCTCAAGGAGGTCCTGGACGTCACCTACGGCCTGATCGTCTATCAGGAGCAGGTGCAGAAGGCCGCCCAGATCATCGCGGGCTACTCGCTCGGCGAGGCCGACATCCTCCGCCGCGTGATGGGCAAGAAGAAGCCCGAGGAACTGGCGAAGAACTTCACCATCTTCCAGGCCGGCGCCCGCAAGAACGGCTACAGCGACGAAGCCATCCAGGCCCTGTGGGACGTGCTGGTCCCCTTTGCCGGCTACGCCTTCAACAAGGCGCACTCCGCCGCGTACGGCCTGGTCTCCTACTGGACCGCCTACCTCAAGGCGAACCACCCCGCCGAGTACATGGCCGCCCTCCTCACCTCCGTCAAGGACGACAAGGACAAGTCGGCGGTCTACCTCAACGAGTGCCGCCGCATGGGCATCCGGGTTCTCCCGCCGAACGTCAACGAGTCCGAGGCCAACTTCGCCGCCCAGGGCGACGACGTGATCCTCTTCGGCCTCTCCGCCGTCCGCAACGTCGGCACCAACGTCGTCGAGTCCATCATCAAGTGCCGTAAGGCGAAGGGGAAGTACGCCTCCTTCCCCGACTACCTCGACAAGGTCGAGGCGGTGGTCTGCAACAAGCGCACCACCGAATCGCTCATCAAGGCCGGTGCCTTCGACACCATGGGGCACACCCGCAAGGGCCTGATGGCGCAGTACGAGCCGATGATCGACAACGTGGTCGCGGTCAAACGCAAGGAGGCCGAGGGGCAGTTCGACCTCTTCGGCGGCATGGGCGAGGACACCAGCAGCGAGCCCGGCTTCGGACTCGACGTGGAGTTCTCCACCGACGAGTGGGACAAGACCTATCTGCTCGCCCAGGAACGGGAGATGCTCGGGCTGTACGTCTCCGACCACCCGCTGTTCGGCCTCGAACACGTCCTCGCCGACAAGGCCGACGCGGGCATCGCCCAGCTCACCGGAGGCGAACACGCCGACGGCGCGGTCGTCACCATCGGCGGCATCATCTCCGGTCTGCAGCGCAAGATGACCAAGCAGGGCAACGCCTGGGCGATCGCCACCGTCGAGGACCTCGCCGGCTCCATCGAGTGCATGTTCTTCCCGGCGACCTACCAGCTGGTGTCGACCCAACTCGTCGAGGACGCCGTGGTGTTCGTCAAGGGACGCCTCGACAAGCGCGAGGACGTGCCCCGGCTCGTCGCCATGGAGTTGATGGTCCCGGACCTGTCCAACGCCGGCACCAACGCGCCGGTGATCCTCACCATCCCGGCCGTGAAGGTCACTCCGCCCATGGTCAGCCGCCTCGGCGAGATCCTCAGCCACCACAAGGGCGACAGCGAGGTCCGCATCAAGCTGCAGGGCCCGCGCAAGACCACCGTGCTGCGCCTGGACCGGCACCGGGTCAAGCCCGACCCCGCGCTCTTCGGCGACTTGAAGGTGTTGCTCGGCCCGTCCTGCCTGGCCGGCTGACACCGCACCACGCGAGAGCACGCACGAAGGGGCGCACCCGCCAAGGGTGCGCCCCTCCTGTGTGCCTGGGCTTCAACTGCCCTTTAGTTGTGGCCGAAGCTCTTCCGCTTCTTGCCGGCAACATCAGCCGGGCTGCCCTGAATGTGCGACACCGGCGACTCATGCGCCTCCGTCTGCCGCTGCGCGTGCTCGTTGGACTGCTCGGGGTGCGACGCGCGGTTCTGCGGGCCGGCCTGCTTACGGTTCTTGTTCTTGGCCATGGTGATCTGCCTCCTGTGGGGGATCTAGGGGCCAGGGCCGGGACCAGATTCACATACGCTGACATCAAGCGCATGTCGGATAATTACCGTGTGTGACAGGGCAGGTGGGCGTGCGGGACCCGCAAACGCCACGCCGAAGATCGAGTTCGGGCCGTTAACCCCCGCGCCGTCGGGCAGACTCGAAGGAAGTCCGAAGCAAAACCTCCCGGGAAGAGGGTGAGTCGCGTGGACCGCTGCATCGTCCTGGTGGACGCCGGGTACCTGCTGGGAGCCGCCGCCAGCCTCCTCGCCGGTGAGCCCTCGCGGTCCCGGATCACCGTCGACCACGCCGCACTGATCCAGGCGCTGCGGGAACGCGCGGAGTCCGACACCGAGCGTCCCCTGCTGCGCATCTACTGGTTCGACGGCGCCCCCGACCGTGTCCCCCAACCGGAGCATCGCCGGCTGCGGGTGATGCCCCGGGTCACCGTCCGGCTCGGCGCCCTCACCCGCAGCGACGGACGCTGGGCGCAGAAGGGCGTGGACGCCGCCATGCACGCCGAGCTGACCGAGCTGGCCCGCAACCGAGCCTGCTCCGACATCGTCCTCGTCACCGGCGACGGTGATCTGCTGCCCGGCATGATGGCCGCCAAGGAGCACGGCGTCGCCGTCCACCTGTGGGCCGTACAGGCCGCCGACGGCGACTACAACCAGTCCGAGGACCTGGTCGCCGAGGCCGACGAGCGGCGCGTGCTGGACCGGGCCTGGATCACCCAGGCCGTCCACGCCAAGGAACTGACCGGCGTCTGCGCCCCGCCGCCCGCGCCCCGGCCCGAGATCGCCGCGATCCTCTCCGCACCGCTGCCCGAGTCCGCGCTCACCGCGGCGGCCGAGCGGCCGCCCGAAGAGGGCGGGCCCCAGCCGGCCTCGGTGACGGAGAACGGCACCCAGGAGCGGGCCACCGCCCACAAGGGCGTCCCCACTCCCAAGGACCTCGCCGCGCTGCGCGCCCCCGGCACCCAGTCCGCCCAGCACCCGGCGACCGCGACCCTGCGCTGGTCCTCCGACAAGGGCTGGGTGGACCGGCCGGGCGTGGTCGCCGAGCCGCCCGAGGTAGCCTCCATGCCGACGCTCGCCCAGCTCACCACGGCGGAGCAGCGGTGGGCCGACCGCGAGGAGGACATCACCACCGTCGGCGGCGACCCCTACGAGGTGGGGCAGGTCTTCGCGCGCCGCTGGATGTCCCGGCTCGGCGACCAGACCCATCTGCAGAAGTTGTCGCAGCTGTATCCGCGGATCCCGCACCGCATCGACGGCGAGCTGCTGCGGTACGCGGCGCGGTTCGGGCTGCTCGCCCACAAGGACGACCAGATCGACGAGCACGACCGTTACGCCATTCGGGCGGGGTTCTGGCGGGAGATCGACGTGCCGGCGGCGGCGGAGAGCGCGACGGGGGAGTGACGGCGGGGAATCCTTACCGGTCGCGTACGGAAGCGGCCCCAAAGGCGAGTAAAGCGGCCCGACCCCGTACTCTCGTCCCTTGTGAGTACGCGCGTGGCACAGGCACCTCGGCATGACGAGGTCGTACGCGTGCGCGGGCTCGCCAAGACCTATCCGGCCGTGAAGGGGCGGCGGGGTGCGCCCGGCACCCCCGAGGTGCGGGCCACCGACGGGGTCGAGCTGGCGGTGCGGCGCGGCGAGGTCTTCGGACTGCTCGGTCCGAACGGCGCCGGCAAGTCCACGCTCGTACGACAGCTCACCGGGCTGCTGCGGCCGGACACCGGCAGCGTCGAGATCCTCGGGCACGACATCGTCAGGCACCCCGAGCGGGCCGCGCGCCTCCTCGCCTACCTGGGTCAGGAGTCCTCCGCGCTGGACGAGCTGACCGTCTCCCTCGCCGCCGAGACCACCGGACGCCTGCGCGGCCTGGAGGTACGGCGGGCCCGGGCCGAGCGGGACGCCGTACTGGAGGAGCTGGGTCTCACGCCGATCGCCGGGCGGGCGCTGAAGAAGCTGTCCGGCGGGCAGCGGCGGCTCGCCTGCTTCGCCGCCGCCCTCGTCGGCGAGCGGCCGCTGCTCGTACTGGACGAGCCGACCACCGGCATGGACCCGGTGGCCCGGCGCGCGGTGTGGGCGGCCGTGGACCGGCGGCGCGCCGAGCGCGGTACGACCGTGCTGCTGGTCACCCACAACGTCATCGAGGCCGAGACCGTGCTGGACCGGGTCGCCGTCATCGACCAGGGCCGGGTGATCGCCTGTGACACCCCGGCGGGGCTGAAGGAGCAGGTCGCCGGCGAGGTGCGGGTCGAGCTGGTGTGGCGGGACCGGGCGCCGCTTCAGGTGCCCGAGGTCGCCGTGCTGCGCGAGCGCGCGGTGGAGTCCGGCCGGCGCTGGACGCTGCGGCTCGCGCCCGAGGAGGCCCGTGCCGCCGTCGCCACGGTGACCGGCGGGGCCGCCTTCGCCGCCCTGGACGACTTCACACTTGCCACGCCCAGCCTGGAGGACGTCTACCTGGCGCTCGGCGGCGCGGCCCGCCAGGGGTTGGTGAAGGCATGAGCGCGGCGGACGTGCGGTGCGTATGGGTCTGTGCGACTGCGGTCTGTGCGACCGCGGTCCGTGTGACTGTGGTCGGTGGGACCGGGGCAGGGAAGGGGAGCAGCTCGTCGTGAGTGTCGTACCCGCCGAGGTGCTGCCGGGCGGCGGCCGGGTGGTGCCGCAGACGGCTCCGGGCGCGGCCGAGCTCGGGCCGGCCGCGCGGTTGTGGCCGTCGCTGGCGGCCGTCTACCGGGCGCAGCTGTCCCGGGCCCGGGTGGCGCGGATCCCGCTGTTGTTCGTGGCCACCTTCCAGTCCGTCGGCATCACCGTGATGATGCGGGGTGTCGTCGACAGCGGCAGCGAGGCCCAGTCCGTGGTGGCCGGGTCGTCGGTGCTGGTCGTCGCGTATGTGGCGCTGAATCTGCTGGCGCAGTACTTCGGGCAGTTGCGGGCCAGCGGCGGGCTCGATCACTACGCCACCCTGCCGGTGCCGCCGGCCGCGGTGGTGCTGGGCGCGGCGGCGGCGTACGCCTCCTTCACCGTGCCGGGGACGCTGGTGACCGCGGTCTTCGGGTGCGTCCTGTTCGGGCTGCCGTTGGGCAATCTGTGGATTCTGGTGGCCGTGATCCCGCTCGCCGGGGCCGCGCTGTCCGGGCTCGGCGCCGCCTGCGGGCTGCTCGCGCCGCGGCCCGAGCTGGCCACGCTGCTCGGGCAACTGGGCATGTCGGCGGCGCTGCTGCTGGGTGTGCTGCCGGCCGACCGGATGCCGGAGATCGTACGGCTGGCCCGGGATCTGCTGCCGTCGACGTACGGTGTGGAGGCGTACGCCAGGACCTTCGGGGCCCATCCGGACTGGGCCGTCGTCCTGGTCGACCTGGGGGTGTGCGCGGGTGTCGGAGTCGTCTCGCTGGCCGTGGCGGCCCGGGCGTACCGCAGGGCCGCCGTCCGGTGACGCGGCGCACAGGGCGACCTGGCACGATGTCAGGGTGACCGCACCGTTGACTCCGCCTACGCCGCCGCACAACCAGTCCTCGAACGACGTCTGGCAGGCGCCGCCGCCTGCCGGGATGCCCGGGGGCGTGTACGAACAGGACGGCCCCGGGATGAAGACCGAACTGCGGGACGCCGCCGTCATCACGGTGGCCATGGCCCTGGTCGGTGCGCTGTTCGGGCTGCTGTGGTGGTGGCTGGCGCCGCATGTGCCGCTGGTCGGCGATGTGGTCGAGAAGAACTGGGTCGTCTACCTCAAGGACAGCGAGGGCGAGCAGGCCGCGGGGGTGGACGGCACGTTCGCCCTGCTGGGACTGGCGTTCGGGCTCGTCAGCGCGATGGTCGTCTTCCTGCTGCGGCGGGGTGGGGGTGTGCCGGTCGTGGTGGCCCTCGGCCTCGGCGCGCTGCTCGGCTCGGTGGTGGCGTGGCGGCTCGGAGTGTGGCTCGGACCCACGTCCGACGTTCTGGCGCATGCCAAGGCCGCGGGGAAGGGGGTCACCTTCTCGGCGCCGCTGAAACTGGGCGCCAAGGGCGCGCTGCTGGCTTGGCCGTTGGGCGCGCTGCTGGTCCACCTCGGCCTCACGGCATTGTTCGGCCCCCGCGACCCCGAGCTGCCGGCACCCTGACCAAGGGGGCTTCGTCCCCCTGGACCCGTCAGCCCCGCCCGATGGGCGCCAGCACCGCGCTCGTCAGCTTGGTCAGGTCTGTCGGGGACAGTTCCACCTCCAGGCCCCGGCGGCCCGCCGAGACGCAGATCGTCTCGTGGGCCTCGGCGGAGTCGTCCAGGACCGTCGGGAGTCTCTTGCGCTGGCCCAGGGGTGAGATGCCGCCGCGGACATAGCCCGTGGTGCGCTCGGCCAGGGTCGGGTCGGCCATCGTGGCCCGTTTGCCGCCCACCGCCGCCGCGAGGGCCTTCAGGTCCAGGGAGCCGGACACCGGGACCACCGCCACGGTCAGAGCGCCGTCGACGTCGGCCACCAGGGTCTTGAAGACGCGGTCGGGGGAGACGCCCATCGCCTCCGCCGCCTCCTCGCCGTAGGAGGGGTGGGAGGGGTCGTGGTCGTAGGAGTGGACCGTGAAGTCCACGCCGGCCGCGGACAGGGCGACGGTCGCGGGGGTGCCGCCGGACTGTTGTTTCTTCGACTTCTTCGCCATCCGTCTTCCTCGGCCGTGTTCCTCGGACGTCTTTTTCAGCAGCCGTCTTGCTCAGTTCAGGCTCGTCGGTGCCCGGGTCAGCTCGAACGCGGGCAGCGACGGAAGACTACGGATGATGGACGTCTCGGAGCGAAGGAGTTTCAGCTCGTCGCGCAGGCGGGACGCGGTGTCGGGGGCTTGGAGCAGTCGCTGTTTCGTCGGTGTGTCGTGCACCATCGCGGCCGCCACCAGGTACGACACCACGCTCGGGTCGTCCGGGAGCTCCGCACCCGTCGACAGCGAGCGCTCGCGGGCGCCCGCCAGGCGCTTCTGGTACTGCCGGAACGAGCGCAGGACCCCCTCGGCCAGCGCGCCCGCCTCGTCGCCCGGCTCCTCCGGCAGTTCCTCCAGCTCGGCGGTCAGGAACGGGCCCGACGCGTCGACGGAGAGCAGCCGCACCCGGCTCGTGCCCGTCGCCAGCACCTCGAACGTGCCGTCAGCCCGCTCCCGGATGGTCGCCGCGTCCGCCACACAGCCCACCCCGTGGAAGGCCTTGAGGGGGTCCGGGCCGAAGCCCGCGGCCGGCCCCCGGTCGGGCTCTGCCGTGGGGTCCGGCATGCCGGGGGCGCTCGGCGCCACCTCGTAGCCGTCACGGATGGCCACGACGGCGAACCGGCGCGGCTCTTCCTCCGGTGTCTTGAGCAACTCGCGCATCATCGCGCGATAGCGCTCCTCGAAGACGTTCAGCGGCAGCACGAGCCCCGGGAACAGCACCGTGTTCAGCGGGAAGAGCGGGAGACGGGCGGTGGTCACGACGCCCCAGCCTAGTGGTCACCGGCGCGCGCGTGTCCGCCGCGCTTGCCGAGGGGCACGTGGGGAGCGCTCACCAGGGCCATGAGGCCTGCGGGGGCGAGCCTGGATCCCGCCGTCAGCAGGTGCTCGCGCAGCCGCAGGAAGTGGCCGAGCGGGTCCTCGGAGAACCGGTCCCAGGGGAAGGAGGTGGCGTACGGGCCGATCCGGCTCAGCTCGGCGCGCGCGTCCTCCCAGCGGTGCAGGCGCAGCAGGACGTACAGGAGCTTGTTGCGGACCTGGGCGGCCCACGGGTCGGCCGCCGGGAAGCGGGCGGAGAGCGCGAGCGCCTGGTCGGCCGCGGCGTCCAGCCGGGCGCGCGGGATCTCGTGGTCGCGGCCGTCGATCAGATAGCCGAAGGCGGCCCGGGCCGGCAGGGCCTGGACGAGCGAGTCGGCCGGGGCGTCCTGCGCCGCCCGCTCGGCGAAGTCGAAGCAGGCGCCGTGGGAACCGGGCCGAAAGCTGGCCAGGTAGCGCAGGGCGGCCACATGGCAGCCGTAGTGGTGCGGGGCGCGGCGCACGGCCGCCTCCCACAGCTCCTCGAAGTAGCGGTGGCCCGCCCGCGAGCCGCGCGCGTGGTCCAGCGCGATCCGCCACGGCACCGGGTCGCGGTCGTCGGCGCGGGCGGCGGCGGTGATCAGCGGGCTCACCTCGCGCAGCAGCTCGGCGCGGGCCGGCGAGGGCCAGGCGCGGTCGACGGCCAGCTGTGCCTCGACCAGCAGGGCGTCGGGCTTCGCCGGGCCGGCCGCCCGCCAGGACTCGAACCACTCGGGGCGCGAACGGGCGAAGGCGGCCAGATGCCGGACGTACCGGTCGTGGTTCTCCCACTCGCCCCCGGTGCGGGTGGTCGCGAGCAGGTCGGCCGCGGCCCGGTACTCGCCGCGGCCGGCGGCGACGAGCGCGGGCGAGAGGCGGTCGTCGGGTGCGTCGAGTACGACCTCGTCCCCGGCGGGCGGTCGGTCGGCCGGGCGCGCGGAGCGTTTGGACATCCGGGTGGGGCGGATGAACGGGGGGAGCGCAACCATGGTGCTGACCATTGAAAGTCCGCAGGTCGGCCGCGCGCCAGAGGCTTCGGGCAAGTCATGGAAAGTTGTATGGCGGACGGTCAAGGACCGGTAAAGGTGATTCTTCAACGTTTGAGACGCCTGTGGCTTCTGCGTCGATCGTGCACCCCCGGGAGCGGCCGGTTCGCACCGGCGTCGAAGCTCAGCCCCGCCGCAGCAGCCGGGTCGCCCCCGCCGCCACCGTCGTCGCCAGGATCCAGCCGAGCAGGATCATCACGGCCGCCAGCCACTGCCAGCCGCCGCGCAGTTGCCACTGGCCGACCTGGCCCAGGTCGATCACCGGCAGGAGCAGGTCCAGGGTGAACAGGGCCGGGCTCCAGTACGGATGGGCGTCATGGTTCATCGGCGGATGGTCCGCGTGCGCGAACGCCAGCGTGCCCGCCGCCCACAGCACCGCCATCCACACCGCGGCCCGGCCGGGCCGGTAGCCGTAGGCGACCGTCCAGTCCTGGACGTACCCCCAGAACTTCCCGGCCAGCGGCAGCGTCTCGCGGCGCCGGCGCTGCTTGGCGAGCAGCACCTCCCGCGCGTCCTCGTCCTCCCCGGCCGCCCGCAGCACCGCCGCCAGCCGCTCGTACGGCTCCGGGGCGTACTCCGCGGTGGCCGCTGCCACCCAGTCCAGCCGGCCGGCCAGCGGGAACGGGCCGCGCGGGACGAGGTTCTCGTACACGAAGCCGCCCATGTGCAGATTGCCGGGGCCCGGCCAGCTCGCCGCCCGGTCCACCAGGCTGACGATCCGCGCGCCGGACAGCACCACCTTGCCGCGCTGCGGCCCGTCCCCGAGGAAGCGCAGCTCCGACGCGTGCACCCGGCGCAGCGACAGCTCCTGGTCGTCGGTGAGGGTGAACCGGGCCCGCTCGAAGTCGACGGCGTCCCCGAACCGGCCGTCGTCCAGGCGTATCCCGCCCCGGCACTCGAAGCGCTGGATCCGCGTCCCGCGCGCCGGTGTCGTACCACTCAGCAGCGGGCTGCCCACGCCGGCCGGGGTCAGGTACAGGGTGCGTTCGACGGTCAGCTGGGGGGCGTTCAGGGCGTAGCGGGAGTAGGGGTTGTCCAGGTTGGCGCCGCGCAGGCTGAGCGAGACACCGACCTTGGCGCCGCGCAGCCGCAGCTCGCCGTGCGACTGCAGCATCTCCGCCTGCAGGTCCTGGCCGACGGTCATGCCGTCCGCCGAGATCGACCGCCCGCTGCGGTCGCGGTACGCCACCGCCTCGTTGAGCATCAGATCGGTGCCGATGCGCGCGTCCGTCAGCCGGGCCCCGTTCTGGAACCGGCAGCGCGGCAGATGCAGGTCTCCCTCGGTGTGCACCCGGGCCGCCTCCAGCCGGGGCACCGCGCAGTCCACCATGCGCAAGGTCGTGAACCGGGCCTCCGGCAGCAGGACCTCCTCGTCGAAGCGGCAGCCGCGCAGTTCGACGTACGGCCGTACCGTGCCGCCGGAGAGGTCCAGGGTGCCGGTGATCCGCACGCCGGTCAGCTTCAGCGCGGACACCCGGCCCGCGAGCGCCGGCGGGCCGTCCAGCAGCAGCCAGGCCACGATCCGCGCCCGCACCGTGCGCTCCGGACCCCAGGGGTGTCCGCCGTGCGGATCGTCCACCACGGCGTCCCCACAGCTCAGGTCGTACAAACTGCCGTTGCGGAAGGCCTGCCACATGCCCGCCTCGGCCGCGGTCAGCTCGTCCGGCAGGTCCCCGGCGACGACGCCGGTCCCCTCGGTCACCTTCGTCCTCTCCTGGTCCAGTGCTTTCGTACAGCCGGTCATGCCCGCTGAGTGACGTCCGGAACACTAGACGTGAAGGCGATCTTCCGAGTTCCGCCACGTTCTGTATCAGTCATTGATACGCGTCCACGGCCCGCGACGGCGGTCTGAGAGAATTGGGGCTGTGATTTCCCGAATCGATCTGCGCGGCGACGCCCTTCCCGAGGGCCTCGCCCTTCGCGACCTGCTGCCCCGAGCCGACTTCGACGTATCGGCCGCCCTGGAGAAGGTGCGCCCGATCTGCGAGGCCGTGCATCATCGTGGCGACGCGGCGCTGATCGACTTCGCCGAGAAGTTCGACGGAGTACGGCTGGAATCCGTCCGTGTGCCGGCCCAGGCCCTCACCGATGCCCTCGACGCTCTGGACCCGGCCGTGCGCGCCGCGCTGGAGGAGTCCATCCGCCGCGCCCGCCTGGTCCACCGCGAGCAGCGCCGTAGCACCCACACCACCCAGGTGGTGCCCGGCGGCTCCGTCACCGAGAAGTGGGTGCCGGTCGAGCGCGTCGGGCTGTACGCGCCGGGCGGCCGGTCCGTCTACCCCTCGTCCGTGATCATGAACGCCGTCCCGGCCCAGGAGGCCGGCGTCGGGTCCATCGCGCTCGCCTCCCCGCCGCAGGCCGAGTTCGGCGGGCTGCCGCACCCGACGATCCTCGCCGCCTGCGCCCTGCTCGGCGTGGACGAGGTCTACGCGGCCGGCGGCGCCACCGCCGTCGCGATGTTCGCCTACGGCACCGAGTCCTGCCCGCCCGCGAACATGGTCACGGGCCCCGGCAACATCTGGGTCGCCGCCGCCAAGCGCTTCTTCACCGGCAGGATCGGCATCGACGCCGAGGCCGGACCCACCGAGATCGCCGTCCTCGCCGACGACACCGCCGACCCGGTGCACGTGGCCTCGGACCTGATCAGCCAGGCCGAGCACGACCCGCTCGCGGCGGCCGTGCTGGTAACCGACTCCGTCGAGCTCGCCGAGGCGGTGGAGAAGGAGCTGGAGCCGCAGGTCGCCGCCACCAGGCACGTCGAGGACCGGATCGTGCCCGCGCTCAGGGGCCGGCAGTCCGCGATCGTGCTGGTCGACGGCATCGAGGAGGGCCTGAGGGTCGTCGACGCGTACGGCGCCGAGCACCTGGAGATCCAGACCGCCCGGGCTTCCGAGGTCGCCGATCGCGTCAAGAACGCGGGCGCGATCTTCATCGGACCCTGGGCCCCCGTGTCGCTCGGCGACTACGCGGCCGGGTCCAACCACGTCCTGCCCACCGGCGGCTGCGCCTGCCACTCCTCGGGCCTGTCCGTCCAGTCCTTCCTGCGCGGCATCCACATCGTGGACTACACGAAGGACGCGCTCGCCGAGGTCGCCCACCACGTGGTGACGCTGGCGGAGGCGGAGGACCTGCCGGCGCACGGCGCGGCGATCAAGGCACGGTTCGGTTGGAAGGTACCCGAGAGCAAGTGACCCGCATCGACGATCTCCCCGTACGGGACGAGCTGCGCGGCAAGTCCCCTTACGGCGCGCCCCAGTTGGACGTCCCCGTACGGCTGAACACCAACGAGAACCCCTACCCGCTGCCCGAGCCGCTGGTCGAGCGGATCGCGGAGCGGGTGCGGGAGGCCGCCCGCGACCTGAACCGCTACCCGGACCGGGACGCGGTCCAGCTGCGCACCGAGCTGGCCAAGTACCTGACGAGGACCGGCAAGTACCCGCTCGGCATCGAGAACGTATGGGCCGCCAACGGCTCCAACGAGGTCATCCAGCAGCTGCTGCAGACCTTCGGCGGGCCGGGCCGTACGGCCATCGGCTTCGAGCCGTCGTACTCGATGCACGCGCTCATCGCGCGCGGCACCGGCACCGGCTGGATCTCGGGTCCGCGCAACGAGGACTTCACGATCGACGTCGCGGCGGCCGGCGAGGCGATCGCCGAGCAGAAGCCGGACGTCGTCTTCATCACCACCCCCAACAACCCCACGGGCAACGCGGTCCCGCCGGAGACGGTGCTCGCGCTGTTCGAGGCGGCGCAGGCGGCCAAGCCGTCGATGGTGATCGTGGACGAGGCGTACATCGAGTTCAGCCACGGCGACTCGCTGCTGCCGCTGCTGCGGGGCCGCCCGAATCTGGTCGTCTCCCGCACGATGTCCAAGGCGTTCGGCGCGGCGGGGCTCCGCCTCGGCTATCTCGCCGCCGACTCGGCGGTCGTGGACGCCGTCCAGCTCGTCCGGCTGCCGTACCACCTGTCGGCGATCACCCAGGCGACCGCCCTGGCCGCCCTGGAGCACACCGACACCCTGCTGGGATACGTCGAGCAGCTGAAGGCGGAGCGGGATCGGCTGGTCGCCGAGCTGCGCGCGATCGGCTACGAGGTCACCGAGTCCGACGCGAACTTCGTGCAGTTCGGCCGGTTCGCGAACGCCCACGAGGCCTGGCAGAAGATCCTCGACCGGGGCGTCCTGGTCCGGGACAACGGCGTACCGGGGTGGCTGCGGGTGTCCGCCGGCACCCCGGAGGAGAACGACGCGTTCCTCGACGCGGTCCGTGAGTTGAAGAAGGAGCTTGAGGCATGAGCCGCGTTGGACGCGTGGAGCGCACCACCAAGGAGACCTCGGTCCTCGTCGAGATAGACCTCGACGGCACCGGGCGGACCGACATCGCCACCGGCGTCGGCTTCTACGACCACATGCTCGACCAGCTCGGCCGGCACGGTCTGTTCGACCTGACCGTGAAGACCGACGGCGACCTGCACATCGACTCCCACCACACCATCGAGGACACCGCCCTCGCGCTCGGCGCCGCCTTCAAGCAGGCGCTCGGCGACAAGGTGGGGATCTATCGATTCGGCAACTGCACGGTGCCGCTGGACGAGTCCCTGGCCCAGGTGACGGTCGACCTCAGCGGTCGCCCGTACCTCGTGCACACCGAGCCCGAGAACATGGCGCCGATGATCGGCGAGTATGACACCACGATGACCCGGCACATCCTGGAGTCCTTCGTCGCCCAGGCACAGATCGCGCTGCACGTGCACGTGCCGTACGGGCGCAACGCGCACCACATCGTGGAGTGCCAGTTCAAGGCCCTCGCCCGGGCGCTGCGTTACGCCTCCGAGCGCGACCCCCGCGCGGCCGGCATCCTCCCCTCCACGAAGGGCGCGCTGTAAACCCATGAACAGCCTCTCCACCGTGCTGATCGTCGTCGGTCTCTTCCTGGTCGGCGGCATCATCTCCTTCGTCAAGCAGAAGATGCCCACGAGCCTGATCGTGCTGCTCTCCATCGGCGCGGGCATGTGCCTGGTCGCGGGCGTCATGCGGCTGGGGGTGTGGAATTGAGCACTGGCAGCAAGAAGGTCGTGGTCTTCGACTACGGCTTCGGCAACGTCCGCTCCGCCGAGCGCGCCCTCGCGCGCGTGGGCGCCGATGTCGAGATCACGCGCGACTTCGACAAGGCCATGAACGCCGACGGCCTGCTCGTTCCGGGCGTCGGGGCGTTCGCGGCCTGCATGCAGGGGCTGCGCGCCGCCCGCGGTGACTGGGTGGTGGACCGCCGGCTGTCCGGCGGACGGCCCGTGATGGGCATCTGCGTCGGCATGCAGATCCTGTTCGCGCGCGGCATCGAGCACGGCGTGGAGGCCGAGGGCCTGGACGAGTGGCCCGGCACGGTCGAGCCGCTCCAGGCCGAGGTCGTGCCCCACATGGGCTGGAACACCGTCGACGCCCCCGCCGACTCGGAGCTGTTCGCCGGCCTCGACGCCGACGCCCGCTTCTACTTCGTGCACTCCTACGCCGTACACGACTGGCAGCTGGAGTCGCACAACCCGGTGATCGCGGCGCCCAAGGTGACCTGGTCGACGCACGGCAAGCCGTTCGTGGCCGCCGTGGAGAACGGCGCCCTGTGGGCCACGCAGTTCCACCCCGAGAAGTCCGGCGACGCCGGCGCCCAGCTCCTCACCAACTGGATCGGAACCCTGTAGACCATGGCCAAGCTCGAACTCCTCCCCGCCGTCGACGTCCGCGACGGCCAGGCCGTCCGCCTCGTGCACGGCGAGTCCGGGACCGAGACCTCCTATGGCTCCCCGCTGGAGGCCGCCCTCGCCTGGCAGCGCTCCGGCGCCGAGTGGCTGCACCTGGTCGACCTGGACGCGGCCTTCGGCACGGGTGACAACCGTGAGCTGATCGCCGAGGTCGCGGGGGCGATGGACATCAAGGTGGAGCTGTCCGGCGGCATCCGCGACGACGCCTCGCTGGCGGCCGCCCTGGCCACCGGCTGCACCCGCGTCAACCTCGGCACGGCGGCCCTGGAGACCCCCGAGTGGGTCGCCAAGGTCATCTCCGAGCACGGCGACAAGATCGCGGTCGGCCTGGACGTGCGCGGCACGACCCTGCGCGGCCGCGGCTGGACCCGCGACGGCGGCGACCTCTACGAGACGCTGGAGCGCCTCAACAAGGAGGGCTGCGCCCGCTACGTCGTCACCGACATCGCCAAGGACGGCACCCTCCAGGGCCCCAACCTTCAGCTGCTGAAGAACGTGTGCGCCGCGACGGACCGTCCGGTCGTGGCCTCCGGCGGCGTGTCGTCCCTGGACGACCTGCGCGCCGTCGCCGAGCTGGTACCCCTCGGTGTCGAGGGCTCCATTGTCGGGAAGGCCCTGTACGCGAAGGCGTTCACCCTGGAAGAGGCCTTGGAGGCTGTGTCGTCATGACGTCGGAAGCCGTGCGGCGCGTGCAGAGCGGAAGTCCCTGGGAAGAGAGTTTCGGTTTCGCGCGTGCCGTCGCGGCGGGGGACCGCGTGCTGGTCGCCGGCACGACGTCCTTCCGGGGCGATGTGCTGTACGGCGAGGGCGACCCGTACGAACAGGCCAAGGTGGCGTTCACCAGCGCCATCGAGGCGATCGCCGAGTTCGGGCTCGGCATCGGGTCCGTGATCCGTACGCGGATGTACCTCACCCATGTGCGGGACGTGGACGCCGTGGGCCGGGCACACAAGGAGATCTTCGACTCCGTGCGCCCGGTCTCGACCCTGCTGGTCGTGGAGGGGTTCGTCGATCCGCGCATCCTGGTGGAAGTGGAACTTGAAGCATTCAGAGGAGCCTGAGCAGTCATGACCCTGGCGGTCCGAGTCATCCCCTGCCTGGACGTGGACAACGGCCGGGTCGTCAAGGGCGTCAACTTCCAGAACCTGCGCGACGCGGGCGACCCCGTCGAGATGGCCAAGGTGTACGACGCCGAGGGCGCCGACGAGCTGACGTTCCTGGACATCACCGCGTCCTCGGGCGACCGGGAGACGACGTACGACGTGGTGCGGCGCACCGCGGAGCAGGTGTTCATCCCGCTGACGGTCGGCGGCGGCGTCCGTACCGCCGAGGACGTGGACAAGCTGCTGCGGGCGGGCGCCGACAAGGTGGGCGTGAACACCGCCGCGATCGCCCGCCCCGCGCTGATCCGCGAGATCGCCGAGCGGTTCGGCCGGCAGGTGCTGGTGCTGTCCGTGGACGCGCGCCGCACCGAGTCGGGCTCCTTCGAGGTGACGACGCACGGCGGCCGGCGCGGCACCGGCATCGACGCCGTCGAGTGGGCGCACCGGGCGGCCGAGCTGGGCGCCGGCGAGATCCTCCTCAACTCCATGGACGCGGACGGCACCAAGGACGGCTACGACCTGGAGATGATCGCGGCGGTCCGCAAGCACGTGACCGTCCCGGTGATCGCCTCGGGCGGCGCGGGCAAGCTGACCGACTTCCCGCCGGCCATCACCGCCGGCGCCGACGCGGTCCTGGCCGCATCCGTCTTCCACTTCGGCGACCTGCGGATCGGCGAGGTGAAGCAGACGCTGCGGGAGGCGGGACACCCAGTACGCTGACGCCGCGCTGAGCCCCGGTCGCCTCTTCGGGCGGCCGGGGCTTTCTCGTGGGCAGATACGAAAGAGAAGTTGCGCAAAATCTATTGCGCAACTTTTCTTTTCTATCTACGGTGCGTGTATGGCGACCAAAGAGAACCGCCGGATCACGGACGTGGGCACGCTCAAGGCCCTCGCGCACCCGCTGCGCGCCCATCTGTACCGGCTGCTGTGCATGGAGCGGGTGGCCACCGCCTCCCAGCTGGCCGAACACGTGGACGAGGCGGTGTCCCTGGTCAGCTACCACCTGCGCAAGCTCGCCGACCACGGGCTGATCGAGGAGGCCCGGCCGCAGACGGCGGACGGGCGGGAGCGCTGGTGGCAGCCGGCGTCGGACGGGGTGAGCATCCGGGACGAGGACTTCCGGGGCGAGCCGGGAAAGGCCGCCGCACACCTCGCGGCCACGCGTCTCTTCCACGACCAGCGGGCCGACCAGTACCGCCGCTACCTGGACGAACGCCCCACCTGGGGGCCCGAGTGGAACACCGCGTCCGTGGACAACGAGTCGTGGCTGCGGCTGACCCCGGCGGAGCTCACCGCGCTGAAGGACGAACTGGAAGCGGTCCTGCGCAGGTACGACGAGCGGGGCCGGGCCGCCGAGACCGCGGGCGAGACCGAGGGACGCGAGCACGTCGCGCTCCACCTGTACGGCTTCCCGTTCCGCGTCTGAGAGGACCCTCCTCCCGTGACCGCCACGCTCACACCGCCGGTGACCGCGCCGCAGGCCCACCGCGACCCCAACGTCCTGCGCTGGCTCGTCGCCTACACCTCCTCGATGCTCGGCGACAGCGTGTACTACCTCGCTCTGTCCTGGGCCGCCGTACAGGCCGGAACGCCCGCTCAGGCCGGCCTGGTGATGTCCGCGAGCGCGCTGCCCCGGGCCGTGCTGATGCTCGGTGGCGGGGTGATCGCCGACCGGTTCGGGCCGCGCCGGGTCGTCATCGGCAGCGACGCCGTGCGCTGCGCGGCCGTCCTCGCCGTGGCCGCCTTGCTGTTCCTCACCAGGCCGGGGCTGTGGCCGCTCGCCCTGCTGGCGCTGGTCTTCGGCACGGTCGACGCCGTGTTCATGCCCGCCGTGGGGGCTCTTCCGGCCCGGCTCACCGAGAAGGGCCAGCTCGCCCGGGTCCAGGGGATGCGCGGCCTCGCGATCCGGTTCTCCAGTGTGGTCGGCGCCCCGCTCGGCGGCCTCGGCGTGGCCGTCGGCGGTGCCCCGGCCGCGTTCGCCTTCGCCGGGCTGCTCATCGCCGTCTCGGTGCCGCTGCTGCTCTCGGTGCGGGTACGGGACCTGCCGAAGGACGACACGCCCGAGGTGGCGGGAACCGCCTGGAGCGACCTACGCGCCGGTCTGCACTACATCCGCCGCCACCGCGTCCTCGCCCCGCTGATGCTGGCCATCGCCCTCGGCGACCTCGGCTTCGTCGGCCCGCTGAACGTCGGGCTGACCCTGCTCGCCGAGCGGCGGGGCTGGGGCTCCTCCGGCATGGGCTGGGTGCTGGCCGGGTTCGGGGTCGGGGCCGCAGCCTCCTCGCTGCTGCTCACGGTCCGGGGGCGGCTGCCACGCGCGGGACTCGTCACCGGGTCGGCGTGTGCCGCGGGGGCCGTGGCCATCGGCGCCCTCGCCTTCGTCCCCGCGCTCGTCGCCGCCGTCGGCGTGGCCCTGCTCGTCGGCCTGCTCGCCGGGCTCAGCGGCGCCCTGTGCGGGGCTCTGCTGCAGACCCAGTCCAACCCCGCCTACCTGGGCCGGGTCACCGCCGTCGCCGGCTTGATCAGCCTCGGTCTGACCCCGCTCAGCATGCCGCTCGCGGCCGCCGCGATCGGTGCCTGGGGCCTGGGGCCGGTCTACGTCGTCAGCGCCGGCGTCTGCGGCCTCGGCGGGGTCGTCGCCCTCGCCGTACCGGCCCTGAGCCGCGCCGAACTCCCGGGCTGACCGCGGTTCACCCCCCCGGCCGAAGCGGCTCCACGAGCTCGCCGCAGGTTCAGATGCCCAGCTGCCTGGACTCGTTCAGCTTGGTGATCGCGTCCGTCTCGCCCTCGACCTCCACCTTGGCCGCGTTCTGCCTCCCGAACACGAACATCAGCAGCTCCGACGGCTCGCCGGTCACCGTCACCACCGGCGCGCCCCGGTGCGCCACCGCCGTCTGCCCGTCCGGGCGGCGCAGCACCAGACCCGTCGGCACACCCCGGGCCACCAGCCGCGCCGTGCGCTCCAGCCGGGACCAGAGGGCGTCCTGGAAGACGGAGTCCAGCTCGCGCGGGCTCCAGTCCGGCTGGGCCCGGCGCACGTCCTCTGTGTGGACGTAGAACTCGACGATGTTGGCCGCCTCGTCGACCTGCTTGAGCTGGAACGGGGAGAAGCGCGGCGGGCCGGTACGGATCAGCTTGACCAGCTCCTCGTACGGCTTCGCGGTGTACTCGGCCATCACCTTCTCCAGGCGCGGCGCGAGCTGCTTGATCAGCGTGCCCCCGGCCGCGTCCGGGCGGCGCTCGCGCACGATGACATGCGCGGCCAGGTCCCGGGTCCGCCAGCCCTCGCAGAGGGTGTCGGCGTCCGGACCGACGGTTTCCAAGAGGTCGGCGAGCAGGAGCCGTTCACGCTTGGCGAAGGTCGACATGGAGTCAGCCTACGACCAGGCGCCGAGTCCGCGCAGTGGACACGGCACCGGCGTTGTCGTAGCCGCGCGGCACAATGGCATCCATGACCAGTACGACCGGGACGCCCCGGCCCAGCAGCCTCGACCCGGAGATCGCCGCTCGCCTCAAGCGCAGCGCGGACGGTCTCCTGCCCGCCGTCGCCCAGCAGTACGACACCGGTGAGGTGCTCATGCTCGGCTGGATGGACGACGAGGCGCTGCATCGCACGCTGACCACCGGCCGCTGCACCTACTGGTCGCGCAGCCGCCGGGAGTACTGGGTCAAGGGCGACACCTCGGGCCACGTCCAGTGGGTGAAGTCGGTCGCGCTGGACTGCGACGCCGACACCGTCCTGGTCAAGGTCGACCAGGTGGGCGCGGCCTGCCACACCGGCGCGCGCACCTGCTTCGACGAGGACGTGCTCCTGAAGGACGCCGCCGACGCCGATTCCGCCGTTCCGGCATCTGATCAGTAAGGTCGGCCGCCATGGACCTCGAGACCTTCCGCAAGCTCGCCACCGACCGGCGCGTCATCCCGGTGACGCGCAAGCTCCTCGCCGACGGCGACACGCCGGTCGCCCTGTACCGCAAACTGGCCGCCGAGCGCCCCGGCACCTTCCTGCTGGAGTCCGCGGAGAACGGCCGCTCCTGGTCCCGGTACTCCTTCGTCGGCGTCCGGTCCGCCGGGACGCTGACGGAGCGCGACGGACAGGCGCACTGGCTCGGCACCCCGCCGGTCGGCGTCCCGGTCGACGGCGACCCCCTGAAGGCCCTGCGCGCCACGCTCCAGGCCCTGCACACCCCGCGGCAGGAGGGCCTGCCGCCCTTCACCGGCGGCATGGTCGGCTACCTGGGCTACGACATCGTCCGCCGCCTGGAGAAGATCGGCCCCGGTGAGCGCGACGACCTGCGGCTGCCCGAGCTGACCATGCTCCTGACCAGCGACCTCGCCGTCATGGACCACTGGGAGGGCTCGGTCCTGCTGATCGCCAACGCGATCAACCACAACGACCTGGACACCGGTGTGGACGAGGCCTACGCCGACGCCGTGGCCCGGCTCGACGCCATGGAGGCCGACCTCACGCGCGCGGTCGCCCAGCCCCCGGCCGTCCTGCCGCCCTCCGAGCTGCCCGAGTACACCGCGCTGTGGGGCGGCCCCGACTTCCAGGTCGCCGTCGAGGACGTCAAGGAGCGCATCCGCGCGGGCGAGGCCTTCCAGGTCGTGCCCTCCCAGCGCTTCGAGACCCCGTGCACGGCGAGCGCGCTGGACGTCTACCGGGTGCTGCGGACCACGAACCCGTCCCCGTACATGTACCTGTTCCGCTTCGACGGCTTCGACGTCGTCGGCTCGTCCCCCGAGGCCCTGGTGAAGGTCGAGGACGGACGGGCGATGGTCCACCCCATCGCCGGCACCCGGCCCCGCGGGACCACCCCGCAGGAGGACCAGGCCCTCGCCGAGGAACTGATGGCCGACCCCAAGGAGCGCGCCGAGCACCTGATGCTGGTGGACCTCGGCCGCAACGACCTCGGCCGGGTCTGCGAGCCCGGCTCGGTCGAGGTGGTCGACTTCATGTCCATCGAGCGCTACTCGCACGTGATGCACATCGTCTCGACCGTCACTGGCCGGGTGGCCGAGGGCCGCACCGCCTTCGACGTGCTCACCGCCTGCTTCCCGGCGGGCACCCTCTCCGGCGCCCCCAAGCCCCGCGCGATGCAGATCATCGACGAACTGGAGCCGTCCCGGCGCGGCCTGTACGGCGGCTGTGTCGGCTATCTGGACTTCGCGGGCGACTCCGACACCGCGATCGCCATCCGTACGGCGCTGCTCCGGGACGGCACGGCATACGTGCAGGCCGGAGCCGGCATCGTCGCCGACTCCGACCCGGTGGCGGAGGACCAGGAGTGCCGCAACAAGGCGGCGGCGGTCCTCCGCGCGGTGCACACGGCCAACAGGCTCAACTCATAGGAGAGTTCAGCCGGTGAACGCGGCGGTGCCGTTCGGGGTGCCGAGCCCGGTCGGCCCGTCGTACCCGGTGGTGCCGGTGCACAGGTACGAGCCGCCGCAGCTGCCGTTGGAGCCGCTGGTGACGTCGTTCAGCGCCGAGGTGTGCGCATACGGGAAGGACGCCGGGGAGGAGCCGGCGGACGGGGCGCCGGCCAGCGCGTAGGTCGCCGCGATCAGCGGGGAGGAGGCGCTGGTGCCGCCGAAGACCATCCAGCCGCTGCCCTGGGCATACGTGTCGTACACCGCGACACCGGTGTTGGGGTCGGCCACCGCCGAGACGTCCGCGACCGTGCGGTTCGCGCAGCCGGAGTCCTTCTGCCAGCTGGGCTTGGCGTCGTACGCGGAGCAGCCGGAGCCGGCCCCGCTCCACACCGTGTCGGTCCAGCCACGGGAGTTGGAGGCCGTCTTCAGGGACGTACCGCCCACCGCCGTCACGTACTTCGACGCCGCCGGGTACTCGACGCCGTAGCCGTTGTCACCGGAGGAGACGGTGATGGCGACACCCGGGTGGTTGAAGTACGAGGAGTCGTACGTCGCGTCGTTGGAGGACTCGGAGCCGCCGTAGCTGTTGGAGACGAACTTCGCGCCGAGGCGGACGGCGGTGTTCACGGCCGTGCCCAGGTTGGTCATGGTGGCCGAACTGGCCTCCACCAGCAGGATCTTGCAGTTCGGGCAGGCCGCGCTGACCATGTCGAGGTCGAGGGAGATCTCCTCGGCCCAGCCGGAGTTGCCGCGCGGGTACTTGGTGCCGCCGTTCTGGTCCACCTTCTGGAAGCAGCCGTTGGCCGTGGTGCAGGCGGACAGGCCGTACTGGGAGCGGTAGACGGCGAGGTCGGACTCGGCGTTCGGGTCGTCGTAGGCGTCGACGATCGCCACCGTCTGGCCCGAACCGCCGCTCGCGGAGGGCAGGTTGTACGCCGCCTGCAGCGAGGCGGGGCCGTAGCCGGAGGGTGCGGCGGCCGCGGTCAGATCGCTCTCCGCGTGCGCCGACTTCGGGGTGCCCGAGGTGACCTTGAGGGCGTTACAGGCCATCTCGCCCTTCTGCGTCGGGGCGCCGCAGGCATGCGCGACGGTGACGCCATGGGACGAGGAGGCGGTGGACTGGGCGGCCTGGCCGACCGGGGCGGCCAGGGCGAGCGCGGCCGTGGCGAGTGTGGCCACGGCGGTGAGGGAAGCGGTTCTGCGCAACTTACGTCCTCCACGAGGTGGGTGAACCGGGAAGGGCTGTGGGGGGTGCGCGGGTGCCACCACGGCGCGTGGTGTCGCACCGTGGTGGCGCAGAACGTACGAATGGCGGGGCCACGTCAACAAGATGGATGTTGAAGTAGGAACATTCCTTTGCAGTTCCTGAGACGTTCATGTGCCGTTCCTGGGCGGATCATGATCGAAACTCGACCCGCCCATGGCTTGACGGACCCGGGTGACGGTTCGCACGGCGTTCAGGCGATAGTGGAGTACGTGACTGCCGTACCTCCCCCTCGTACCGATGCCGCCGCGCCCGTCCGGTCCGGCCGGCGGAGCCTCGCCGTGGCCCTCCTGTGCGGCGCGCTCGGCGCGGCCGTGGCGCTGCTCGCGACCCGGCAGCGTTGGGCCGAGGGCACCGCGACGGTGGCCGGCGGCGCGTTCCCGCTGACCGCCAAGGGCAGCGACGTCACGGGCGTCCCCGCGGCCCTCGCCATAGTGGGCCTCGCCGCGCTCGTCGCCGTCTTCGCCGTCCGCGGGGCCGGCCGGCTCGTCGTCGCCGGGCTGCTCGCGCTGTCCGGCGCCGGCATCGTCGCCGCCGCGCTCAGGGCCGCCTCCGACAGCTCCGCGCTGGACGAGAAGGCCGCCCAGGCCAGCGGCGACACCTCCGCCACCGTCGCCGCGCTCAGCCACACCGGCTGGCCCTACGTCGCGGCCGCCGGCGGCCTGCTGATCCTGCTGGCCGGCCTGCTGGCGCTGCGCTACGGCAGCCGGTGGCCCGCCATGTCCGGCCGCTACGAGCGCGGCGCCGACCGTCCGCGCCGCACGGCCCGCCCGGTCGACCCGGAACGGCCCGAGGAGATCTGGAAGGCCCTCGACCGCGGCGAGGACCCCACCGGAGCCTGATCCGCGGCCGGGGTGTGGCGAAACAGACGCGACCCCCGCGTCCGGGGCGCGTGCTCGTACGGGACAATGGACGACGAGCGTCCGGCTCGGACAGTGACGACAGTGACGGTCGGGCTCGGAGCCGTACGACACGTACGCCGCTCTCCTGGGACACGTACACAGCAACGAGGAGCACAGACATGGCGGGCAGCAGCCACGGCCACGGTCACACCCCGGCCGCCTGGACCGGTGTCATCATTTCCTTCATCGGTTTCTGCGTCGCGGGCGCCTTCATGGTGATGGCCCAGCCGGTCGGCTTCTGGGCCGGCATGGTGCTCATCCTCGGCGGCGCGGTGGTCGGCGGCATCATGCGCGCCATGGGCCTCGGCGCGAAGCAGGCCCCTCTCAAGATGAGCGGCGCCCCCCTCACGACCCGTGAGCCGGCCGGCGTCGAGAGCTGAGCCAGCGGTTTTCCCGAGGGCGGCCCGGCACCTGCGGAAGGTGCGGGGCCGCCCCTCCTGGTCTACGACGTCCACGACGGGCGGACCGGCGCGCGCGATGCCCACGCGCCGGAGACAATGCTGACGTGAACGCCGAGAGCCGTCCGTTCCCGCTCGTGACCCGTCACGCCCCGGTCAGCCCGCCATGGCGGCGCCTCACCGTCCCGGCGGGGCTCCTCGCGGCCGTCGCCGGGGCCTTCGCGTACGTGGGCGCGGTCGACCCGAACGAACCCGGTCACTACCCCGTCTGCCCGTTCTACCGGCTCACCGGCCTGTACTGCCCCGGCTGCGGCGGTCTGCGCAGCGCGCACGCCTTCGTCCACGGCGACCTGCTCGCCGCGCTGCGCGACAACGCGCTGGGCGTGGCCGCCTACCTGGGCTTCGCGGTGCTGTGGACCGTATGGGTGGTCCACTCCGTACGCGGCCGGCCGATGCGGCTGGACCCGCGGCCGGCGCACCTGTGGGCGATCGGCGCGTTGCTGCTGGTGTTCACGGCTGTCCGGAACCTGCCGTCGGGTGGCTGGCTGCACCCTTGATCACATCGTGAACGTCCAGGTAGTGGGACCGGTGTCCGCCGGATGCGAGGGCTCCGCGCTCCTGCGGATACCATCGCAGTGACCACGGGTTTTCAAAACCTGAAGGAACCACCGTCAGGAAAGGGGGCCGCTCGCGTGAGTGTGCTCGACGAGATCATCGACGGAGTCCGTGCCGACCTCGCGGAGCGGCAGGCACGCGTCAGCCTCGACGAGCTCAAGGAGCGCGCGGCCAAGGCTCCCGCCGCCAAGGACGGGGTGGCCGCTCTCAAGGGCGACGGCGTCAAGGTGATCTGCGAGGTCAAGCGCTCCAGCCCCTCCAAGGGCGCGCTGGCGGCGATCGCCGACCCGGCCGGACTCGCCGCGGACTACGAGGCGGGCGGTGCGGCCGTCATCTCCGTCCTCACCGAACAGCGCCGCTTCGGCGGCTCGCTGGCCGACCTGGAGGCCGTCCGTGCGCGCGTGGACATCCCGGTGCTCCGCAAGGACTTCATCGTCACGTCCTACCAGCTGTGGGAGGCCCGGGCGTACGGCGCCGACCTCGCGCTGCTGATCGTGGCCGCCCTGGACCAGCCGGCCCTGGAGTCGCTGATCGAGCGCGCGGTGTCGATCGGACTCACCCCGCTCGTCGAGGTGCACGACGAGGACGAGGTCGAGCGGGCCGTGGACGCGGGTGCCAAGGTCATCGGTGTCAACGCGCGCAACCTGAAGACGCTGGAGGTCGACCGCGGCACGTTCGAGCGGGTCGCGCCGGAGATCCCGGACCACCTCGTCAAGGTCGCCGAATCCGGTGTCCGTGGCCCGCACGACCTGATCGCCTATGCCAACGCCGGCGCCGACGCGGTCCTGGTCGGCGAGTCCCTGGTCACCGGGCGCGACCCCAAGACCGCCGTCGCCGACCTGGTCGCCGCGGGCGAACATCCCGCGCTGCGGCACGGCCGGAGCTGATCACCGGGTAGGCTGATCCCGATGACTCTCACCGTGACGACCGTGGACCGGTACGCCCGCCTGGCGCGCGGCTGCCGCCCGAGGGGCTGCCGCGCCCCGGCCCGGCGTGTGCACGGCCGTCGCGTGCGATACGTCATCGGTGACGAACCTGGGCAGGTAAACGGACGTCGATGGCAGCGCGCCCCAAAGGGGCGCGGGGAACTGCGCGACCAGCCACACACGGCCTGAGGTCGTACGACGAACTCCGCCCCCACGGCGAATAGTGTTTTTCCACGCACTCACCGTGAGGTTTCGGCATGCCCAGCAACTTCTTCTTCCCTGATCCACAGGGGCAAGTCCCCACCACCGAAGGCTACTTCGGCGTATTCGGCGGCAAGTTCATCCCGGAGGCCCTCGTCGCCGCCGTGGACGAGGTCGCCGTCGAGTACGACAAGGCCAAGCACGACCCCGAGTTCGCCCGAGAACTCGACGACCTGATGGTCAACTACACCGGCCGCCCCAGCTCCCTCACCGAGGTCCCGCGCTTTGCCGCGGAAGCGGGTGGCGCGCGCGTGTTCCTCAAGCGCGAGGACCTCAACCACACCGGCTCCCACAAGATCAACAACGTTCTCGGCCAGGCCCTGCTCACCAAGCGGATGGGCAAGACCCGCGTGATCGCGGAGACCGGTGCCGGTCAGCACGGCGTCGCGACCGCGACCGCCTGCGCCCTGTTCGGCCTCGACTGCACCATCTACATGGGCGAGGTCGACACCAGGCGCCAGGCCCTGAACGTCGCCCGCATGCGCATGCTCGGCGCCGAGGTCGTCTCGGTGAAGTCCGGCAGCCGTACGCTCAAGGACGCCATCAACGAGGCGTTCCGCGACTGGGTGGCGAACGTCGACCACACCCACTACCTGTTCGGTACGGTCGCCGGCCCGCACCCCTTCCCGGCCATGGTCCGCGACTTCCACCGCGTGATCGGCGTGGAGGCCCGCCGCCAGCTCCTGGAGCGCGCGGGGCGCCTGCCCGACGCCGCGATCGCCTGCGTCGGCGGCGGCTCCAACGCGATCGGCCTCTTCCACGCCTTCATCCCCGACGAGGGCGTCCGGCTCATCGGGTGCGAGCCCGCCGGGCACGGCATCGAGACCGGCGAGCACGCGGCCACCCTGACCGCGGGCGAGCCGGGCATCCTGCACGGTTCCCGCTCGTACGTCCTGCAGAACGACGAGGGCCAGATCACCGAGCCGTACTCCATCTCGGCCGGTCTGGACTACCCGGGCATCGGCCCGGAGCACTCCTACCTCAAGGACTCCGGCCGCGGCGAGTACCGCGCGATCACCGACGACGCGGCCATGCAGGCGCTGCGGCTGCTGTCCCG
This sequence comes from Streptomyces sp. NPDC052107, assembly GCF_040680215.1. Lineage (NCBI taxonomy): Bacteria > Bacillati > Actinomycetota > Actinomycetes > Kitasatosporales > Streptomycetaceae > Streptomyces > Streptomyces sp. NPDC052107. The sequence goes on from NZ_JBFAWG010000001.1 coordinate 312,707, forward strand.
CACCGAGGGCATCATCCCGGCCATCGAGAGCGCCCACGCCCTCGCCGGTGCCCTGGAGGTCGGCAAGGAACTGGGCAAGGACGGCCTGATCGTCGTCAACCTGTCCGGCCGCGGCGACAAGGACATGGACACCGCCGCCCGCTACTTCGGCCTGTACGACACCGACGCCGAGGTGGCCGCCGACGAAGCCGACACCGCCGAGATCGAGGGGGACGCCAAGTGAGCGGGAAGATCCAGCTGCTGTCGGGCACCCTGGCCGCCGCCAAGGCAGAGGGCCGGTCCGCGCTCATCGCCTACCTCCCGGCCGGGTTTCCGACCGTGGACGGCGGCATCGAGGCGATCAAGGCCGTCTTCGACGGCGGGGCGGATGTCGTGGAGGTGGGCCTGCCGCACAGCGATCCCGTCCTCGACGGCCCGGTCATCCAGACCGCCGACGACATCGCGCTGCGCGGCGGGGTCAAGATCGCTGACGTGATGCGTACGGTCCGCGAGGTGTACGCGGCGACCGGCAAGCCCGTGCTCGTCATGACGTACTGGAACCCCATCGACCGCTACGGCGTCGAGCGGTTCACCGCCGAGCTGGCCGAGGCGGGCGGAGCGGGCTGCATCCTGCCCGACCTGCCCGTCCAGGAGTCGACGCTGTGGCGGGAGCACGCCGAGAAGCACGGCCTCGCGACCGTCTTCGTCGTGGCGCCGAGCAGCAAGGACGAGCGGCTCGCCCAGATCACCGCGGCGGGCAGCGGCTTCGTCTACGCGGCCTCGCTGATGGGCGTCACCGGCACCCGGGAATCCGTCGGCGCGCAGGCCCAGAACCTGGTCGAGCGCACCCGCGCCACCGGCACCGAGCTGCCCGTCTGCGTCGGACTCGGCGTCTCCAACCGCGCTCAGGCCGCCGAGGTCGCCGGCTTCGCCGACGGCGTCATCGTCGGCTCGGCCTTCGTGAAGCGGATGCTGGACGCCCCCGACCACGCGGCCGGCGTGGAGGCGGTCCGCGAGCTGGCCGCGGAGCTGGCGAAGGGCGTGCGCGAACAGGCGTAACCGCGGCTCGCTTTCCCTATCAGAACACCCCCGTCAGAACATTCGGTCACTCGAACGAGTGGACCTGGAACCGGGGAGGCGCGCTGCGCCTGCCCGGTTCGTTCTGGGGGTGTGAGCGAGAAGAACCGTGACGGAAAGCGCACCGCCCGGGAGCGGCTGGCGGTCGAGCGTGAGAAGCAGAAGGCCGCGGACAGGCGAAGGCGCACGCTGATCGTGGGCGCGAGCATCATCTGCGTCCTGGGCCTCGCGGCGGTGATCGGCGTGCTCGCCGCGAACGCCGGCAAGAACAAGAGCAGCGAGAAGGCGGGCCCGGTCGTGGTGCCCTCGGGCGCGCAGGGCAAGGACAGCCTCGCCATCCCGGTCGGCAAGGACGGCGCCAAGTCGACGCTCACCGTCTGGGAGGACGCCCGCTGCCCGGCCTGCCAGGCCTTCGAGGTCGCCTACCGCCCGACGCTCCATGAACTGGTCGACAGCGGCAAACTCAGAATCGAGTACCACCTGGTCCGGCTGATCGACGGCAACCGCGGCGGCACCGGCTCCCTCCGCGGCGCCAACGCCGCGGCCTGCGCCCAGGACGCCGGAAAGTTCCGCGACTACCACGACGTGCTGTACGCGAACCAGCCCAACGAGACCGACGACGCCTTCGCGGACGACGCCAAGCTGATCGACCTGGCCGGCAAGGTCGGCGGCCTGGACACCCCCGCCTTCCAGAAGTGCGTCAAGGACGGCACCCACGACGGCTGGGTCAACAAGTCCCACAAGTCCTTCCAGACCAGCGGCCTCAATGCCACGCCCACGGTCCTGCTCGACGGCAAGAACATCTACAAGGAGCAGGGCATGACGCCGGCCAAGCTCAAGCAGATGGTGGAGGCGGCCAACCGCGGGTAAGGATCCCCCTTCCGCCGCCCGTATTTCTCACACCCCCGTTATGCACCCGTAGCCGGGCTGCTTGCCGTCACCACGGCCCGACAGGGTAGCGTCGGACTTGCCATGGAACTTGCCTACATTCCCAGCCCGGCGCGCGGGGTGCTGCACCTCGGCCCCATTCCGCTGCGCGCCTACGCCTTCTGCATCATCATCGGCGTCTTCGTCGCCGTCTGGCTCGGCAACAAGCGCTGGATCGCCCGCGGCGGGCGGCCCGGCACGGTCGCCGACATCGCGGTCTGGGCTGTGCCGTTCGGCCTGGTCGGCGGCCGGCTCTACCACGTGATCACGGACTACGAGCTGTACTTCAGCCCGGGCCGTGACTGGGCGGACGCCTTCAAGGTGTGGCAGGGCGGCCTGGGCATCTGGGGCGCGATCGCGCTCGGCGCGCTCGGCGCGTGGATCGGCGCGCGGCGCCGGGGCGTCCCGATGCCGGCGTACGCCGACGCCGTCGCGCCCGGCATCGCGTTCGCGCAGGCCATCGGCCGCTGGGGCAACTGGTTCAACCAGGAGCTGTACGGCCGTGAGACGCATGTTCCCTGGGCGCTGCACATCACCTCCTCCGAGGGCGGCCGGGTGCCGGGCTACTACCACCCGACCTTCCTGTACGAGTCCCTGTGGTGCATCGGTGTGGCTCTCCTGGTCATCTGGGCCGACCGCCGCTTCACGCTCGGCCACGGCCGCGCGTTCGCCCTCTACGTCGCGGCCTACTGCGTGGGCCGTGGCTGGATCGAGTACATGCGCGTGGACGACGCGCACCACATCCTGGGCCTCCGCCTGAACGACTGGACCGCGCTGATCGTGTTCCTGCTGGCGGTGACGTACATCGTGGTGTCGTCGAAGAAGCGGCCTGGCAGGGAAGCCGTGGTCGAGCCGGGTGTCCCCGACGGTTCGGCCGACGGTACGGAAGGTGCCGACGAGGTCGAGGACAAGACTGAGCCGGAGGCCGTGGACGCGGCGGAGGCGGCGGAGGCGAAGGACGAGGCCGGGTCGGCGAGCAAGAAGAGCTGACGACTGGTTTTTCTACGGCACCGAGGGCGTCCGGAGTTCTCTCCGGGCGCCCTCGGCGTAAGACGTGGATGTCATCGCCGGCGCGCCAATGACAAGGTTCGCTGGGCCATCGTCACCACCGCCGCGTCGATGAAGCGGCCGTCGGGGAGGGCCTGGGCGCCCTCTTTCGTCGCGGCTGCCTTGATGATCGTCTCGGCGTGTTCGATCTCTGCCGGGGTCGGAAGGTACGCCCGTTCGATCACCGGGAGCTGCCGGGGATGGATGGCGGCGCGGCCCAGGAAGCCGAGGGAACGGCCGTGGGCGCAGGAGGCGGCGAGGCCGTCCAGATCCCGGATGTCGGGGTGGACCGACTGCGGCGGTGGGGCGAGGCTGGCCGCGCGGGCGGCGACGACCACCCGGGAGCGCGCCCAGTCGAGGCCCGCGTCGGCCCGTACCCCCAGGTCGGCCCGCAGATCCGCCTCGCCGACGGCGATGCCCCTCAGGGCCGGGTGGGCGGTGGCGATGGCGTAGGCGTGCTCGATGCCGAGGGCCGACTCCAGCAGCGCGTACAGCGGCACGGGGGTGGCCGTGGCGACCTGCCTGATCTCGGCCGGGGCGGTCACCTTCGGCAGCCGTAGCCCCGCCAGGCCGGGAAGCGCGGCCACGGCGGCCAGGTCGCCGGCGGACCAGGGGCTGTCCAGGGCGTTGACGCGGACGTGGACCGGGACCGGCGGGGGGCCGGTGAGGAGCTCGGCCGTGGCCGCGCGGGCGTACTCCTTGCGGTCCGGCGCGACGGCGTCCTCCAGGTCGATCACCACCACGTCGGCGCCCGTGGCCAGCGCCTTGGCCACCACGGGCGGGCGGTCGCCGGGGACGTAGAGCCAGGTGAGCGGGTGCGGGGTCACAGGGCGCCCTCCTCGCGCAGGGTGCGCAGTTCGGCGGGGGTGAGGCCCAGCTCGGTGAGCACGGCCTCGGTGTCGGCGCCGTGCGGGCGGCCGGCCCAGCGGATCGCGCCGGGCGTCGCGGAGAGCCGGAAGAGGACGTTCTGCATGCGCAGCGGGCCCAGCTCGGGGTCGTCGACGGTGGTGACCGTGTGCAGCGCCCGGTACTGGGGGTCGGCCAGGACGTCCCGCACGTCCTGGATCGGGGCCACGGCCGCCTCCGCCTTCTCGAAGGCCGCGAGGACCTCGGCGCGGGTGCGGGCGGCGATCCAGGAGCCGACCGCCTCGTCCAGCACGTCGGCGTGGGCGGCGCGGTCCGCGCCGGTGGCGAACCACGGTTCCTCGATCAGCTCCGCGCGGCCCACCAGGCGCATCACCCGCTCCGCGACCGACTGCGCGGAGGTGGAGACGGCGACCCAGTGGCCGTCCGCGGTGCGGTAGGTGTTGCGCGGGGCGTTGTTCGCGGACCGGTTTCCGGTGCGTTCCTGGACGTGGCCGAGCTGGTCGTACCAGGTGGGGTGGGGGCCGAGGACCGACAGGATCGGCTCGATGATCGCCATGTCGACCACCTGCCCGGCGCCGGTGCGCTCCCGTGCGGCCAGCGCGGTGAGCACGGCGTAGGCGGTCGCCAGGCCCGCGACCGAGTCCGCGAGCCCGAAGGGCGGGAGCGTGGGCGGCGCGTCCGGTTCGCCGGTGATCGCGGCGAAGCCGCTCATCGCCTCGGCGAGCGTGCCGAAGCCGGCGCGGTGGGCGTACGGGCCGAACTGACCGAAGGCCGTCACCCGGGCGAGGACCAGCCGGGGGTTGGCGGCCGCCAGTTCCGCCCAGCCCAGATCCCACTTCTCCAGGGTGCCCGGGCGGAAGTTCTCGATCACGACGTCGGCGGTGGCGGCGAGCCGGAGCAGGGTGGCACGGCCGCCGGGCGTGGACAGGTCCAGGGTGATGGTCCGCTTGTTGCGGCCGAGCACCTTCCACCACAGGCCGACGCCGTCCTTGGCCGGGCCGTGTCCACGGGAGGGGTCGGGCCGGAGCGGATGCTCGACCTTGATCACCTCGGCGCCGAAGTCACCGAGCAGCGTGGCGGCCAGCGGGCCGGCGAAGAGGGTCGCGAGGTCCAGCACCCGCAGACCGGTGAGAGGCGGTGGAGTCGTCGTACTCATGCGTCCTACCTCTGCGTCGAACCTCATGCGGTGAACTGGGCGTCGATCTCCGGGCGGTACGGCATCGACACCGACGCCCCGGCCCGCTGGACGGAGATCGCCGCGGCGGCCGCCGCCCAGGACAGGGCCTCCCGTACCGGTTTCTCCTCGGCGAGGGCCACCGCGAGCGCGCCGACGAAGGTGTCACCGGCGCCGGTGGAGTCGACGGCGGTCACCTGTGGTGCCGGGATCACCAGCGGGTCGGTGCCCCGGGTCAGGTAGAGGCTGCCCGTGGCGCCCAGGGTGACGACGACCTCCGGCACCAGGTGCAGCAGGTCGGCGGCGGCCTCGCGTGGATCGGTGCGGCCGGTGAGGGTGATCGCCTCGTACTCGTTGGGCACCAACAGGTCGGTCGCGTCGAGGAGTTCGGGCGGCAGCGGCTGGGCGGGCGACGGGGTGAGCACCGTACGGACCCCGTGCCGGCGCGCCGCCTGAGCGCCCAGGACGACCGCGCGCAGCGGGATCTCCAGCTGCAGCAGCACGGCGTCGGCGGAGGCGATCAGTCCCTCGTCGCCGGGGGAGAGGTGGTCGACGGTGCCGTTCGCGCCGGGGATGACGACGATGGAGTTGGCGCCCTCGTCGTCCACCACGATGTGCGCGGTGCCGGACGGGCCCTCGACCGTCCGCAGGAAGTCGGTGTCCACGCCGGAGTGTTCGAGCGTGTCGCGCAGCCGCAGGCCGAAGGCGTCGTTGCCGACCGCGCCGATCATCGAGACGGTGGCGCCGGCGCGGGCCGCGGCGATCGCCTGGTTGGATCCCTTGCCGCCGGGGATCGTACGGAACTCCCGTCCCGTCACGGTCTCGCCGCGCTGCGGGGCCTTCGCGACATAGGTGACGAGGTCCATGTTCGTGCTGCCGAGGACGACGATGTGGGTCATGGTCGGGTCGCCTCCAGGTGGGTGAGGTGGGCGAGGGTGTCGAAGCCGGTGCCGTCGAAGTCGGCGACGGTGGTGGCGAGCCGGTTCTTCAGCGGGGCCCGCCAGTGGTCGGGGAGCGCGGCGGGGTCGCCCGCGAGCAGTCCCGCGACGCTGCCGGCCATCGCCCCGTTCGAGTCGGTGTCCAGGCCGCCCGACACCGCACGGCAGATGGTGCCGGTGAAGTCGCCGTCCGCGTGGGTGAGGGCGGCGGTGAGCAGGGCGGTGTTGGGGATGGCGTGCACCCAGTGGTGGGTGGGGGAGTAGCGGGCGTGGAGCTCGTCCACCACGTCGGCGAAGTCCTCGTGGGACTCGGCCAGTCGGACGGCGTGGTCGATCGCCCGCGCGAGCCGGGAGCGGGGTGGGATCACCCTGCGGCCGGTGCGCAGACAGGCGTGGACGTCATGGCTTCCGGTGGCGGCGGTGGCGATGACGGCGGCCGTGAACATCGCCGCGTAGACGCCGTTGGCGGTGTGCGTGAGGACCGCGTCGCGGTGCGCCTGCTCGGCTGCGGCGGCCGGGTCGCCCGGGTTGGTCCAGCCGTGCACATCGGCACGGATCAGGGCGCCGATCCACTCGCGGAAGGGGTTGCGGTGGCGGGCGGTGTGCGGGGGCTCGATGCCGGTGAGGAGGTTGCGGTAGGCGACGCGTTCGGCGGTGAAGGTGCGACCGGGCGGGAGCTCGTCCAGCCAGAGCCGGGCCACGTCGGCGGTGGTGAAGGTCTTGCCGTGACGGCGGAGGAGCAGGAGGTTCAGGAGGGGGTAGTCGAGGTCGTCGTCCTCCGGCATGCCGTCGATGTTCTCGGCGAGGGAGGTGGGGGCGGAGCGGCGGTTCCAGGGGTACTGGGCGAGGAGGTCGTCGGGGACGCCGCGGGCCGTGAAGTACGTGGTCAGGGGCCAGTTGCCGGTTGCCTGGGCGAGGGCGCGGATGCCGTCGAGGGGGAGCTTTTCGACCGGCTTGCCGAGGAGACAGCCGATGGCCCGCCCGAGCCAGGCGGCTTCGAGGGCGGCCGGGGAGGGGGCCGGCGTGGGGGTGGGGTCGCTTGCCCGCGCCGGCGGGGTGGCTCCCCCGGAGAGGGCACCCTCAGGCCGCGGCGGCGAGGGCGTCCCGTAAGGGGCGCGGGGACCTGCGCGACCAGCCACATCCGGCCCGCAGTCGCGTGACGGCCGTTGCGTCCTGCTCGGAGACGCCGGCCAGTCCGTGCACAGGGACTCGATGCGAGCGAGGTCTGTCGGCTCGTCGTGGGACAAACCGCTGGGGAGGTCGGCGAGTTCGTCCAGGAGGTCTTCCGCCAGCAGGCGCAGATACCGGGAGACGCCGTGGGCGGAGGCGCCCGCCCGGGGCGGGGCGTCCGGGCCGCCCGCCGCCCGCCACCGCGCCTCGATCGCCGACGGCTCCCGCCCGTCCAGGCGGGCCTGGCGGAGCTCGTGGCCGAGCAGGTCCTCCGGCTGGACCCAGGTCAGTCGGAGCATGCGGTGCCTCCGAGGGCCGTGAACGCCCGCTCGTGGACGCGGCGCCGGCGTACGTCCCGCTCGAAGACCTCCCGCGTCACCTCGGTGAGCGTGCGGGCCGGCTCCCACAGGTCCAGCCGGCTGGCCTCCGCCACCGTCTTCGCCCAGTCCTCCGGGACGGGCGAGCCCAGTGCGCCCGCGAAGGCGCCGGCCATCGTGGCGATCGAGTCGCAGTCGCGGCCGTAGTTGACGGCGCCGAGCACGGCGTGCCGGTAGTCGCCGCCGGAGACCAGCAGCATGCCGAGGGCGATGGGCAGTTCCTCGATGGCGTGCAGCCGGGAGGGACGGCGGGCGGCGAGCGAGGGCGCGCGGTAGTCCGGGCCGACGGTGTCGTACGGGGCCACCGCCGCGCGCAGCGGCCGTAGCGCCGACTCGAAGTCGCTGTGATCACGGGCCACTTCGCAGACCTTCTCGATCGCCTCGCGCGTGCCGTCCTTCGCCAGGGTCAGGCAGGCGGTGACGACCGAGTCCGATGTCGCGCCCGGGGTCGCGGCGGCGGCGACGGCCGCGGCGAGGACACCGGCCGCCTCACGGCCGTACGACGACTGGTGCGCACCCGCGATGTCCAGGGCCTCGGCGTAGGCGGCGGCCGGGTTGGCCGCGTTGACCAGGCCGACGGGGGCCATGTACATCGCCGCGCCGCAGTTGACGATGTTGCCGACGCCCGCTTCCCGGGGATCGGCGTGACCGTAGGCGAGCCGGGCCACGAGCCACTTCTCGGCGAGGAAGAGGCGGTGCAGGGGCAGGGCCTCGGCCTCCAGTTCCGGGATCCAGCGCGGGTTCGTCATCAGGTCCGGGACCAGGTGGTCGGCGATCGCGTACGCGTCAAGGTGGTCGCGGACGCGGGCGTACACCCGGATCAGCGCATGCGTCATCAGGGTGTCGTCGGTGACGTGGCCGTCGCCCTTGTGGTAGGGGGCGATGGGGCGGGCGGTGCGCCAGTCGTCGCCGTGCCAGGGGCCGACGACGCCGTGGACGCGGCCGCCGTGACGCTCGGCGATCTGGTCGGGGGAGTACCCCTCGACCGGGCCGCCGAGGGCGTCACCGACGGCGGCTCCGACGAGGGCGCCGGTGATCCGGTCGTCGAGACCGAGCAGGGATGGACTGCTGCTTTCTTCTTCTTTGAGTCCTTTGGGCTCCTTGGGCGTCATGCCCCGAATCATCCTCCTGGGTGGACCGGTTGTGCGGCTTCCAGGAGTCCGGCGAGTTCCACGAGGTCGGTGCCTGTGAGGCGGGGCAGGGCGCAGCCGGACAGGGTGCGGCAGGCGTCCCGCCAGGTCCGCGGGATGGCCGCGCCGCCGCCGAGGGCTCCAGTGAGGGCGCCCGCGAGGGCGGGGGCGGAGTCGGCGACCCGGGACAGACAGGCGGCGGCGGGCACGGCCTCGGTGATACGGCCGCGGGCGGCGGTGGCCAGGGCGAGGGCGACCGGGACGGTCTCGGCGGCGGCGATGCCGTAGCTGTAGACGTGGTCGACGATCTGGTGCTCCAGGAGCGGGACGAGGGCGAAGGCGGACTCGCCGTCCTCGACGAGGGCGAGCGCGTGGCGGGCGTTGCGGCCGATCTCGGTGTCGGGCGGGAGCTCGGTGAGCGCGGCGGTCACACAGGTGCCCGTCTCGGCGTCCGCGAGGGCGAGCGCGAGGGCGGCGGCCATGGCGCGGGCGCCGTGCACGCCGTCGCCGTCCTGGGTGTAGCGGGCGTCGAACTCGGCGAGGGCGGCGGCGCGTTCGGGGTCGCCGGGGTGGGCGACGGCGAGGACGCAGGCGCGGACGCAGGCGGCGTCGTCGAAGTAGTGCGGGTTGTCGTGGCCGGTGGCGGGCGGGCGCAGGCCGGCGGCGAGGTTGCCGAGGCCGGCGCGGACGGAGATGCGGGCGCGCAGGGGGAGGACGGCGGACTCGACCTCGGGTGCGCGGTCCGCCGCGGCGGCGACTTCCGCGGCCACGGCGGTCCAGGTGAGGTCGATGGCGGCGCGGGTACGGCGCTCCCGGCTGAGGTCGCCGAGGACGTCGTCGGCGCCGGCCCGGAGGATCGCCTCCGCGGCGAAGGCCGCCCACTCGGCGTCGTCGGAGGGGCCGAGGCAGAGGGGTTCGGGGGGCTGGTTGAGGGCGATCGGCACCGGGAGGGTGGTGGTGGCGTTCTGCTCGGCGAAGGTGTCCAGCTCGCGGGTGAGGCGGCGGGTCCACTCGGGCATGCGGGCGGCGCGGTGCCGGGCGGCGGGCCAACCGGCGGCGTCGCCTGCGGCCAGGCCGAGCAGGAGTCCCTCGATACGGCGCGCTGTCATGACTGACCCTCGCCGCCCGGGTGCCCGGTGTTCCCCGCCCGGGCCAGGGGGCTGCGCCCCCTGGCCCCGGTCGCCTGGACGGTGGACGGGAGGGGTGGGGCTGCCTCCCTCACCGCCCCCCGTGCTTCCGCCGGAACCGATGCCTTCACCGGCACCTCCGCCCGCAACCCTTCCGCCGGCACCTCCGGCACCACCACCCCCCACTTCCCGCCCTCCCCGGGCATCAGCAGCTCCGCCACGTCCAGTACGTGATGGCCGGCCATCGACGGCAGGCAGCGGCCGCTGACCGGCCCGATGGCCTCGGCCCAGGCGGGCGGGATCGCCGAGATGCCGTGGGTCGCGCCGGACAGGGCGCCGGACAGCGCTGCCGTCGTATCCGCGTCGCGGCCCATGTTGACGGCCGTGAGGACCGCCTCCCTGAAGTCGCCGTCGGCCGCCGCGTACGCGCCGAAGGCGAGGGCGACCGCCTCGGGGGCCAGGTCGGTCCAGGGATAGCCGCCGATGACGACCGCGGAGCGGACCGCGCGTTCGCCGCGGTGGGCGACGGCCACCGCCCGGCGCAGGGAGCGCGCCGTCCAGGAGTCCTCGGGGATCACCGCCAGGGCGGAGGCGATCACCACCGGAACCGGGGCGCCCGTCATCGCCGCCGCCACCCCCGCCGCGACCGCCTGGCCGCCGTAGATCCCCTCGCCCTCGTGACTCACCGAACCGTCGATCGCCACCAGCCGGGCCGCTTCGGCGGGGCGGCCGGCGGCGAAGACGCCGAAGGGGGCCGCCCGCATGGCCAGTCCGTCGCTCCAGGCGTGCCGGTGCTGGGCCGAGATCGGTGCGGCGAGGCCTCGGCGCAGGTTCTCCAGCGTGCCGCGTTCGCTGAAGCCCGCGCCCCGGAAGGGGCCCTCGGCCCGGTCGGCGATCCACTCGTGCCAGGCCGCCTCCACATGGGCCGGGGTGAGTGCCGAGCCGTGCCGGGCGAGCAACAGGCCCGAGAAGATCGCGTACTCCGTGTCGTCCGTGCCGGACGGAATCTCGGCCACATAGCCCGTGATGCGACCCCAGCGGGCGCGGATCTCGGATGGCTTGAGGTTCTCCGCGGGCGCTCCCAGCGCGTCCCCGACGGCCAGGCCGAGCAGCGCGCCGCGGGCCCTCGCGCGGACCCCGACGGCGTCGTCGGGCGCCGGAGCCGGGGGAGTGCAGGCGAACGATGCCATGGGCGGACTCCTTCGGGGCCGGGAACGCGCTTTGCGGATGTGTGCCACGGGGCACGCCCCCGCGAGCCTCGCCGACTCGAAGTCACCCACTTGGCAACTGAGCTAGATCATGCACGGATGAGCATAAACAGGTAAAGGTGCAGGTTAGCCGAGCCTTTCCTTGCTGGCGGCAGCGGAAGAAGGGGCGTAGGTTCCGTGTTGTCGAAAAGTAGAACTCGTCCAAAGTTAGCTTTGGCTAAGCTATTCAAGGGGCCCGCATGGCCGTCATCGAAACCCAGGCCGCGCTGCACGAAGCGCACCGCGACAACCACACGCACCGCGACGTCAACGGCGGCTGGCTGCGCCCCGCCGTCTTCGGCGCCATGGACGGACTCGTCTCCAACCTCGCCCTGATGACCGGTGTGGCCGGCGGATCCGTGAGCCACCAGACCATTGTCATCACCGGCCTCGCGGGGCTCGCGGCGGGTGCCTTCTCCATGGCGGCCGGCGAGTACACCTCGGTCGCCTCCCAGCGGGAGCTGGTCGAGGCCGAACTCGATGTCGAGCGCCGTGAGCTGCGCAAGCACCCTCAGGACGAGGAGGACGAGCTCGCGGCGCTGTACGTCGCACGGGGTGTGGAGCCGGGCCTCGCCCGGGAGGTCTCGCGCCAGCTGTCCAGGGATCCCGAGCAGGCTCTGGAGATCCACGCCCGCGAGGAGCTGGGCATCGACCCCGGTGACCTGCCCTCGCCGCTGGTCGCCGCCGTCTCCTCCTTCGGGTCCTTCGCCCTCGGCGCCCTGCTCCCCGTCCTGCCCTATCTGCTCGGTGCGACCGTGCTGTGGCCCGCCGTGCTGCTCGCCCTCGCCGGACTCTTCGGCTGCGGTGCCGTGGTGGCCAAGGTGACCGCGCGGAGCTGGTGGTACAGCGGTCTCAGGCAGCTCGCGCTGGGCGGCGCGGCGGCCGGTGTGACGTACGCCCTGGGTACCCTGTTCGGAACGGCCGTAGGATAGTGGCGCCGGTACTTATGCGTTGGGCCGCATAAGTAGCCGAGCGATCGCCCGTTACTCGCTGGTTTCGACCGCGTGACCACCGGGCATGAGCCGTAAGCGCCGTGGGCAATGACGCCTGCCGCACCCCTGCGGGGTGAGTGAAGCCGCTCCCTCCGCCCCCCATCGGGCCGCCGGCCGCCGATCCGACCGATCGCGTCCGTACGGTCCCCCTCACACGTTCGCCGCCACCGCGGCATCCGGGCCGCCCGGCGCGGTCCTCCGCCACGCGCGGCATCCCGCCGCCGCGCGGCGCCTTCGCCACGGACCCCGTGGCGTCCGCATGTTGGGACGGCCTATCCGCTTCCCGGGAACCGCCCCATCATGTAACCTGCACGAAATTTTGAGATCACGCAGAGGGCCAACGTCGTCCCTCGGCACTTGCCACATGCCTCATGACGACGACGGGAGAGCCGATGCGTACGCCGCGCCAGCCGTCCCAGCATTCCGCGAATGGCCAGAACTGGTCGTTCATGGATGCTCGCCCTGCTGCGCAGGGTATGTACGACCCCCGCAACGAACACGACGCCTGTGGCGTCGGTTTCGTCGCCACCCTCACCGGCGAGGCGTCCCACACCCTGGTCGAGCAGGCACTCACCGTCCTGCGCAACCTGGAGCACCGCGGTGCCACCGGCTCCGAGCCCGACTCGGGCGACGGCGCGGGTCTCCTCTCCCAGGTGCCCGACGCCTTCTTCCGCGAGGTGGCCGGATTCGAACTGCCCGCCGCCGGCTCGTACGCCGTCGGTATCGCCTTCCTGCCGACCGATGGCACCGAGGACGCCGTCTCGCGGATCGGGACGATCGCCGACGAGGAGGGTCTCACCGTCCTCGGCTGGCGTGACGTTCCGGTCGCCCCGGAGCTGCTGGGTGCCACCGCCCGCTCCACCATGCCGGTGTTCCGGCAGATCTTCGTCGCCGACGGCGCCAGCGAGGGCATCGCGCTGGACCGCAAGGCGTTCGTGCTGCGCAAGCGCGCCGAGCGCGAGGCCGGTGTCTACTTCCCGTCGCTCTCCGCGCGCACGATCGTGTACAAGGGCATGCTGACCACCGGCCAGCTGGAGCCCTTCTTCCCGGACCTGTCCGACCGCCGCTTCGCGTCGGCCGTCGCGCTGGTGCACTCCCGGTTCTCCACGAACACCTTCCCGTCGTGGCCGCTCGCGCACCCGTACCGCTTCGTCGCGCACAACGGTGAGATCAACACCGTCCAGGGCAACCGCAACTGGATGCGCGCCCGCGAGTCGCAGCTGGTGTCGGACCTGTTCGGCCCCCAGGAGAAGCTGGAGCGGATCTTCCCGGTCTGCACGCCGGACGCCTCCGACTCCGCCTCCTTCGACGAGGTGCTCGAACTGCTGCACCTGGGCGGCCGTTCGCTGCCGCACTCCGTGCTGATGATGATCCCGGAGGCGTGGGAGAACCACGACTCCATGGACGCGGCCCGGCGCGCCTTCTACGGCTTCCACTCCACGATGATGGAGCCCTGGGACGGGCCCGCCTGCGTCTGCTTCACCGACGGCACCCAGGTCGGCGCCGTGCTCGACCGCAACGGCCTGCGCCCCGGCCGCTACTGGGTCACCGACGACGGCCTCGTCGTCCTCGGCTCCGAGGTCGGCGTCCTCGACATCGACCCGGCCAAGGTCGTCCGCAAGGGCCGGCTGCAGCCCGGCAAGATGTTCCTCGTCGACACCGCCGAGCACCGCATCATCGAGGACGACGAGATCAAGGCGACCCTCGCCGCCGAGAAGCCGTACGCCGAGTGGCTGGAGGCCGGCGAGATCGAGCTGGGCGACCTGCCCGAGCGCGAGCACATCGTCCACACCCACGCCTCGGTCACCCGCCGCCAGCAGACCTTCGGGTACACCGAGGAGGAGCTGCGCGTCATCCTCGCGCCGATGGCCCGCGCCGGCGCCGAGCCGATCGGCTCGATGGGTACGGACAGCCCGATCGCCGCTCTCTCCGAGCGCCCGCGGCTGCTCTTCGACTACTTCACCCAGCTGTTCGCGCAGGTCACCAACCCGCCGCTGGACGCGATCCGCGAGGAGCTGGTCACCTCCCTGCGCTCGTCGCTGGGCCCGGAGGGCAACCTGCTCGACCCGACGGCCGCCTCCTGCCGCTCGGTCACCCTGCCCTTCCCGGTGATCGACAACGACGAGCTGGCCAAGCTCATCCACATCAACGCCGACGGCGACATGCCCGGCTTCAAGGCCGCGACCCTCTCCGGTCTGTACCGGGTCTCCGGCGGCGGTGACGCGCTCGCCGCGCGCATCGCGGAGATCTGCGCCGAGGCCGACGCGGCGATCGAGAACGGCGCCCGTCTGATCGTCCTGTCGGACCGCCACTCGGACGCCGAGCACGCGCCGATCCCGTCGCTGCTGCTCACCGCGGCCGTCCACCACCACCTCATCCGTACCAAGCAGCGCACCCACGTGGGCCTGCTGGTCGAGGCCGGTGACGTCCGCGAGGTCCACCACGTCGCCCTCCTGATCGGCTACGGCGCCGCCGCCGTCAACCCGTACCTGGCGATGGAGTCGGTCGAGGACCTGCTGCGCGCCGGCACCTTCCTGAGCGGCCTGGAGCCGGAGAAGGCCATCAAGAACCTGATCTACGCCCTGGGCAAGGGCGTTCTGAAGGTCATGTCGAAGATGGGCATCTCCACCGTCGCCTCCTACCGCGGCGCCCAGGTCTTCGAGGCCGTCGGCCTGGACGAGGCCTTCGTCGAGAAGTACTTCAACGGCACCGCCACCAAGATCGGCGGCGTCGGCATCGACGTCATCGCCCAGGAGGTCGCCGCCCGCCACGCCAAGGCCTACCCGGCCTCCGGCATCGCCCCGGCGCACCGCGCGCTGGAGATCGGCGGCGAGTACCAGTGGCGCCGCGAGGGCGAGCCGCACCTGTTCGACCCGGACACGGTCTTCCGCCTGCAGCACTCCACGCGCACGGGCCGCTACGACATCTTCAAGAAGTACACGTCCCGCGTGAACGAGCAGTCCGAGCGCCTGATGACGCTGCGCGGCCTGTTCGGCTTCGAGTCCGGCCGCGCCCCGATCCCGATCGACGAGGTCGAGCCGGCGAGTGAGATCGTCAAGCGGTTCTCCACGGGCGCCATGTCGTACGGCTCCATCTCCAAGGAGGCGCACGAGACCCTCGCCATCGCCATGAACCAGCTGGGCGGCAAGTCCAACACCGGTGAGGGCGGCGAGGACCCGGAGCGTCTGTACGACCCCGCGCGGCGCAGCGCCATCAAGCAGGTCGCCTCCGGCCGCTTCGGCGTGACCTCCGAGTACCTGGTCAACGCGGACGACATCCAGATCAAGATGGCCCAGGGCGCCAAGCCCGGCGAGGGCGGCCAGCTGCCCGGCCACAAGGTCTACCCCTGGGTCGCAAAGACGCGTCACTCGACGCCGGGTGTCGGCCTGATCTCGCCGCCGCCGCACCACGACATCTACTCCATCGAGGACCTTGCCCAGCTGATCCACGACCTCAAGAACGCCAACCCGGCGGCGCGCATCCACGTGAAGCTGGTGTCGGAGGTCGGCGTCGGCACGGTCGCGGCCGGTGTGTCCAAGGCGCACGCGGACGTCGTCCTGATCTCCGGTCACGACGGCGGTACGGGTGCCTCCCCGCTCACCTCGCTGAAGCACGCCGGTGGTCCCTGGGAGCTCGGCCTCGCCGAGACCCAGCAGACCCTGCTGCTCAACGGCCTGCGCGACCGGATCGTCGTGCAGACCGACGGCCAGCTGAAGACCGGCCGAGACGTGGTCATCGCCGCGCTGCTCGGCGCCGAGGAGTTCGGTTTCGCGACCGCGCCGCTCGTCGTCTCCGGCTGCGTCATGATGCGCGTCTGCCACCTGGACACCTGCCCGGTCGGCATCGCCACCCAGAACCCGACCCTGCGCGACCGCTTCTCCGGCAAGGCCGAGTACGTGGTGAACTTCTTCCGGTTCATCGCCGAGGAGGTCCGCGAGCTGCTGGCCGAGCTGGGCTTCCGCTCCATCGAGGAGGCCGTCGGCCACGCCGAGGTGCTGGATGTCGAGCGCGCCGTCGACCACTGGAAGGCGCAGGGCCTGGACCTGGAGCCGCTGTTCCACGTGCCGGACCTGCCCGAGGGCGCCGTCCGCCACCAGCTGATCGAGCAGGACCACGGCCTGGAGAAGGCGCTGGACAACGAGCTGATCAAGCTCGCCGCCGACGCCCTGGCCGCGAACGACGCGACCGAGGCCCAGCCGGTGCGCGCCCAGGTCGCCATCCGCAACATCAACCGCACGGTCGGCACCATGCTCGGCCACGAGGTGACGAAGAAGTTCGGCGGCGCGGGTCTGCCCGACGACACCATCGACATCACCTTCATCGGCTCGGCCGGCCAGTCCTTCGGCGCGTTCCTGCCGCGCGGCGTCACGCTGCGCCTGGAGGGCGACGCCAACGACTACGTCGGCAAGGGCCTGTCCGGCGGCCGTGTCGTCGTCCGCCCGGACCGGGCCGCCGACCACCTCGCCGAGTACTCGACCATCGCGGGCAACACCATCGGCTACGGCGCCACCGGCGGCGAGCTGTTCCTGCGCGGCCGTACCGGTGAGCGGTTCTGCGTCCGCAACTCCGGCGCGCTGGTCGTGTCCGAGGGCGTGGGCGACCACGGCTGCGAGTACATGACCGGTGGTCGCGCGGTCGTCCTCGGCCCGACCGGCCGCAACTTCGCGGCCGGCATGTCCGGCGGTATCGCCTACGTCATCGACCTCGACCGCGACAACGTCAACGTCGGCAACGCCCAGTCGGTCGAGGCGCTGGACGAGGCGGACAAGCAGTGGCTGCACGACGTGGTGCGCCGCCACGCCGAGGAGACCGGCTCGACGGTCGCCGAGAAGCTGCTCGCCGACTGGGAGCAGGCCGTGGAGCGGTTCAGCAAGATCATCCCCAGCACGTACAAGGCAGTGCTCGCCGCCAAGGACGCCGCCGAGCGAGCCGGTCTCTCCGAGACCGAGATCACCGAGAAGATGATGGAGGCGGCGATCAATGGCTGACCCGAAGGGCTTCCTGAACCACGGCCGCGAGGTCGCCGAGACCCGTCCCGTCGGTGAGCGCGTCAAGGACTGGAACGAGGTCTACGTTCCCGGCTCCCTGCTGCCGATCATCAGCAAGCAGGCCAGCCGGTGCATGGACTGCGGCATCCCGTTCTGCCACAACGGCTGCCCGCTGGGGAACCTGATCCCGGAGTGGAACGACTACGCCTACCGCGAGGACTGGACGGCCGCCTCCGAGCGCCTGCACGCGACCAACAACTTCCCGGAGTTCACCGGTCGCCTCTGCCCGGCCCCCTGTGAGTCGGCGTGTGTGCTCGGCATCAACCAGCCGCCGGTCACCATCAAGAACGTCGAGGTCTCGATCATCGACAAGGCGTGGGACGCGGGCACCGTCGCCCCGCAGATCCCCGAGCGCCTGTCCGGCAAGACGGTCGCGGTCATCGGCTCGGGCCCGTCGGGTCTGGCCGCCGCCCAGCAGCTGACCCGGGCCGGCCACACGGTCGCCGTCTACGAGCGCGCGGACCGCATCGGAGGCCTCCTCCGGTACGGCATCCCCGAGTTCAAGATGGAGAAGCGGCACATCAACCGCCGTATCGAGCAGATGCGCGCGGAGGGCACCCGCTTCCGTACCGGCGTCGAGATCGGCCGCGACATCAACGGCCGCGACCTGAAGAAGCGGTACGACGCGATCGTGATCGCCGCCGGCGCCACGACCGCCCGTGACCTGCCGGTGCCGGGCCGCGAGCTCAAGGGCATCTACCAGGCCATGGAGTACCTGCCCCTGGCGAACAAGGTCCAGGAGGGCGACTACGTCACCGCGCCGATCTCGGCCGAGGGCAAGCACGTCGTCGTCATCGGCGGCGGTGACACCGGCGCGGACTGCGTGGGCACCGCCCACCGGCAGGGCGCGGCCTCCGTCACCCAGCTGGAGATCATGCCCCGCCCGAACGACGAGCGGCACCCGACCAACCAGCCCTGGCCGACCTTCCCGATCCTGTACAAGGTCACCTCGGCCCACGAGGAGGGCGGCGAGCGCATCTACTCCGCCTCCACCACCCACTTCGAGGGCGACGAGGACGGCAACGTGCAGTGGCTGCACCTCGCCGAGGTGGAGTTCGTGGACGGCAAGCTGACCTCCAAGCCGGGCACCGAGCGCAAGATCCCCGCCCAGCTGGTCACCCTCGCCATGGGCTTCACCGGCACCGACCGGGAGAACGGCCTGGTGGAGCAGTTCGGCCTGGACCTCGACGAACGCGGTAACATCGCCCGCGACGCCGACTTCCAGACCAACGTGCCGGGTGTGTTCGTCGCCGGTGACGCCGGCCGCGGCCAGTCCCTCATCGTGTGGGCGATCGCGGAGGGCCGCTCGGCCGCCCGCGGTGTCGACCGGTTCCTGACCGGTGCCAGTGACCTGCCGGCCCCGATCCGCCCGACCGACCGCGCCCTGGCGGTCTGACGGCACCCCGAGAGACGTCCCGTACAACGGCGTACGGAACACCAGACGACGCCTGCCCCTGTCCCCGACCGGACGCCTGGGCAGGCGTCGTTGCTTTTCCGCGGGCCGTGCCTACTCGTACCAGACGCCCGCGAGGGGCCTGCGCTCGGTGACGGCCCTCACCCCCGGCGGCAGAGCGGCCCTGCCCAGATCGCCGCGGATGTGCTGGTACAGCGTGGGCGTGGGCAGGCCGACGGTCTGGATCCAGCCACGGCCGCGCACATGCCCGGCCGCGATCAGCTCCTCCGCCTGCCCCGGCGGCGCCAGATCCTTGCGGTACAGCTGGCTGATCGTCCGGTCGTCGTCGGCGAAGGCGAACCGTGCCGCGTAGGCGTACCGGTCGGGGTTCAGCCATACGTACAGCACGACGGGCTTGTCCAGCACCGTCCGGAACCAGTCCGCCGACCGGTCGGCCAGCTCCTCGACCGTGCCGGTGGTCTCCAGGGCCCAGCTCGACGGGCGGTCGGTCAGCGTGAACAACTGGTTGTGCAGACGGTCTCCGCGGACGCGGTCCCCGCTGAAGTGCACACCTGCGTAGAGCAGATGGAGCCGGCCCCCGGGATCGCTGAAGGACAGGTAGGCCACCAGCGAATCCCACGCGTCCGTCCGCGCGAGCTCTCCGCCGACCCCTGCCGAGGCCCAACCGGCGGTGCGCTCCCGCAGCGCGGCCGCGAAGGCGCGTTCGTCGTCGGTGAACTCGAACTCTTCGTCGTCTTCCGGTTCGATGACGAACCACGGGTGCTCAGGCATGGCCGGAAGCGTACGGTCGGCTCGGCGGCCGGACACCTGGATTTCCCGCGCTCGCTCAGGCCGTCAGCGAGGTCACCTTCATCCAGGTGAGCACCAGCAGCAGCGCCAGCACCGCCACGCACACTCCCGCCTGGACCGGTGTGCGCCGGCCGTCCCGGGGCGCGTACGCGTAGGCCAGCGTCACCACTCCGCCCGCGAGCAGACCGCCGAGGTGGGCCTGCCAGGAGGTCAGCCAGGCGGAGATCACCAGCCATGCCAGCAGCCCGCCCATGTACTGGTTGACCGCCCGCATGTCGTAGCCGAGGCGACGGCCCATCACGTAGTACGCCGCCCCCAGGCCGAAGATCGCGCCGGACGCGCCGACGGTGAAGGACGTGGGGGCGAGCAGCAGCACCAGCACCGAGCCGCCCAGCGCCGACAGCAGATACAGCGCGAGGTAGCGGACCCGGCCCAACTGTGCCTCGACCACCCGGCCGACGTTCCACAGCGCGAGCATGTTGAACAGGATGTGCGTGATGCCGAACGTGCCCTCACCGGGCGTCAGATGCAGGAACGCGCCGGTCAGCAGCCGGTACCACTCGCCGTGCGCGACGCCCTCCGGGAGGTAGCCCGCGGGCACCGTGCCGAGCATCGCGAAGCGGTCCTCGATGGACGGCCGCGCCAACTCGGACAGATAAGCGAGCACGTTGAGCCCGATGAGGACGTACGTCACCAGCGGCACCGCGCTGATCCGGCCGCCGAACGCCGTGCGCGCCTGCCGGACGGACCGCGCCCCCTCCTTCACGCATTCCACGCACTGGTGGCCGACGGCCGCCTCGCGCATGCAGTCCGGGCAGATATAGCGGTCGCAACGGGTGCAGCGGACGTGGGACTCCACCTTGGGATGACGAAAGCAGGTGGTGACGGCGGACTCGGCGGTCACGGCCGGCTCCTTGAGGAAGGTCGGGACGGGATGAGCCGGTGGGGACGGCGGCGAACAAAATAGCGAACTGCTGTGACAGGAGCGACAACAGGGCCCAGTGATCGCATAGGCTTCCCGGAAAGCCGAGGGGGGATCATGGCCGCGATCAGTCTGCGCAAGGTGGAGGAGACCGCACCCGCGCTCGTCGGCGCCTACAAGTCGGCGGGCGTGTCGCTCACCAAGCACGGCCTGGACGGGCTGCGCGCCGCGGTCTACCTGGTGGTCGACTACTCCGGCTCGATGAAGCCGTACTACAAGGACGGCAGCGTGCAGGCGCTCGCCGACCGGGTGCTGGGCCTGTCCGCGCACCTGGACGACGACGGCCGGGTGCCGGTCGTGTTCTTCTCCACGGACAACGTTCCACATGGGGTGCGTCTGCGAGCGGCCATCGTCCGTGATCATGGTCCGAGCATCAGTGCAGGTCAGAGCGCTGCATAACCATGCGGATCATGCTGGATTTGCGGACTGCAAACACTCGCCCCTCTGAGCGCCCCTGAGAGCGGCCAGGGGGCGCCCTGGCCCACCGGTCCGGCTGGCCCGCCGGAGGCTGGCAGAGCCGCCCTGGGGACGGCCAGCACTGGCCCACCGGAGCCGTGCCAGCACGGCCACGCTCACGCCGAAGAACAGGGCCGTGACGACCATGGTGAGCACCACCTAGACCACCGCCTCCGTGGAGATGTTCGCGGTGAAGACGCGGCCAGCACGAGAGCGCTCTTTCACTGGCCACGCATGCACGGCGCAGCCATCGCTGCATTGCCTGTCCATGACTGTGACCATGCCTGCGCATTGCCCGGTTTGCTGAGCAACCAGTGGCAAGGTCGTACATACATGAGAACGAGCAGGCCAGCGGCCTGCCCGAGCCCTGCGCCGCAGTCCGAGCGGAGCCGGAGCAAACGCCCGCCGCGCCGACTGGCGCGCATCACCGCAGGTCAGAGGGCTGAGCCGCCAGCTCTGACCCGGGGGTGTTAAGCCGGGGCTCCTGGGCTGGGCTGAACCCACCCCGCACATGCGTGCCAGACCTCTCAGGCCAGCGCCCCCGGCGGCTGCTTCACCACGAAGGTCCCCATGCCGGTGACCGTTTCCACAAGCCCTTCGTCCTTGAGCACCTGGACGGCCTTCCGCAACGTGTCACGGGCCACTGCGTAGGTGGCCTCCATCTCCACGATGCTCGGAATGCGTCGGCCAACGGGGATCGTGCCGTCCGCGATCTGGCGACGGAGATCATCGGCGATCTGCCGGTACGGCGGAACGGGTCCCTCACGGTCGATAGCACTCATGATCCAGGACGTTAGGTGACTGGCCCAGTCGTGCCATAGCTACCCATGGGGGTAGCCGGGGGTAGTACACCCAGATACCGTGTGAACCGAAAGGACCCCGGCGACCGCGCGAACGGTCCCGGGGCATGGCCGACTGAGTAGGAGTCGACATGGCCGACGATATCCCCCGCCTGACTATCCGGGTCTACCGCGTGAGCGCCTCCGGTGCCGTTGTGGAGGATCGGGGCACCGTCCACGTACCCGACATCAAAGAGCCCCTGATGACCGGCGAATGGCCGCCGTGCCGCTGCCCGCGTCACCGGGCGGCATCATGACCGGCGCCGTCCACGTATGCCGCCACTGCGACGAGGTAATCACCGACCCCGAAGACGCAGTTCTCGTATGGCACGAGATGAGCAACAGCGGCCCCGGCTGGAGTGTCTACGCCCACCGGGCACACGCCCATCTCGTGAAGCCGGACCCGCAACTGGTAGCGATCCTGACCCGCATCCGCGCAACGCGTGCTCGGATGAACTCAAGGCCACAGAAGGGCGGGGAGAAGAGCGCGTGATTCAGTTCCTCGCCGGAATGGCCGTCGCCTGGCTCATCGGCCAGGCACGCGCCAGCATCAAGGCCACCGAGAAAGACATCCGCACCTTGCGCCAGCGTGCCGCTGAACGGGACGCCGAATGGCGCAGGCTCTACCCGAAGGATGAGGGAGAGCGACAGGAGCGGTAGGAGTCACGACGTAGCCACACTGAGAACTGGGCCACCCCTGAACAGGGTGGCCTTTCTCTTGCCTAACCTGGGGCCCCAAAAGACAGTCCCCATGGAGGCGCAATGCCCGAGATGAGCACCTACAACGGCCCGCTGGCGAATGCCTCCATGGCATTCGGCTCGGTGACAGCACCGACCGCCGGAGCCGCTATCGCGACCTCACTGCCGCCGGGCGGCAAGGGGTTGTTTCAGATAGATGTGGTGGCCTACCTGTCCGGCTCCGGCACGCCCGCAGCCGCAGACAACAAGAACATCGAGTTTCGATTCGGTGCCACCACCCTGGCATCCGTTCCGCTCGTCCCCGCCAACAACGTGCCCACGGTGTGGCGCACCTACTTCACGTCGGACGGCACCACGAACTTCTCAGTGAACGCCACCGGTGCCGCAACGGCATCCGTGATCTACAACGTGTCGCTTGTGGCGACACGCCTGACATCTGCTGTGTAAGTGCAGGAGTAGAGGCGCAAGAGCGGTAGGGGGAGCGCAGGAGTCGTCCCCTTACCGCGCGCAGCGCCAGGAAATGCTCTGCATCTGCGGCTTTTATCGTGGAAAAGCGCTGCATTTACAGTGCAGGCATAGGAAAACCCACCGGGGTGGTGAGCCGGTGGGTTTTCTCATGGCCTGTCAGGGCTTATTCACGCCGGTCTGCCATGGCGTCAGCGGGATCCCTCAGCGTGAATGCAGACCTGTCAGGTGCTTGTGCAGTCTCAGCCTGCGTAGGTCTGCATGGAGCCGCCCATGAATCCGGAGTTCGGAGACTCCGTGTCCATGGCGTTCGGTCCGGGGCGCTGTGCGCCGCTGTTGGTGCCCCCGAGAGGCGGAGCGACATTCGGGGCGGCGCAGCCGCCCTTAAGCGCGCTCATGGGCTGAGAACCGCCCTCGTGGCCGGGGTCGCCGGAAAGGTCTGTGCCGGGAACGGCACGCGTGGAGTCCATCAGTACCCCATCCCTTGGTAGTTACCGGTGCCGTTCTGGTTGCCCTGACTCTGGAGATAGTCCATGAGTTCCTGAGGGCTCTGTGCGTTCTGGATGCGGGCGGCCTGTTCGCGATCAGTGCCCATGGGCGCGGCTACGCCGACAACGCCCATTTCTTGCATCCGCTGCATCTGCATCATCTCCGCCTGCGTGAGCCGGGGAGAGTGTGGCTGCTGCGTGAGGATGTTCTGAGGCGCGCCTCCGGCGGGCTGTGGGCTTTGTCCGCCCATCAGATCCCGGATCGCATCCTCCTGCTCCCGCAGCTTCTCCTTAAGGGCAGCGTTTTCCCGCTGCACCTTCTGCGCATAAGCGCGCAGTCCTTGCCCGTCGCGCCGTTGGCGCTGCGGGGGCTGCTCTTCGTACTGGTCCTGCTCTTCGTACTCGTCGGCGTACTCGTTGCCGTCGTAGTAGCCCATCGAATAGCTCACGACGGGCCCCCTTTCAAGGCCGCCACCCAGCGGGGACTAGGTGGGATTCCGCTCCGGACTTAGATCCGCCGGGGCCGGGCGATCCGACGGTGAAAGCAGGTTACCGGGGAAATGGACCCCCCGAGCCGGCTGCCGGGGTCCATATCGATATCCATGCCCAAGGCCATCTCCTCCTCGGTGAAGGTCTAGGCGTTCGCCGCGACCTTGTCTCGCTTGTGTGGCGGGAGATACCGGCCGGGCTGTCCGGGGAATCGCTCAAGGCCCGGCCGGACATAGGGCACCCGCTTTGTCCGCCGCTCCCTGTTCGGCCACTGGATACCGAACCGGTCCCTGTGCAGTCCTCGATGCCCTGGCTTTCGCTGGCAGGGCTTGTCTTCATTGCGTGGCCGAGTGAGACCGCACATGGCGATCACGGGGATGGGCGACATACGATCGCCTCCTCTTGATTGGCGTTGAGGGATTAGTGGTCCACCCCCGGGGTCCGGCCGGGGGTGGGCCACACGCTTATGCGGCGGAGTCCACGGGCCCAATGCCGTGGCCGTTACCGGGGTCCATCACTTCCAGCCGCTTCAGGAGCGGACCGACAAAGCCGTTCCATGCCTCCGATGACCGGAGCCATTTCTCGGTCTCCGTGGTGGCCGGGGTCCGGCGTTCCTCGGAGCCCAGGAGTTCGGCCGCAGATACGGGGCGCCAGGAGTTCTCGCCCGGCGCGGGGTCCTTTGCGGACTGGGGTAGATAGCCGCGCTCCCATCCGATGAGGGGCACGATCATCGGTTTCACGAGGTGCTCCCAAATGCATGAGGAGCACAGCGCGTCCGTCGGCCGGGCAAGTGTGGCCAACGCGTCCACGACATTGACGACGGTCTGGAGTCGGGGCTCTGCGTGCAGAGCGCGGCCGTAGTCGGACTGGTTTTGCGTGTCAGTCACTTCTCATCCTCGGTTGCGTGTGCGGTGGCCCATTTGATGGCGGCCTGTATCTGAAGGCACGTCCTGGGGGCGTGAGGGCCGGTCCGGCCGTTCTTCATGACGCACGGTTCACCGACCGGAGCGGAGCAGTGGGGGCACGGAAAGTCGTCGGGTGTGGGCATGGGGCGGTCGACCACAGCGGCCACTCCTTCTCTTCGATTCCAGGGGGCACAATCTGTGCCCCCTCCGATTTCTGCATTCGTGCTGATCAGAGCGATACCGGCTCTGCCAGGGGGCACAAGGGGGCACAAATCTCTAACCCCCCTTACGTACGTACGCGTGGGGGGTAGGGCAGTTCCTGCCCCCTGTGCCCCCTGTTCACCGTGGACGGCCCGTCCCTTCGGCCGTGTCCGTGACCCTGATTCCGGCAAAGCCACGGTTCCCGTTCACCTTTGCTGGCCGTACTCCGGCGGACTCCAGCCGGTCATAGAACTCGGTGGCTTTGAGTGTCCCGTGGCCGTCGCGGGCGGCCCAGTTCTTGTAAACGGCGTACAGCGCGGTGCGCGGAGACCAGGAGGCGGGATCAGGTGCGGTGCACTCCGATATCCACGTGCGCACCTGGTCCACCCTGCGGATGAACTCCTCCCGCGCCTCCTGCGCGGACGTGGACAGCTCGAAGTCCCCTCGCGCCATAAGTCGCTTCAGTGCCGGAACGGCCTTGGCCGCGATTCCCGCCAGCTCCGATTTCGTCTGGAGCCGCTGGTCAAGCGTGCGGTCCTCGCGCCCCTCGAAGTTGTGCGGGAAGTGCTGGATAACCCAGCGCGAGAGGTAGCCGACGGTGGTGTCCGCCGACCCGGGAATCTTGTTGGCGCTGAACACCGGGACCGCCCAGGGCGTGAACTCGAATCCGTCGCGCCCCTTGTGTTCGGCCCTGATCGAGTCCAGCCCCGTGATGTTCTTGAAGACGCCCGTGGTCTCCAGGTAGGTCCCGTCGATATCACCCGCGATGTTCGCGATTTTCCCGAACAGCGACGCGGTGGCGAACCGATTACTGACCAGGTCGGTTAGTGACGCGGAGCTGATGTTCTGCTTTCCGAGCAGCGTCTCCAGCACGCGCAGGAACGTGCCTTTCCCGTTGCGTCCGCTGCCGGTCAGCATGACCGCTTTGTGGAGCGGGTTGCCGGAGTACATGAGATAGCCGATCAGCTCCCACATCATGTCGACCGTGTCGGCATGCAAGACCTGGCCTAGAAACGCGTCGAATTCAGGGCAGGTGGCAGCCGGCTCCCAGTCCACGGAAAGCTGAACCGTGGACAGCACGTCCGGTGAATGCGGGGCGAGTATCCCCGTCTGCCAGTAGTACAGGCCGTTACGGAAGTTGATGACCTCTGAGATCGGCTCACATTCGATGTCCGGGATGCGACTGCGGACAACGTCTTCGGCGTTGACCGCGTAACTGCGCCGGTAGTTCTCCCCAAGGAGATTCGCAGCGCGGTGACGCGCCACGTCCTTGGATGGCACCCAAACTCCCTCCCGGTACTGCCACAAGAGGCTGTCGATACCGGCCGCGAGCGGTCCGATGTCGAGAACGTCTGTCGCCAGGGTCGCCGCGAGGAAGGTTCGCGTTCCCTCGATACGGGCGAAGTATTTCTCCGGATCGGTCGGCGTACGCCGTGGCTCGAATGCCCGGGGGTTGTTCCTGCCGTACCTCTCCGCGCTCTCCAACGTCTTCTCGATGGCCTCCGCGCCACCGGTGTCCGTGTCCATCTCCAGCTCGTACGCGGCCTCTGTGAACGCCTCCTTCACGTCCTCGAAGTCGAGTTGTTCGGCAGCCGCGTACTGGAATGCCGCTCCGGCCAGGATGTAGAGCGCGTTGTTGCGGCCTCCGTCGCGCTCATAGTTCGTGCGGAACGTGTCCACCAGGACGCGCAAGTCCTCCTGCACCGTGGCGCCCCGCTGAACGCCCCTCAGAAGCTCCCTGAGCCGTCCCGTGCTGTCCTGGGCGCGGTGGCCGCCGCTGCGGCCTCCTCCGGCCACGTAGCGCCGTCCCTGGGGCGCAGGGAGCGCGGCCTCCAACTCCTCCAGTGAGTACCGGTTGTCGAAGTACCGGGCCTGCGCCGGACGCGGGTTGTCCGGAGCCTTTCGGTTCACCGTGCCCGGGATACGCAGGACACGGGCCAGGTCGGAAACACCCCGGCCGTACGTGAACCCCATCTCCTTGGCGGTGTTTTCGATGTGTGCCTGCCAGCGCTGAGAGAGGTTCTTCACCCTCTCTCGCGTTTCCGGGTCCCGGATATCCACGGACTTGCCCAGGAGTACATGGTGATACAGACCGCCGCCCGAATTCACCAGAATTGTGGCTTTGGGAAGTCCCGTTGCCTGATAGACCTTGTGGGCGGTCTCCGGGTCCGGCGGATTCTCACTCCCTTTGTGGCCCACCGTTCCGAAGTCCAGGTCTGACCAAAGGCCGGAGAAGCAGAAGGAGTCATCAGCCTGACCGCGCTTCCCCTGGCCAGGCAGCCCGGTGACCGTGGTCATCCGTGAATAGATGCCGCGCACCTTGCTCGCGTCCAGTTCCATGACGTACGCGGTGGCACGGTCAATCCCTACGGTGTCCGTGTTGAAGAAGCGACCGGTCCAGTTGTCTGGATCTGAACAGACCTGGAACAGGCCGGGGATTCCGCCGTACCTGGTCGAAAGGAACGTGTGCACCGCTGCGCGATCGGCGGAGAGGTCTGGCATTCTTTTCCTTACGGCTCATAACCGCCCCGGTGGGATTCCTCTCCCTCTCCGGGGCGGTTGTCTTTGCTTTCGAACCTGCCGTTAGCCCCCGCCTAGGGCGGGGTTCCTCTCCTCCGGGGTCCGAAGTCACGCGCTATGTCATGCTGGTCATGCCTTTCATCGGGCGGGTGTTGAGACCGCCCCGGATATCTGTGCTCCTCGGGGCGGTTCTCTTTTGCTCAGGCAGCCTCAGACTGCGCAGGGGCCGGAGCCAGCAAAGCCCGCAGCCTTTCGAGCTGCTCAGGGGTAAGCGCGGGCGCAGCGTCAACTATCCGGCGAATATGCGCGTCCAGCTCTACGACTGTCGGAGCCGTGGTTTTGATGTGGGCGCGCACCTCGGTCTCGGATATCCGAGTGAGTCCATCCGTGACGCGATATCCGGTGAGTTCACCGGACTTGAGCATGTTGTAGATCGTGCTGCGACTGACGTGAAGTATCTCCGCCGCTTGAATCGGTCCGATCAGGTCGGACGGCACAGGGACGCTGTGCATTGCCGTTCTCCAGGAGGGCAGGTCGACGCAACGACCCCACGTCGTTACGGCCAGCCCTCTCCTTGGCTCGGCGATCCAGAACGTACAAGGCGCTCCGCAGATCCCCAAACAAATCTGCAAAGCGCCTTGTCAGAGCCGTTTTTGGCCTCTTGCTACCTGGCCCACCGGATGCGGTCCGGCACAGCCTCAGAGGGGCTGTCAGAGACCGGCCGAACGTGAGGCTGACCGAGGATGGCGGGGGAGAGCAGGAAGGCCGCCACAGCCCGCTGTGCGGTCACCTCCGTGGCCGCCCAGCGCTCCGCCGCACCCGGGCCCACATCGAACATGGACGCCAGGGGATTGGGCGCGGAGAGCGCCCTCTCGCGCTCCTCCATCTCCCTGATGGTGGTCTCCAGGGTGGAGATCTTCCGGGCGATGATGCGCGCCTCCGCCGGGGTCTCCGGGTCCTCCGCCTCGAATGCCTCCAGGGTGGTGCGCGTCGCAGCGATGTCGGCGCGCAGGGCGGTCAGTTCTTCACTGTCGCCAGGGGCGGAAAGGCCTGCGGCCACGTCCGGCCGTGAGAGATAGGCCAGGATCACGCCAGGGTGTTCCGCATCCCCGATCAGGAATGCGTCAGTCTCCGCCTTATCGATCCGCAGATGCCCGTACGCGGAACAGGCGTACGCCGGACGGATCTGGCGCTTAGTGCCCTTCTTGACGCCCATGCGTCCACCGCACTTGTCGCAGCGCAGCGTGCCGGTCAGCACGTATTGAACGTTGGCCGTGGTGTACGTCTTTCGCTCAGGGTTGGCGAGTAGTCGCTGTACTGCCTCGAATGTCTCTGGATCGATGAGCGGTTCCCAGTTACCGGGGCGCTCACTGCCGCCATGGACGCGGATACCGACGTAGGCCTTACGCATGAGCATGTTGCGCAGGTTCTGCGGCGAGAACGTAGCCCCACTCTGCCGACTCACCACCCCCCGCCGCTCCCAATCCATGGCCACGGACCGGATGGGCTCCGGAGCCTTTCCAGGGCCGCCCAGGACGCGCCTGAACAACTCCTGGACCAACGGAGCATCTTCAGGGTGCGGATACTGACACACGGGCCGTGGACGGCCATCAATCAGTTCATAGTCCCTGGCGTATCCGAACGGGGTCTTTCCGTGCGGCCTGCCCTCATCCAATGCGGAGTTCACGCCGCGCAGCGTACGGACAGACAGCAGCCGAGCCTCTTTCTCCGCGTCGTTGATTCCGGAGATGAGACTGTGCCGGTCCCCGTAGTTCTGGGGGTCGTAGGTGTGGCCAAGGCTGGTCACGTGGATGCGATATCCGCCGTTCTCGCACGCGTTGACCAGGGAGACGCCCATGAGGGTTTCACGCGCTAGGCGGGAGATCTCCCACAACACGAGAACCGTCCCTGGCTCCCCGAACTCCTTCGATTCCAGATCGGCCATGAGCCGGTCGAAATCGTCGCGAGTCTTCCGCGCGAATTTGGACGCGCTACCGGTGTCGGCATAGGGCTCGCCCCACGTCCACGGGCCGTGCTCCTGCCCTGCCTTCAGGTTGTCCTTGTGCTGGTCGGTGATGCTGCGGGCGACGCGCCCCTTGCCCTTGCTGACGCGCAGGTACTCCCTGGCGGTCGGTGTCGCTGCTGCCGTGGCCATGGCCCCTCCTGGTGATGTCCTCTCAAGGGGACCATATGTGGAACCTTCTCCACGGACGTCGACGCGGTCACCGACATCGCCCTCGACGAGCACGAGGGCCGGATCGAGCGGATCGTGGCCCGGCTCGGGCACATGGGCAAGACCGGCTACCACCTGGCCATGGACGCCGTCATCGACCACTACCTGGACAGCGGCGCCACCGACCCCGCCCTGGTCGTCTTCCAGACCGACGGCGGCCCGATCGACAAGCTCGCCGCCGAACGCTATCTGTGCAAGGCGGCGAAGCTCCCGCTGTTCTGGCAGTTCGTCGGCTTCGGCGACCCGGGCAGCCGGCAGTTCGAGTTCCTGCGGAAGCTGGACGAACTGGCCGTGCCGGACAGGCGGATCGTGGACAACGCCGGCTTCTTCCATGCCGGCCAGGACCCGCGGCGCGTCACCGACGCCGAACTGTACGACCGTCTTGTCGGCGAGTTCCCGCAGTGGCTGGCCGCCGCGCGCGCCGCGGGCGTCGTACGGATTCCCTAACAAGCGTTTGAAACAATGGGTGTCGTGCCGACCAAGAAGAAGCCCCAGGTGACCGCGGCGGCGGCCCGGCGCGGTGAACTCCTCGGCGTCGCCGCCGAGGTCTTCGCCGAGCACGGCTACAACGCGACCACCGTCCGCAGGATCGCCGACCACGCCGGGATGCTCGCGGGCAGCCTGTACTACCACTTCGACTCCAAGGAGTCGATGCTCGAGGAGATCCTGCGGACCTTCCTCGACGAGCTGTGGGACGGCTACGACACCGTCCTCGCCGGCGGACTCGGCCCCCGCGAGGCGCTTCAGGCGCTGGTCACCGAGTCCTTCCGGGAGATCGACCGGCACCGCGCCGCCGTCGCGATCTACCAGAAGGAGAGCAGGCAACTCGTCGCCCAGGAGCGGTTCGCGTTCCTCGCCGAGTCGCAGGTGCGGTTCGAGAAGGCATGGCTCGGCACGCTGGAACGCGGGGTCGCCGAGCACGTCTTCCGCGCCGACCTCGACGTCCGCCTCACCTACCGGTTCGTGCGCGACACCGTGTGGGTCGCCGCCTCCTGGTACCGGCCCGGCGGCGGGCACAGTCCCGAGGAGATCGCCCGCCAGTATCTGTCGATGGTGCTGGACGGGATCGCCGTACGCGCATAGCGCGCCGTAGGGGTCGGCGTACGCGTCAGCCGGTCAGGCGGGCCGCGGCGGCGCGCTGGCGGTCGCTCATGACGGACAGGAAGCGGACGACGGTCCGAAGCTCGTCCGTGCTGAACTCCTCGCAGGCCTCGACGACGTCCCGCGCCCAGTCCTCGAAGAACACGGCGAGTTCGGCGATCTTCTCCTGGTTCAGCTCGACCAGCACCCGGCGCTTGTCCGTCGGGTGCTTCACCCTGCGCACGAAACCCTTGGTCTCCAGCCGGTCGAGCAGCCCGGTGACGGAGGCGGGGGCGAGTCCGGTCAGCTCGGCGAGGTCCTTCGCGGTGAGCGGGCCCTGCCGCTGGAGGAGGTCGAGGGTCTTCTCCTCCGTCGCGTTCAGCCCCTGCTTGGCGGCGACGGCCGAGTGGAACATGACCGTGACCCCGCTGTGGATCCGGCCCACCTCCATGAGCTGCGCCAGCGTCTCGGACCGCGCCGCCTCGTCCCGCTTCTCGTCTGCCTTGGCCATGCCTCCAGGCTAGCAAAAATTTCGTTCGATCGAACTAAGGACTTGCGGAGGCGGAGGTGTGGGTGCAACTCTTTCGTTAGCTCGAACGAAATAAATCTCGGGCTTCCCTTCCGGGGGCCGATGCCAAGGAGCCGAGGAGACCTCCATGTCCGCAACGCTCACCGAACCCACCGCCACCGTGGCGGAACCCCATCCGCGCCGCTGGGCGGCCGCCGTCGTGATGATGACCGCGGCGCTCATGGACCTGCTGGACGGCACGATCGTCAACGTGGCCGTGCCCTCGATCAGCCGGGATCTGCACGCCTCGGCGAGCGATCTGCAGTGGGTCGTCTCCGCCTATCTGCTGGGCTTCGCCGCCGCCCTGATCGTCTCCGGCCACCTCGGCGACCGTATCGGCCGCCGCCCGCTCTTCCTCGCCGGCACGGCGGGTTTCGGGCTGGCGAGCCTCGTCTGCGGGATCGCCCAGTCACCGGGACAGCTGATCGCCGCACGGGCGGTGCAGGGCGTCCTCGCCGCCGTGCTGGTGCCGCAGGTGATCGGCTCGTTCCGCACCCTCTTCCAGGGCAAGGAACGCGGGGCCGCGTTCGGGATGTACGGCGCCGTCGCCGGCTTCGCCTCCGCCGTCGGGCTGCTGCTCGGCGGGGTGCTCACGGACGCCGATCTGTTCGGCTGGGGCTGGCGCTCGGTGTTCCTGGTGAACGTGCCGGTGGCCGTGGCGACCTTCGTCGGCGGACTGCTGCTGGTCCCGGCCACGCGCGAGCGGTCGGCGGGCCGGCCGGATGTCCTGGGCAGCCTGCTGCTGGCCGGCGGCCTGGTCGCGATCGTGCTGCCACTGGTGCAGAGCCGGGAGAACGGCTGGCCGCTGTGGGGCTGGGTCTGCCTCGGCACGGGTGTCGTGACCGTGGTGGGGCTCGGCGTGTACGAGGCGCGACGCCACCGGCCCGGAACCGCGCCGTTGTTGCCCGCCCGTGCCTTCCGGCTCCCCGCGTTCTCCGTGGGCGTGCTCGTCCAACTGCTGTTCTCCGTCGGCATGCAGGGCTTCTTCCTGGTCTTCGCGGTCTGGCTGCAGGCCGGTGAGCGGTACACGCCCATGCAGGCCGGGCTGGTGACGGTCGCCTTCTCTGCCGGCGGTTTCCTCACCGCGCCCGCCGCGGACGGGCTCGCCGTACGGTACGGGCGGCTGGTGCTCGGCGCGGGCGCGCTGCTGATGGCGGGCGGCTTCGGCTGGGTGTGGTCCGTGGTCGACGGCGCGCCGGCTGTGAACGCGGGGGCGTGGCCGCTGGTGCCGGGGCTGCTGATCGCCGGGGCCGGACTCGGGTTCCTGGTGGTGCCGCTGGTGAACGTGGTGCTGTCGGCGGTGCCGGGGGAGTTGGCCGGCGGGGCGTCCGGGATCTTCTCCACGGCTCAGCAGTTCGGCGGAGCGCTGGGTGCCGCCGTGGTCGGCACTGTGTTCTTCGGGCGGGTGTCCTCGGGGATGACCGGGGCGTTGGGGGATGCGATGCCGTGGGTGGTGGGGGCGTTCGTGGTGTGCGGGGGGTTGTGTGCGGCGCTCCCCCGACGGGCGGCGTCCGAGGAGCTCGGCTGACACCCCGGACCCGCTGGGGGCGGAGCCCCGGCGCGGTGCCGTGAACCTAGGTGTCGCACTCCAGCACCGTCCGGCACAACCCGCACCGCGCCCGTACGCGCCCCTTCACCGGCACCCTGATCCGCTGATGGCAGGTAGGGCAGGAGAAGGACACGCGGAGCTGGCCGGTGGGGTCGGGGGAGAAGGCGTAGGGCGCCGTCGGCTGGACGCCGGAGACGTGCCGCCGGTCGTGGGCGTAGCGGCGCCGCCCCGCCCAGCCGGCCCCGGTCAGCGGCGGCTGCTGTTCGTCCCGGCGGGCCAGGGTCATTCCCTTGACGTACGCGTCGTAGGCCTGCGGGCTGGTGAACCACACCGAGGGGTCCTCGTGGAAGAGCAGCGCCCGCTTGGCCAGCACGTAACCGAACTCCTCCGGGGTGAGGTAGCCGAGCTTCTGCGAGGAGACCGCGTCCTCCCGGAAGGCGTCCAGCAGCAGCCAGCCCGCGCCGAGATACGTCGTCACCGTGTCCGTGAGGATCTCGTTCTCCGCCGTGGTGGGGAAGGAGAGGTCCAGCCGGTGGAGGTACACGTGCGCCACCTCGTGGGCGAGCGCCGCGCCGATGTCCCCCCGGTGGGTGCGGAAACGGTCGTTCAGCTCCACGAAGTACTCGGGGCCCGCCGCCAGTTCGACGTTCGCCGCGTGGGTCATCTCCCGGAAGCCGACGATCAGCCGCGCGTCCGGCAGCCGGAAGTGCCGCACGATCTCCCGGGCCACCCGCTGCGCGCCCAGATGCAGGTCGTCGGTGTCGCAGAAGGCCACGTCGGCGGGGATCACACTGGTGGAGAAGGTCTGGACGGTGTCGCGGGACAGCCGCTTGTACAGCGCGGTGATGGCGGCCCGCACCGTCTCCAGATGCGGATAGCCGTGCTGGACCGGTCCGCCGTTCGCCACGTCCGCACCCCCAAAGACGCCGGAACCCCTTTCCACTGTAGGCGGGCCGGGGGCCGGTCACACCGGCAGGAGGCGGGGGGCCGGGCAGTCCGGGTCGGCCTCCTGCAGCTCCAGCACCCACACCTCGTTCTCGCCCTCCCGCAGCACCGGTCCGGGGACGTACAGGGACCGCTGGGGCCCCACCGACCAGTAGCGGCCCAGGTTGAAGCCGTTGATCCAGACGAACCCGCGCGTCCGGCCGGGCAGCTCCAGCCAGCCGGGCGTCCCCGGCCCGGCGGACCATGACGGTGCCCCGGTACAGCCCCGGTGTGCCCTCCTCCGGCAGCGCGCCGAACCGCACCGCGTCCACGCCGTCGTCGAACGCGCACAGATCCAGTCCACGCGCCCGTACCCCGTGCAGATACTGCCGCTCGTGCAGGATGCCGCCGGTGATCCCCTTCGCCTCGCCGAAGCGCGGCCCGTAGTTCACCCGCCCGAGCGACTCCACCCACAGCTCCACGCGCGCGGGGCCGGCGACGGGCTCCTTCAGGCGCGGCTCCTCCTCGGTGAGCACCCCGGCCCGCTCCCCGTCGACGTACACCACCGCTAGGTCCCGCAGCCCGCGCAGGGTCAGCGGGTACGGCTGCCGGGGGCCCGGCACGTCCACCTCGTAGCGCACCAGGCCCCGGGTGACGTGCAGTTCCTCGAAGGTGGGCGGCAGGGGGGCGACTGTCTCCTCGCCGCCCAGCGTCTCCAGGACCTCGCCCAAGGGCGCCCAGCCGTCGAGCGTCACCTCCACCGGGCGGCCCAACGGGGCGGGTGACGGCGGCGGTTCGGGCAGCGGCCCTGAGCGGTACTCGGCCAGCACCTCGCGGAAGCGCCAGAACTTCTCCGTGGGGCGGCCGTACTCGTCCACGGGGGCGTCGTAGTGGTAGGAGGTCACGTCCGGCTCCAGCGGGCCCTCGTGCAGCTCGCCACCGCCCCGGTTGGCGCCCGCCCAGCCGCCGAAACTCGTGCCGCCGTGCGCCATGTAGAGGTTCACCGACGCCCCGCACTCCAGGATCTCCCGTAACGCCCCGGCGGCCTCCCCGGGGTCCCGTACGGCGTGCTCGCCGGCCCAGTGGTCGAACCAGCCGCACCAGAACTCCATGCACATCAGCGGGCCCTCGGGGCGATGGCGGCGCAGTGTCTCGAAGGCCACGCGCGCGTGGGAGCCGAAATTCACCGTGGCGAGCACCCCGGGCAGCGAACCGCCGGTCAGCATGTGGTCCTCGGGGCCGTCCGAGGTGAACAGCGGGACCGTGACCCCCTTGGCGCGCAGCAGACCGGCCAGCGCCTCCAGATAGCCGGTGTCACTGCCGTAACTGCCGTACTCGTTCTCCACCTGCACCAGGATCACCGGGCCGCCGCGGTCGATCTGCCGGGGCACGATCTCGTGCATCAGGTGGTGGAACCAGATCTCCACACGGGACAGATACCGCTCGTCACGCGTGCGCACGCGCGTGCCCGCCTCGCCCGTCACCCAGGGCGGCACTCCGCCGTTCTCCCACTCGGCGCAGATGTAGGGGCCCGGCCGTACGATCGCCCACATCCCGGCCTCCCCGACCGCGTCCAGGAACCGGCCGAGCGCCTGCACGTCCCGGTAGCCGCCCGGGACCGGCCAGTGCAGGTTCCAGGGGACGTACGTCTCCACGCAGTTCAGGCCCATCGCCCGGAGCACCGCCAGCCGGTGCCGCTAGTACCCCTCGTGCACCCGGAAGTAGTGCAGCGCCCCGGACAGCAGCCGTACCGGCCGCCCGTCCAGCAGGAAGTCGGATTCCCCCACCGTGAACTCGCTCATGCGCGCCAGCCTCACCCCTTCCGGGGGTCCGCGCCATGGACGAAGATCGTCGCTGCTTGGACAAAACGTTGGACGGAATGTCTGGACGGAATGTCTGGACGAAACGTCTGGACGAAAGTCCGCGGTCGCCGACGCCGGGAGGAGCGCCGATGTACCAGACCTGGATGCGGTTCTTCAGCCCCGGCCCCGCCCACCACCGCCTCGGCCTGGTCTGCCTCGGTGTCGGGCTCCAGCACGGCGCCCTGCCCACGGTCGGCCCGCGCGCCCTCGACCACCACGTGGCCGTCGTGATCAGCTCCGGCCGCGGCTGGTACCGGGGCGCCGACGGCCGCCGAACGACCGTCACCGCGCCCGCGCTGCTCTGGCTCACCCCCGGCGTGCCCCACCACTACGCGCCCGATCCGGACACCGGCTGGGACGAGGGCTTCGTCGACTTCGCCGGACCCGCCACCACGACGTACACCGACCTCGGCTACATCGAACCCGAGCGGCCCGTCGTCCCGCTCTCCGACGCCTCCGGGCCCCGTGCGGTGGTCGCCCGCATCGCCCGCGCCGCCCGCCGCGGCAACCCGCTGCTGGAGGTGGAGACCGGCGCCGCGGTGCACGAACTCCTCGTCGCCCTGCGCCGTGCCCGCGCCGACCTCGCGCCGGACGGCGACCAGGTGCTCCAGGCGCTCGCGCGGGACGCCTGCACGCCGATGAGCGTCGCCGACCACGCGCGCGTGCACGGTATGACCCCGGCCGAGCTGCGCAGTGCCGTGCGCCGGGCCGCCGGCTGCAGCCCCAAGGACTACCTGCTCGGCATCCGCCTCGGCCGCGCCAAGGAACTCCTCGCCGCCACCGAGCTGCCCGTCGCCGCCGTCGCCCGCCGCGTCGGCTACGACGACCCCGCGTACTTCTCCCGGCTGTTCACCCGCCGTGTGGGCCTCGCCCCGGTCCGCTTCCGCGCCCAGCAGGGCCGCAGCGTGCCCGGCGGCTGGAGCGACCGCGTTCCGGACCCGGACGATCCGCCGATGATCCACTCTCCGGACAGCCCGGAGGCGCGGCCCGGAGAACCCATAGGGTGACGGGCATGACCACCAGCAACACCGGAACCGGTGACGTGGACCCCGGGGTCCGCCAGGAACTGGAGCGGCTGCGCGACAGCATCGACAACATCGACGCGGCCGTAGTCCACCTGCTCGCCGAGCGGTTCAAGGCCACCCAGCAGGTCGGCCGGCTCAAGGCCGTGCACCAGCTGCCGCCCGCCGACCCGGCCCGCGAGGCCCGCCAGATCGCGCGGCTGCGCCGCCTGGCCGAGAACGCCAAGCTCGACCCGGCCTTCGCCGAGAAATTCCTGAACTTCATCATCGCCGAGGTCATCCGGCACCACGAGCGCATCGCCGAGGACACCGCGAACGGCCAACAGACGGACGCCTGATCCCGGCCGGAGCCGGCCGGCAGCGGTGAGGGAGCCGACGGGGGCGGCCGGCAGCGGCGCGGCGGTCGGGGGCAGGCCGGATGGGGACGGCCGGGAGCGGCACGGGCGGTCGGAGGCCGGACCGGGACGACCGGACGGGAGCGGGGCGCGGGCGGTCGAGGGCGACTGGACAGGAGCGGGGCGCGGGCAGTCTAGGGCCGGTCTGGGACAGCTGGACGGAGGCGGGGCGCGCGAGGTCCAGGGCGGGGTGCGGGAACGGTCGGGAGCGAGCAGGGGGTTTTCGGGGATCGGGCGCGATCGGTCGGGACGGGTCACGTGGTCCAGGTGTGGTCGGGGCCGGCCGGGTGTGGTCGGGAGCGCGCAGAAGCAGGCGCGGCGCGGTCACGGGCAGGGCGGTCGGGGAGGGGACGGAGACAGCCGGGGCGCGGGCACGGGTCGGGGCGGCGAGTCGGACATAAGCCGTGAAGCCGTCCACCCCCTGTGCGCTGTCAGTGCGATCAGGCAGCATGGCCTGCATGTCCGTACTCACGCGCGATGAAGCGCAGCTCCGTGCACAGCTCCTCGACGTCCACCGCTACACGGTCGAACTGGACCTCACGACCGGGGACGAGACCTTCGACTCCCGTACCGTGATCCGGTTCACCGCGCGGTCCGCCGGGGACACGTTCGTGGAGCTGAAGCCCGCCGAGTTGCGCGCGGTGACGCTGGACGGGGAGTCCCTCGACCCCGAGTCGCTCGACGACGGCCGGCTGCCGCTGAAGAACCTCTCCACCGGGGAGCACGAGCTGCGCGTCGACGCGGCCATGCGCTACTCCCGCACCGGCGAGGGCATGCACCGTTTCACCGACCCGAGCGACGGCGAGACCTACGTCTACACGCAGATGTTCATGGACGACGTCCAGCGTGTCTTCGCCGCCTTCGACCAGCCCGACCTGAAGGCCGTCTTCGAGGTCTCCGTCAGGGCGCCCGAGGGCTGGACCGTGCTCGCCAACGGCATCACCGGGCAGCGCGCCGACGGCGTCTGGCAGGCCGCTCCCACCCCGCTGATCTCCACCTACCTGGTCGCCGTCGCCGCCGGCCCCTGGCACTCGGTGCGCACCGAGCACCGTGGACTGCCCTTCGGCATCCACTGCCGCCGCTCCCTCGCCCCCCATCTGGAGGCCGACGCCGAGGAGATCCTCGACGTCACGCGCGCGTGCTTCGACCGCTACCACGAGAAGTTCGAGGAGCCGTACCCCTTCGACTCCTACGACCAGGCGTTCGTCCCCGAATTCAACGCGGGCGCCATGGAGAACCCGGGGCTGGTCACCTTCCGCGACGAGTTCGTCTACCGCTCCGCCGTCACCGACGCCGAGCGGGAGACCCGCGCCATGGTCATCGCGCACGAGATGGCCCACATGTGGTTCGGCGACCTCGTCACCCTCAAGTGGTGGGACGACATCTGGCTGAACGAGTCCTTCGCCGAGTACATGGGCTACCAGACCACCGCCGAGGCGACCCGCTTCACCGGCCCCTGGACCGAGTTCGGCGTCACCCGCAAGGCCTGGGGCTACGACGCCGACCAGCGGCCCACCACCCACCCGGTCGCCCCCGAGAAGGTCGACGACACGGCCTCCGCACTGCTCAACTTCGACGGCATCTCCTACGCCAAGGGGGCCTCCGCGCTGCGCCAGCTCGCCGCCTGGCTCGGCGAGAAGGACTTCCTCGCCGGCATCAACACCCACTTCGCCCGGCACAGGTTCGGCAACGCCACCCTCGCCGACTTCATCGACTCCCTAGCCTCCGCCACCGAGCGCGACGTGCCCGCCTGGGCCGACAGCTGGCTGCGCACCACGGGCGTGGACAAGCTCACGCCCGTCGTCGCCTCCGCCGACGGCACCTGCGCGCTGACCGTCGACCGCGCCGGCAGCCGCCCGCACCGCCTCACCGCCGGCCTGTACGACCACGACGTCGCCGACGAGGGCCGGCTGGTGCTGCGCGAGCGCCTCGACCTCGACGTCCCGCAGAGCGACCCGCAGCCCATCGGCAAGCGCCCCGCGTTGCTCGTGCTCAACGACGGCGACCTCACCTACGCCAAGGTCCGCTTCGACGCCGAGTCCTTCGAGACGGTCCGCGCCGGCCTGTCGGGCCTGCCCGACCCGCTCACCCGCGCGGTCGTCTGGAACGCCCTCAGGGACGCCGTACGCGACGGCGAACTGGCGCCCGCCGCCTACCTGGAGACGGCCCGCGCCCACCTGCCGCGCGAGACCGACCTCGCCCTGGTCCAAGGCGTCCTCGCCTTCGCCTCCGGCCAGATCGCCGACCAGTACCTGAGGCCTGAGGACCGCCCGGCCGCCCTGGCGACCCTCACCGCCCTCTGCCGCGACCTGCTGCGGCGCACCGAGGACGGCGACCACCCCGGCCTGCGGCTGCTCGCCGTACGGCACCTGATCGGCGTGGCCGCCCACCCCGACACCATCGCCGCCTGGCTCGCCGACGGCACGGTGCCCGGCGGGCCGGAGCTCGACCCCGAGCTGCGCTGGCGCATCCTCGGCCGGCTCGCCGTGCTCGGCGCCACCGACGAGGCCGCCATCGCCGCCGAGCTGGAGCGCGACCCGAGCGCCACCGGCCAGGAGGGCGCCGCCCGCTGCCGTGCCGCCCTGCCCGACCCGAAGGCCAAGCGGGCGGCCTGGGAGGCGATGTTCGCCGGCGACGACCTGTCCAACTACCTCTTCACGGCCACCGCCCAGGGCTTCTGGCAGCCCGAACAGGCCGATCTGGTACGGGAGTACGTGCCGCGCTTCTACGCGGACGCCGTCGCCCTCAGTGCCCGGCGCGGGCCCGCCATCGCGCAGGCCGCCGGCCGCTGGGCCTTCCCGGCCCATGCCGTCGACACCGAGAACCTGCGGCTCGGCGAGGCCTGTCTGCGCGAAGCCGACCCCACCCCGGCCCTGCGGCGCACCCTCGCCGACCGCCTCGACGACCTGGCCCGCGCCCTGCGGGTGCGCGGCGAGGAGACGGAAGAGGCGCAGGTGGCACGAGTGGAGTAGGTCCCTCGTCCTAGGACTCGGCTGGTCCGTGCCGACGATGCCGCGGTCCGGACCGTCCCCCTAGGCTCGAGCTGTCAGAAGCGATCAGCCGAGCCTTCGGAGGCACCTTCCGTGATCGTGGTGACCGGCGCGACCGGCAACGTCGGCCGTGCCCTCGTCGACCGTCTCCTCGCCGCGGGCCGGCCCGTGCGGGCGCTCACCCGCGACCCGCAGCGGGCCGCCCTGCCCGCCGGCGCCGAGGTGGTCCGGTTCCGGCCGGACGACCCGGCCACCCTGTTCGGCGGGGCGACGGCCCTCTTCCTGTACGCACAGGCCGGCACGCCCGACCTCCTTGAAGCCGCCCGCGCCCACGGGGTGCGGCATGTCGTCCTGCTCTCCAGCGGCATCATCCAGGAGGGCGCCGATGAGACCCACCCCATCCACGTCATGCACGCCACCGTGGAACGGCAGATCCGCGACAGCGGGCTCGACTGGACCTTCCTGCGTCCCAACGCCTTCGCCACCAACGCCCTGCAGTGGGCGCCGCAGGTCCGCGCCGGGGACACCGTCCGCGGGGTCTTCGCGAACGGGCTCTCCGCGCCGATCCACGAGGACGACATCGCGGCCGTCGCCGAGCGGGTCCTGCTCGACGGCGGACACCAGGGCGCCACGCACCGGCTGACCGGTCCCGCGGCGACCACCAACGCCGAGCAGGTCGCGGCGATCGGCGCGGCCGTCGGCAGGGAGCTGACGTTCGTGGAGGTCGACCCCCGCGAGGCGGGCCCGGAGCTGTTTCCGCACGTCCCGCCCCAGATGCTCGAACGGCTGCTGCGGACCTTCGAGGAGACGGTCGGCGTATCACCGGAGATCACCGACACGGTGGGGAAGGTCACCGGCACCCCCGCGCGGACCTTCGCCCAGTGGGCGCGGGATCACGCGGAGGACTTCGGCGGAAAGTTCTGAGCACGCCCTTCCGCCGTACCCACTTTCGGGTTCCGATCGTTGAGCTTTCAGGACACACGGGGCGCTTCCCATACAAGCTGGAAGCCCAAGGCCCCGTAAAGCCGGAAGCCGGGGTCGGTCCACGAGCGGAGGGACAGCCGATGAGCGGTGCGGAACCTCTGCGCACGCCGCCCCTCGCCTCGGGCCCGCACGGCCCCGACGCCCTGCGCCCGCTCCTCGGCACCGTCCTCGACGCGCTCGCGGCCGGTGCCCGGGCGCGCGGCGGGCCGTTGCCCGGCGGGGGACCGGATGCCGTCGCCGCACGTGTCACCGACGTGCTCGGGGACGTGCTTCCGGACCATGGCGACCCCGACGCCCTGCGCGCCCTCGTGCGCGCCCTCGCGGAGGGCGCCGCCGACCCCGCCGACCCGCTGTGCGCGGCCCATCTGCACTGCCCGCCGCTCGCCGTGGCCACCGCCGCCGACCTCGCCGTCAGCGCCCTCAACCCGTCCCTGGACTCCTGGGACCAGGCCCCGGCCGCCTCCGCCCTGGAAGCCGCGGTCACCCGCGCCCTCGCGCACGCCGCCGGTCTCGCCGACGCCCTCGTGACCACCGGCGGCACCGAGTCCAACCAGCTCGCCCTGCTGCTCGCCCGCGAGGCACACGGCGGCAGTGTGCGCCTCGTGTGCGGGGCCAACGCCCACCACTCGCTGCCGCGCGCCGCCTGGCTGCTCGGCCTGCCCGACCCGGTCGTCGTCCCGGCGGCGGGCGGCGCCCTCGACCTCGCCGCCCTCGACGAGGCCCTCACCACGCTCTCCGGCCCGCTGCTGGTCGCCGCCACCGCCGGCACCACCGACGCCGGCCTCATCGACCCGCTGCCCGAGATCGCCGGCCTGTGCGCCGCGCACGGCGCCCGCCTGCACATCGACGCGG
Source organism: Streptomyces sp. NPDC052107 (assembly GCF_040680215.1). Lineage (NCBI taxonomy): Bacteria > Bacillati > Actinomycetota > Actinomycetes > Kitasatosporales > Streptomycetaceae > Streptomyces > Streptomyces sp. NPDC052107. The sequence goes on from NZ_JBFAWG010000001.1 coordinate 354,513, forward strand.
CCTACGGCGGAGGCCTGCTCTTCAGCGACCGGCACCGGGAGAAACTCGCCGGGCTGGAGGCAGCCCACACCGTCACCCTCGACCTGCACAAGCTCGGCTGGCAGCCGGTCGCCGCCGGCCTCCTCGCCGTCGCCCGCCCCGGCGAACTCGCCGTCCTCCACCAGCGCGCCGACTATCTGAACGCCGACGACGACACCGAGGCCGGACTCCCCGACCTGCTCGGCCGCTCCCTGCGCACCACGCGCCGCCCCGACGTCCTCAAGACCGCGGTCACCCTGAAGACCCTCGGCCGCACCGGACTCGGCGCCCTGGTCGACCAGATCTGCGCTCACGCAGGCGAGTTCGCCGCGCTGGTCGAGGAACACCCCGGCTTCGAGCTGTACGACCGGCCAGTGATCAGCACCGTCCTGTTCCGGCCCGCGGACGCCACCGACGACGCCGTCGCCGCCGTACGCCGCAGGCTGCTGCACGAGGGCCGGGCCGTCCTCGGGCGCGCCCGGCTCGACGGCCGCCTCTGGTTCAAGGCCACCCTCCTCAACCCCCACACCCGGCCGGACGACCTGGCCCAGCTCCTGAAACTCGTCGAAGAAGGCACCCTGGCATGACCAACCCCCCACGGCACGAGCCCACATCCCCCCGCGACCTGGTCGGCATCGGCATCGGCCCGTGCAACCTCTCGCTGGCAGCCCTCGCCCACCCGCTCGCCGAACTCGACGCCGTCTTCTACGAACAGCGACCCGGCTTCAACTGGCACCCCGGCCTGCTCATCGAGGGGTCCACCATCCAAGTGCCGTTCCTGGCCGACCTGGTGACCCTCGCCGACCCGACCAGCCCGTGGAGCTTCCTGAACTACCTCAGAGCCCGCGAGCGGCTCTTCCCCTTCTACTTCGCCGAGCGCATACACATCCAGCGCGCCGAGTACGACGCCTACTGCCGCTGGGTCGCGCAGAGCCTGCCCGGGCTGCACTTCCGCCACCAGGTCGACGCGGTCCGCTGGAACCCCGAACGGGACGTGTTCGAGGTCGACTTCATCCAGCTCGACGCCGAGGGCGAGGCCGAGACGCTGGGCCGTACCTACACCCGCAATGTCGTACTGGGCGTCGGCACCGCGCCCCATGTGCCCGGTCCCTTCAAGCCCCTGGTGGACGCCCCGGGTGTGCCGGTCGTCCACGCCGCCGACTACCTGGACCACCGCGCCGAGATCCTCGCTGCGGACCACGTCACCGTCGTCGGCTCCGGACAGTCCGGCGCCGAGGTCTTCCTCGACCTGCTGCGGCACCGCCCCGCCGGACGGGAGAAGCTGCACTGGATCGGCCGCAGCGAGGCGTTCGCGCCGATGGAGTACTCCAAGCTGGGCCTGGAGCACTTCACCCCCGACTACACCCGCTACTTCCACGCCCTCGCCGAGCCCGTCCGGGACCGGCTTGTCGCTGCCCAGTGGCAGCTGCACAAGGGCATCGACGCCGGCACCCTCGCCACCATCCACGACGAGCTGTACCGGCGCACCCTCGACGGCGGCTGGCCCGACGCCGTCCTCACCCCGGGCGTCCGGGTCCGCACGGCGGGCCGCATGGCCAACACCGGGATCGAGCTGCACCTGGAACACCTCCAGCAGGACAGCCGCTGCCGGCTGACGACCGACGCCGTCGTCCTCGCCACCGGCTACCGCGAACGCCCGCTCGGCCGCGTCCTCGCCGGGCTCGACCCCTGCATCCGCCGCGACAGCAGCGAACGCCTGTGCATCGACGAGGAGTTCCGGCTCGTCCTCGACCCGTCCGTGACCGGCTCGGTGTACGTCCAGAACGCCGAACGGCACACCCACGGGGTGGGCGCACCCGACCTCGGCCTGGCCGCCTGGCGCAGCGCCACCATCCTCAACTCACTCACCGGAAAGGAGCCGTACCCGCAGCCCTCGCGAACCGCCTTCACCTCGTTCGGACTCGAGGCGCCCCAGCACCGCATGCCGCAGGCCCGCCAGGCACCGCGCCGCACGCCACGGGCCGAGGGAAGGTGACGGGCGGCGGCTCAACGCGGCCGCCGCGCCACCTCCGCCCAGCGCGGAGCTACGCGACCCTCTGGAACACCGGCTCGCCGTCCCGCACCAGCTTCCAGTCCGCCGACGCGAAGTCCTTCGGGTCCAGCACACCCTTCGCGGTGACCCACTCCGCGATCCGGGTGCGGATCTCCGTGGACTCCGACCACAGCTCCTTCGCGGTGGCCACGTGCGGGAAGGCACCGCCGCCGTTCGCCCGGTAGTTGTTCACCGCCAGGACGAACTGCTGGGCGTCGTCCAGCGGGGCGCCCTTGAAGGTGAGATCCTTGATCCGGGACCCCGCCGGCTGGGCGATGTCGATGTCGTACGACAGCCCGGAGACGTAGTCGTAGTTGTAGTCGGGTCGGCCACCGGCGTTGGTGAGCCTCTCGACGTCGACCGGGGCGCCGGCGGCCGTCTGGACGTAGTACTGCGCCGAGTACTCCAGGTACGCCCGCACCTGAGCGCCCGTCAGCAGCTTGGCGACCAGCGTGTTGTCGTACACGTACAGGCCCGACAGGTCCCGGATGGTCACATCGCCCGCCGGGATCTCGGAGGTCCGGGAGAACGGCGAGGCCTGGGCGATCACCGGCAGCGAGGCGTACGCGGTGCCCGCCAGGGCCGCCTTGACCACGTCCTCCTGCACCTTGGTGATCAGGTCGATGATCGGGGCGTCCTTGTAGCGGGCCTCGACCGTGGTCAGCGTCTCGGTGGCCCGGCCCACGACCTGGTTGACGTACGCGACGACCTTCTGGTGCTCCTCCTTCAGCAGCCGGGTGATCTCCGGGTCGTCGGCGACCGTGTTGGAGTTGCGCAGCGACGCGGAGACCGACTCGACCTCCCACCCGCCCTTGCCGAAGACCAGCTCGATGTCGAAGAGGGTGAGCCGCTCGGCGTAGCACAACGGCTCGGAGAGCACGACCGTCCTGCCGGTCTTCTCGTTGACGACCTTCAGCTCGGGGATCTCCACGTGCGCGTGCCCGACCAGGATCGCGTCGATGCCCGGCACCTGCCGGGCCACGGCGGCGGCCGCGTTCTCCACGTACGGCACCTGGTCGCCGTACGACGAGGTGCCCGACGTACCCGAGTGCGCGGACACCACGACCACGTCCGCGCCCATCGACTTCAGCTTCGGCACCCAGCGCGCGGCCTGCTCCTCCAGCCCCGGGAACGCCAACTTGCCCTGTACATAAGCCTTGTCCCAGATCGCGATGCCGGGGTTGGTCAGGCCCAGCACGGCCACCTTGACCGGCTTGGCACCGGGCACGTGGAAGGTCTTGACGACGTACGGCGGGAAGGCGGGCCGCAGGGTCTTCGCGTCGACCGCGTTGGCGCCGAGGAGCGGGAAGTCGAGCTGGTCCTCGAACTTCCGCAGGGTCTCGATGCCGTAGTTGAACTCGTGGTTGCCGAGCGCCGCCGCGTCGTACCCGATCGCGTTCATCGCCCGCGCCATCGGGTGCACCGGGCCGCCCTCGGCGGTGATCGGGTCGACCTTGGCGTAGTAGTAGGCCAGCGGGGTGCCCTGGATGGTGTCACCGGCGTCCAGCAGCAGGGTGTTGCGGCGGCCCTTCTCCCTGCGCACCTCCTCGACCAGGGTCGAGATGCGGGCCAGGCCCATCGCGTTGCCGGCCTTGTCGGAGTACTCCGTGTCCTTGAAGTAGTCCCAGTTGAAGACATGACCGTGCAGATCGGTGGTGCCCATGACGGTCAGGGAGTACCGCTTGACGGGGTGAACGGGCGGGTGGGGCTGCGCGGCCTCGGCCGCCGGAGCCGCCGCGCCGGCGATCGCCACTCCCGCCCCGGTGGCGGCGGACTGCTTGATGAACTTCCGGCGGTTCAAGGGCATCTCATGGTCTCCTCGTGGATCAGTCAACGACGCGCGTAGATTCTGACTTGAACATGACCCGCGGCGCCAGACCTCACGCGAGTGGAATTCGCTCATCGGAGCGAGTGACCGCACAATTCAACACTTGTCAATAACCCTTTACTCAAAGGTTGTTGAGTGGTCATGTGGGGCCGATTCTCTACCCACGGGTAAGGCCTAGGCTCGACGTATGCGCCGAGCAAAGATCGTCTGCACTCTGGGGCCCGCCACCGACTCGTACGACCAGATCAAGGCACTGGTCGACGCCGGAATGGACGTGGCCCGGTTCAATCTCAGCCACGGCACCCACGCCGAACACGAGGAGCGCTACCGGCGAGTGCGCAAGGCGGCCGACGAAACCGGCCGCAGCGTCGGAATTCTCGCCGACCTTCAAGGTCCGAAGATCCGGCTCGGCCGTTTCGCCGAAGGACCGGTACTCCTTGAACGCGGCGACACCTTCACCATCACCGTCGAGGAGGGCGTGGAGGGCGACCGCCACCAGTGCGGCACCACCTACGCCGGCCTCGCCGCCGACATCACCCCCGGTGAGCGCGTCCTCGTGGACGACGGCAAGGTGTGCCTGGAGGTCACCGAGGTCGACGGCCCGCGCGTCCGCACCCTCGTCGTCGAGGGCGGCATGATCTCCGACCACAAGGGCCTCAACCTCCCCGGCGTCGCCGTCTCCGTCCCGGCCCTGTCCGGGAAGGACGAGGAGGACCTGCGCTGGGCGCTGCGCACCGGCTTCGACGTCATCGCGCTCTCCTTCGTCCGCAGCGGCGACGACGCCAAGGGCGTGCACCGGATCATGGCCGAGGAGGGCCGCCGCCTCCCGGTGATCGCCAAGGTCGAGAAGCCGCAGGCCGTGGCCAACCTCGACGACATCGTGGCCGCCTTCGACGGGCTCATGGTCGCGCGCGGCGACCTGGGCGTGGAGATGCCCCTGGAGCAGGTGCCGATCGTACAGAAGCGCGCGGTCAAACTCGCCAAGCGCAACGCCAAGCCGGTCATCGTCGCCACCCAGATGCTCGACTCGATGGTCGACAACGCCCGGCCGACCCGCGCCGAGGCCTCCGACGTGGCCAACGCGGTCCTCGACGGCACGGACGCGGTGATGCTCTCCGGCGAGACCAGCGTCGGCAAGTACCCGGTCGAGACCGTGCGCACCATGGCCAAGATCGTCGCGGCGGCCGAGGAGGACATGCTCGCCAAGGGCCTGCCCCCGCTGACCGAGCGCAACAAGCCCCGCACCCAGGGCGGCGCGGTCGCCCGCGCGGCGGCGGAGATGGGCGACTTCCTGGGCGCCAAGTTCCTGGTGGCGTTCACCCAGTCGGGAGACACCGCCCGCCGCCTCTCCCGCTACCGCTCCCCGATCCCCCTGCTCGCCTTCACGCCCGAGCCGGCCACCCGCTCTCAGCTCAGCCTCACCTGGGGCGCCGAGACCTTCCTCGGCCCGCACGTCGACTCCACCGACGCCATGGTCGACCAGGTGGACGAACTGCTGCTGAAGTACGGCCGCTGCGAGAAGGGCGACGTCGTGGTGATCACGGCGGGTTCCCCGCCCGGCGTCTCCGGCTCGACCAACATGGTTCGGGTCCACCACATCGGGGAGGACGACAGCCCGAAGTAGGTGGGCGGGGCTCCGTTTGTGGGGCCCTTTTCAGTGTTTGGGGCCGACGTGGGTGTCCATGAGGGTGGCTACGGGCGGTGCTGCCACGAGTGGATCGCAGCCCGGGATATGCCGGGTCTCCTTGCTGACGGATTTGAGGCTGCGTCCCTGGCTCACCAGGGCAAGGGCTTGCGCGTGCTGATGTCGTCCATGTGACCACTCTGAGTCACTGATCGATGCTGCGTGCAGCAAAAAGCGGAGCATCACGCGAATGTGATCCTCCGCTTGCCAGATCCGACCTTGGATTGCAAGGAAAAGTGCCCCGGGTCGGACTCGAACCGACACTGTACGGGTTTTGAATCCGTTGCCTGCTGCCAATTGGGCTACCGGGGCTCGCAGAATCCAAGGTCTCCCCCGACCCTCCGCGCGTCCACCATACCGTAGCTAGGTAGGCTCTTGTCAGCAGTACCCCTGCCTGGAACGAGGAGCCCCCGTGACCGCCGAGTCGCCCCAGCCCGTAGACGTGCCCGACGACGACAAGTCGCACGTGCCTCCGCTGACGACCCGTGTCGTCATCGCCGAGGACGAGGCCCTGATCCGGCTCGACCTGAAAGAGATGCTGGAGGAGGAGGGGTACACCGTCGTCGGCGAGGCCGGGGACGGTGAGCAGGCCGTGGAGCTGGCCCGCGAGCACCGGCCGGACCTGGTCATCCTGGACGTCAAGATGCCCAAGCTCGATGGGATCTCGGCCGCTGAGAAGATCGCCGAGGAGTCCATCGCGCCGGTCCTGATGCTCACCGCCTTCTCGCAGCGCGACCTCGTCGAGCGCGCCCGGGACGCCGGTGCCATGGCGTACCTGGTCAAGCCGTTCAGCAAGAGCGATGTGGTCCCGGCCATCGAGATGGCGGTCTCCCGTTTCACCGAGCTGAAGCAGCTGGAGCAGGAGGTCGCCGACCTCACCCAGCGCCTGGAGACCCGCAAGCTGGTCGACCGCGCGAAGTCCATCCTCCAGACCGAGTACGGCCTGACCGAGCCGGCCGCGTTCCGCTGGATCCAGAAGACGTCGATGGACCGTCGTATGTCGATGCAGCAGGTCGCGGAGGCGGTCATCGCGGACAGCGAGGAGAAGAGGGCGGCCAAGAAGGGCTGACGGCTGGTCTGTACGACAGAGGCCCGCGCCCCGGAGAAGGGGGCGCGGGCCTGTGTCGTCGTACGGGTCAGTCTTCGCCGAGGTAGGCCTTGCGGACCGACTCGTCGTGCAGCAGGTCCTGCCCCGTGCCGGACAGGACGATGTTGCCGACCTCCATGACATGGCCCTGGTCGGCGAGCGAGAGCGCCGCCTGGGCGTTCTGCTCGACCAGCAGGATCGTCGTGCCCTGGGACTTCAGCTCGTCGATCGTCGCCATGATCTTCTGCATCATGATCGGCGACAGGCCCATCGACGGCTCGTCCAGCATGAGCAGCTTCGGCTGGGACATCAGGGCGCGCCCCATCGCCAGCATCTGCTGTTCACCGCCGGAGAGGGTGCCCGCGGCCTGCTTGCGCCGCTCGCCCAGGATGGGGAAGAGGTCGTAGGCGCGCTGGATGTCCTTCTCGATGCCCTCCTTGTCCTTGCGGAGGAAGGCGCCGAGCTGGAGGTTCTCGGCGATGGTCAGGCGCGGGAAGATGTGCCGGCCCTCGGGGGAGTGGGCGAGTCCGAGCGCGACGATCTTGTGCGCCGGCACGCCCGTGAGTGGCTTGCCGTCGAAGACGATCTTTCCGGACGTGGGCTTGAGCAGGCCCGACAGGGTGCGCAGCGTCGTCGTCTTGCCGGCGCCGTTGGTGCCGATGAGGGTGACGACCTGGCCGGCCTCGACACTGAACGAGATGCCCTTGACGGCCTCGATCTTGCCGTAGGCGACCCTGAGGTCCTCGACCTCCAGCAGTGCGGTCACTGGGCCTCTCCCTTGGTGGTGCCGGTGCTCTCCGCGTCGGCGGACTCCGTCTCCGAGTCGGTTTCTGCTGCCTCTCCTGCTGCCTCGGCTTCGGCCTCGCCTGCCGCGGCTTCGGCTTCGGCCTCGGCGGCCTCGACCTCCGCGACCTCCGCCGCCCCGGGGTCGCCTTCGAAGGGCTCACCCAGATAGGCGGCGACGACACGCTCGTCGGCCTGTACGACGTCGGAGGTGCCCTCGACGAGCTTCTCGCCCTGTACGAGCACGGCGACCCGGTCGCACAGGTTGAAGATGAAGCGCATGTCGTGCTCGATGACGAGGACGGCGATGCCCTTGTCCCGGATGGCGAAGACCAGTTCCTCGGTGGACCGGGTCTCCTGCGGGTTCATGCCGGCCGTCGGCTCGTCGAGCAGCAGCAGGCCCGGCTCGCTCGCCAGTGCCCGCGCGATCTCCAGCTTGCGCTGCTCGCCGTAGGGCAGGTTGCGCGCGAGGTGGTCGCGCTTGGCGGCGAGGCCGACGAACTCCAGGAGTTCCATGGCCTTCGCCTCGGACTCCTTCTCGGCCTTGCGGAACCCGGGGCCGCGCAGCAGCGCCGACCACAGGCCCTCCTTGGTCCGCGTGTGGCGGCCCACGAGGACGTTCTCCAGGACGGTCATGTTGGCGAACAGCCGGATGTTCTGGAAGGTGCGGGCGATGCCCGCCTGCGTCACCAGGTGCGGCTTGGGGGGCAGCACCTTGCCCTGGTAGGCGACCGTGCCCTCGGTGGGGACGTACAGGCCGGTGAGGCAGTTGAAGAAGGTGGTCTTGCCGGCGCCGTTCGGGCCGATGAGGCCGACGATCTCGCCGCTGTTCACCGTGAAGTCGACGGACCGGACGGCGGTCAGACCGCCGAAGCGCATCGTGACGTCACGGGCTTCGAGTACAGGTGTCGTCATGGTTCCTTACGCCCCTGCCTTGGTGACGGCCGGTTCGTCGGTCAGCGTCTTCTGCGCCGGTACGTCGAGCTGGTCGGTCTCGTGGAACTCCAGCTGGCGGCGGCGGTTGGCGATGATGCCCTCCGGCCGGAAGCGCATCAGCAGGACGAGCGCGATGCCGAAGGCGAACAGCTCGTAGTTCTGCAGGAACTGCAGTTTCTCCGGGACCAGATAGAGCACGCTCGCGCCGAGCAGCGGGCCGCTGACGGTGCCCATGCCGCCGAGGACGACGGCGGCCAGCAGGAAGGCCGAGTTGGGCGGGGCGGCGCCGGCGAACTGGTACGGCTGCGGGTTGACGCTGTAGTTGACGTGCGCCATCACGGTGCCGGCGAGGCCCGCGAGGGAGGCGCCGAGCGCGAAGGCGATGAGCTTGACCCGGAAGCCGTTGATGCCCATGGCGGTGGCCGCGGTCTCGTCCTCGCGGATGGCGATCCACGAGCGGCCGATGCGCGAGTCGGCGGCGCGGGTGAAGACGAGCACGACGATCGCCGTGATGACGAGCATCAGGAAGAGGTAGTTGGCGAAGCGGCCGAGGGTGAATCCGGCGACGTCGTGGGGGTCGCCGAGGTTGAACCCGAAGATCTTGATGTCGGGGATCTGGGTGATGCCGTTGGGGCCGCGCGTGACGTTCGGTCCGGAGTCGCCGTCCAGGCTGTTGACGGTGATGCGGAAGATCTCTCCGAAGCCGAGGGTGACGATGGCCAGGTAGTCGCCGCGCAGTCGCAGCGTGGGGCCGCCGATCAGGACGCCGAAAACCAGCGAGGCGGCCATGCCGGTGAGGGCGGCGGCCCAGAAGGGGAAGTGGACGCCGTAGGGGGAGTACTCGGAGCCGGAGACCAGCGCGGCGGCGTAGGCGCCGACGCCGAGGAAGGCGACGTAACCGAGGTCGAGCAGACCGGTGAGGCCGACGACGATGTTCAGGCCGAGGGCGACCGTGGCGAAGATGAGGATGTTCACGCCGATGTTGGCGTTGTGGTCGTCGCTCTGCGTGAAGGGGAAGATCACTGCGGCGACGAAGGCCAGAGTGGTGGCGAAGCCCTTGTGGCGGGCGGACATCGTTGCGTACCGGTCGAGGAGGCCGGAGTGGACCAGGCCCCAGGCACCGAAGACGAGGACGAGCAGGAACCCGATGAAGGTCTCGCTGTCGTCGTCGTTGATGCCGATGCCGTAGGTGAAGACCACCAGGCCGAGAGCGGTGCCGACGGTGATGGCGACACGCTCGGCGAGCGGCGAGAGCGCGCCGGGCCGGGGCTGGTCGGGCTTGGTGAGGTAGCCGCGCAGGCCCGTGCCGGGGGCCGGGTGGGGCAGCGCGAGGGCGCCGACGACGGGCAGTGCGGAGGCCGCCATCGCCACGTAGGCGCCGGGGTCCAGGTTCACCAGGCCGCCGAGGTCGACGGCGATGGCGATGCCGGTGAACCAGCAGACGGCGAACGCCGAGAGGGTGATCAGGAGGACCGGGGTGGTGGACTTGCCCGGGTTCGGCCAGTTCAGCCCGCGTACGTTCCACAGGGTGAGCCCGTACAGCAGGGTGAGGGCGCCGGCCACGAGGGCGATGACCTGCAGGCCCGCCGGGTAGCCGTAGACCGTCAGGTCGCCGGGGAAGTCGGGCGTCCAGGTCCAGCTGAGGAAGGTGCTGGCGATGGTGCCGATCGCGCCGACCGCGATGAGCAGGCGGGCCGCGGCCGACGGGAGCGGGACGGGTCCGCGCTCGGCCGGTTCCGGGGCCTGGGCGGTGGTCTCGGTGGTGGTGTCGGTCATGCTGCTCACGCCCTGTCCGCGACGCGTTCGCCGAGCAGGCCCTGTGGCCTGAAGAGGAGTACGAGAATGAGGAGGACGAAGGCCCACACGGGAGCCCAGCTGCCGCCGCCGAGTTGGTGCATGCCGGGGATGTCGGCGATGTAGGCGGTGGCCATGGCCTCGGCGAGGCCGAGGACGAGGCCGCCGAGCATGGCGCCGTAGATGTTGCCGATGCCGCCGAGGACGGCCGCGGTGAACGCCTTCAGACCGGCGATGAAGCCCATGTCATAGGAGACCGAGCCGTACTTCAGGCCGTAGGAGACACCGGCGACGGCCGCGAAGAAGCCGCCGATGGCGAAGGCGATGACGATGATGCGGTTGGTGTCGATGCCCATCAGCTGGGCGGTGTCCGGGTCCTGGGCGGTGGCCTGCATGGCGCGGCCGGTGCGGGAGAGCCGGACGAAGAAGGCGAGGACCGCCATGCACACCGGGGCGGCGATGATCAGGAAGACGTCACCGCTCTGCACGGTCACGGAGCCGATGTGCAGCGGGCCGAACGGCAACTGCGGGAAGACCCGGGCGGACTTGGCGTCGCCGTCGACGTGGTACCAGTTGAAGACCGCCTGCTGCAGCGCGAGCGACAGGCCGATCGCGGTGATCAGCGGGGCGAGGCGTGGCGCGCCGCGCAGTGGTCGGTAGGCGAAACGCTCGGCGCCGACAGCGATGAGTACGGCGACCAGTGCACCGCCGATCAGCATCGCCGGTAGGGCTATCCACATGGATATGCCGTCCGGCAGGACGAGGTAGACCGTGAGGGCGCCGAAGCCTCCGGTCATGAATATCTCGCCGTGGGCGAAGTTGATGAGCTGGACGATGCCGTACACCATCGTGTAGCCGATGGCGATCAGCCCGTACATCGAGCCGAGGAACAGCCCGTTGGCCAGCTGCTGCGGCAGGGTGTTCACCGCGTGGCCTCCATGTGGTGGGGAGAGTCAAGGGGGCGGTAGAAGGCGGGCCGCGCGGTGACGGTGGTCTGCGCCGCGCGGCCCTGGTGAGGCGATGTGCTTCGGTGGCTTACTTCGGGTTGGCCGTGCCGCTCTTGACGGACTTCCACTCACCGTTCTTGACCTGGTAGACGGTCAGCTGCTTGTTCGTGGTGTCGCCGTACTCGTCGAACGAGATCTTGCCGGAGATGCCGTCGAAGGAGGTCTTCTGGACGGCGTCGACGACCTGGGCGCGGGCGTCGGACGGAAGCTTGCCGTCCTTCACGACCTGGCCGACGGCCTTGATGATGGCGGTGGCGGCGTCGTAGGCGTACGAGCCGTAGGTGCCGTAGTCGCCGGGGTACTTCTTGGCCTTGTAGGTGTCGACGAAGTTCTTGGCGGCAGGCAGGGTGTCGACCGGGACGCCGATGGAGGTGACCAGGTCACCCTCGGCGGCCTTGCCGGCGGTCTTGATGTAGGTCGGGGTGAACATGCCGTCGCCGCCGAACAGCGGGATCTTGGCGCCGGCGTCCTTGAGCTGCTTGGTCAGCACCTGGGACTCGTCGTACTGGCCGCCGTAGTAGAGCAGGTCGGCACCCGAGTTCTTGATCTTGGTGACCAGGGTGGAGAAGTCACGGTCGCCGGTGTTGACGTGGTCGGTGCCGATGACCTTGCCGCCCTGCTTGGCGAACTGCGCCGTGAAGATCTTGGACAGGCCCGCGCCGTAGGTCTGCTTGTCGTCGACGACGAACGCCTTCTTCGCGTGGATGCCGTTGTAGGCGTAGTCCGCCGCGTAGGCGCCCTGCAGCTCGTCGGTGGTCGCGGTGCGGAAGTACGTCTTGAACGGGCGGGACTTGCTGGTCTGCCAGTTCTTGCCCATGGTCAGCTCGGGGTTGGTGTTGGACGGGGAGATCTCCACCAGGTTGGCGGTGGCGAAGACCTGCTGCATCTGCGTGGCCACACCGGAGTTGAGCGGGCCGACGACGCCGAGCACGCTCTTGTCGGAGACGAGCTGGGTGGCGTTCTGCTGGCCGGTGGCGGGGATCGCCTTGTCGTCCAGGGGCTTGATCTTGAAGGTGACGCCGGGAACGGTCTTGTTCTTGTTGGCGTCGTCGACGGCGATCTGGGCGCCGTACTGAATACCCAGGCCCGTGGCGGAGTTCTGGCCGGTCAGCGGAGCATCGACGCCGATCGTGACCGTCACGTTGCCGCTGTCGCCGCCCTTGCTGTCGTTGTTGCGGGAGCCGCAAGCGGTGAGGGTCAGAGCTCCGGTGGTCAGCACGGAGGTAAGAATCACCAGAGAACGCTGTCGCACTATCGATCCTTTCCGCAGGCACGTTCCGCCCCTTGGGGCACGGAGGATGCCGCGCCGGTACCGAACTCCCTATGGAGCGGTGACTGGCCGTGACTCTAAGCGTGTGTGAGGAACGTGGAGGAGTGCTTGACCAAGGCTGTGACGCTCTTGTTATGACACGGGGTAATGCAGAGCGGTACTCCGTGGGGGGAAAGCAGGAATTCAGCCCGATTCACCCCGTCCGCATTCTGAGAACCTGCAGGCCTTGCCGTAATCGGTTCAGGCGTCTCGGGGGTTTTGGTGATTACACAACACCCGTTGCTGCAGGCGACTTCCGTGGTCCCGAGTGCCGTTGTGCATCGGGGGGCGCAGGCGTGAAAATATGAATGTGTATTGCACGCATATTACGCAGTGTTACGCTCAGGAAAAGGGAGTTGAGGCTGGAAGGGGAGAGCGGAGGCGGGGGCGGAAGCAGGGGCGGCAGGCAAGGCTTCGGAACTTCTTCCTGTTTCCGCGCCGGGGACGGAGTCGTGTGACGGGCGGTCGGTCGGGCTCCGGCGGGACCTGTTGGCCCGTCAAATCGACAGCAGAACTGGCCCGTTGTCGTTCCTTGCCCGGGGTCCGCGCCCGGCGGGCCGCTACAGGGAGCAGCCTCTTCGCCGGGCATGACGGCTCGGCGGGGCCGGCCGGCCCCGCCGGCCGGTGTCAGGGGCGGGCGCCCTGGACGCGCGCGGCGTCGCCCTCGTTCACGTCCCGCAGCAGACAGGTCAGCCGGGCGCTGCACACCCGGCGGCCCTCCTCGTCGCTGATCACGATCTCGTACGTCGCCGTCGAACGGCCCCGGTGCACCGGCGTGGCCACACCGGTCACCAGGCCCGAGCGGACCCCGCGGTGGTGCGTGCAGTTCAGGTCCACGCCGACGGCGATCTTCGAGCTGCCGCCGTGCAGCATGGAGCCGACCGAGCCGAGCGTCTCCGCCAGCACCGCGGAGGCACCGCCGTGCAGCAGGCCGTACGGCTGGGTGTTGCCCTCAACCGGCATGGTCCCGACGACCTTCTCCGCCGAGGCCTCCAGGATCTGCACGCCCATCCGCGTGCCGAGATGCCCGGCCGAGAACAGGGCGGGCAGGTCGACACCGAGCGCGGCGTACTCGTCGATGACCTCCTGTGGGAATTGCACCTGCTGCTGCTCGCCCATGGGCCCGGCTCCTTCGTCGTACACCTGTCTGTATGGCTGAGCAAACGCTCAGTCGGTCGCCGATTGTTCCAGACGGGCGTCCGCGTCACCGGTGTGACTTTCGAGACGTACGACCACGGACTTGCTGGCCGGGGTGTTGCTGGTGTCGGCGGTGGCGTCGAGCGGGACGAGGACGTTCGTCTCGGGGTAGTACGCCGCCGCGCATCCACGGGCCGTCGGGTAGTGGACGACCCGGAAACCGGGCGCCCGCCGCTCCACGCCGTCCTTCCACTCGCTCACCAGGTCGACGTACGACCCCTCGGCGACCCCGAGCGCCCGCGCGTCCTCGGGGTGCACCAGCACCACCCGGCGGCCGCCCGTGATGCCCCGGTAGCGGTCGTCCAGGCCGTAGATCGTGGTGTTGTACTGGTCGTGCGACCGCAGGGTCTGCAACAGCAGCCGGCCCTCGGGCAGTTCGGGGTACTCCACCGGCGCCGCCGTGAAGTTCGCCTTGCCCGTGGCGGTCGGGAAGCGGCGCTCGTCGCGCGCGGCGTGCGGCAGGACGAAGCCGCCCGGCCGGGCCACGCGCGCGTTGAAGTCGTCGAAACCGGGGACCACGCGCGCGATGCGGTCACGGATCGTGGCGTAGTCCTTCTCGAACTCCTCCCACGGCACGACGCTGTCCGCGCCGAGCACGCGGCGCGCGAGGCCGCAGATGATCGCGGGCTCGGACCTCAGGTGCGCGCTCGCCGGGGCGAGCCGCCCGCGCGAGGCGTGCACCATGCCCATCGAGTCCTCGACGGTCACGAACTGCTCGCCGCTCGCCTGCAGGTCCCGCTCGGTGCGGCCCAGCGTGGGCAGGATCAGCGCCCGCGCGCCCGTGACGGCGTGCGAGCGGTTGAGCTTGGTCGACACGTGCACTGTCAGCCGCGCGCGCCGCATCGCGGCCTCGGTGACCTCGGTGTCGGGGGAGGCGGAGACGAAGTTGCCGCCCATGGCGAAGAACACCTTCGCCTCGCCGTCGCGCAGCGCGCGGATGGCCCCTACGACGTCGAAGCCGTGCTCGCGCGGCGGCGCGAACCCGAACTCCTTCTCCAGCGCGTCCAGGAAGGCCGGAGCGGGCCGCTCGAAGATGCCCATGGTGCGGTCGCCCTGGACATTGCTGTGCCCGCGCACCGGGCACACGCCCGCGCCCGGCCGGCCGATGTTGCCGCGCAGCAGCAGGAAGTTGACCACCTCGCGGATGGTCGGGACGGCGTGCTTGTGCTGGGTGAGGCCCATGGCCCAGCAGACGATGGTGCGCTTCGAGGCGAGCGCCATGCCGAGGGCCTGCTCGATCTCCGCGCGGGTGAGGCCCGTCGCCTTCAGGGTCCCGTCCCAGTCGGCGGCTCGCGCGACCTCGGCGAACTCCTCGAACCCGTGGGTGTGTTCGCGGACGAACTCCTCGTCGACCGCGCCCTCCGTCTCCAGGACGAGCTTGTTGAGGAGCCGGAAGAGGGCCTGGTCGCCGCCGATGCGGATCTGCAGGAACAGATCGGTGAGGGCGGCGCCCTTCAGTAGGCCCTGCGGCGTCTGCGGGTTCTTGAACCGCTCCAGGCCGGCCTCGGGCAGCGGATTGACGCTGATGATCCTCGCGCCGTTCGCCTTGGCCTTCTCCAGCGCCGACAGCATGCGCGGATGGTTCGTCCCCGGGTTCTGCCCCGCGACGATGATCAGGTCGGCCTTGTAGAGGTCCTCCAGCAGGACGCTGCCCTTGCCGATGCCGATGGTCTCGCTGAGCGCCGACCCGGACGACTCGTGGCACATGTTGGAGCAGTCCGGCAGGTTGTTCGTGCCCAGCTCGCGCGCGAAGAGCTGGTACAGGAACGCGGCCTCGTTGCCGGTGCGGCCCGAGGTGTAGAAGACGGCCTCGTCGGGGGAGGAGAGCGCGGTGATCTCCTCGGCGACGATGTCGAAGGCGTGCTCCCAGCCGACCGGCTCGTAGTGCGTGCCGCCCTCGGCGAGATACATGGGGTGCGTGAGCCGGCCCTGCTGCCCCAGCCAGTACCCGCTCCTCGTCGCCAGGTCGGCCACGGAGTGCGCCGCGAAGAACTCCGGGGTGACCCGGCGCAGGGTGGCCTCCTCGGCGACCGCCTTGGCGCCGTTCTCGCAGAACTCCGCCTTGTGCCGGTGGTCCGGCTCCGGCCAGGCGCAGCCCGGGCAGTCGAACCCGTCCTTCTGGTTCACCCGCAGCAACGTCAGCGCCGTGCGCCGCACACCCATCTGCTGCTGGGCGATGCGCAGCGTGTGCCCGATGGCGGGCAGCCCCGCCGCCGCGTGCTTCGGCTCCGCGACCTGCGGCGCGTCCTGAACCGGATCACCCTTGGGCGGCTTCGTCGCCATCGCACGCTCCCCTTCGACTGCGTGTGAGAAGTACGGTGCCGATCCTGCCACGGGGCACCGACAACCGTGCCCGGAGGCCATACGAGAACACCGGCACTCTCAGTGACCGAGGGCCACCCTGCGCAGCCCTCCACTCGGTCCCGGACCGGAGTGTCAGTGCGGCGTGGCAGGATCGGGGACGTGGCAGAGACAGCATCGAACAAGACCGACAAGACCCCCGGCGGTACCCGTCCCCGGCTGATGCTCATGGACGGGCACTCGCTGGCCTACCGCGCGTTCTTCGCGCTGCCCGCGGAGAACTTCACGACCGCGACCGGCCAGCCGACGAACGCGATCTACGGCTTCGCGTCGATGCTGGCCAACACCCTGCGTGACGAGGCGCCCACGCACTTCGCGGTGGCCTTCGACGTCTCGCGCAAGACCTGGCGCTCCGAGCGGTTCACCGAGTACAAGGCGAACCGCTCCAAGACCCCGGACGAGTTCAAGGGCCAGGTCGAGCTGATCGGCGAGCTCCTCGACGCGATGCACGCCCCGCGCTTCGCCGTGGACGGGTACGAGGCGGACGACGTCATCGCCACACTCGCCACCCAGGCCGAGGCCGAGGGCTTCGAGGTGCTGATCGTCACCGGCGACCGTGACTCCTTCCAGCTGGTCACCGACAACATCACCGTGCTGTACCCGACGAAGGGCGTCTCGGAGCTGACCCGGTTCACCCCGGAGAAGGTTTTCGAGAAGTACGGATTGACCCCCGCCCAGTACCCGGACTTCGCGGCCCTGCGCGGCGACCCGTCCGACAACCTCCCCGGCATCCCCGGCGTCGGCGAGAAGACCGCGGCGAAGTGGATCAACCAGTTCGGCTCCTTCGCGGCGCTGGTCGAGCGCGTCGAGGAGGTCAAGGGCAAGGCCGGGCAGAACCTCCGTGACCACCTGGAGTCGGTCAAGCTCAACCGCGTCCTCACCGAGCTGGAGCGCCAGGTCGAGCTGCCCAAGGCGGTCGCCGACCTGGAGCGGGCCGCGTACGACCGCAAGGCCGTCTCGATGGTTCTGGACACCCTGGAGATCCGCAATCCGTCCCTGCGCGAGCGTCTCTTCGCCGTCGACCCCGGCTCAGAGGAGGCCGAGGCCACACCGATCGCCACCGACGGGGTGGAGCTGGACGGCAAGATCCTGCGCACCGGCGAGCTGGCCCCCTGGCTCGCCGAGCACAGCGCCGAGACCCTGGGCATCGCCTCCGTCGACACCTGGGCGCTGGGCGCCGGCTCGGTCGCCGAGGTCGCCCTGGCCGCGGCCGGGGGAGCGGCCGCCTGGTTCGACCCCGCCGAGCTGGACGAGGCCGACGAGAACGCGTTCGCGGCCTGGCTGGCCGACGCCGGCCGCCCGAAGGTGTTCCACAACGCCAAGGGCGCCATGCGCGTCTTCGCCGAGCACGGCTGGAGCGTCGAGGGCGTGATCATGGACACCGCCCTCGCCGCCTACCTGGTCAAGCCGGGCCGCCGCTCCTTCGACCTGGACGCGCTGTCCCTGGAGTACCTGCACCGCGAGCTGGCGCCCGCCGCCGCGGCCGACGGCCAGCTGGCCTTCGGCGCAGACGAGGGCGCCGAGGCCGAGGCCCTGATGATCCAGGCCCGCGCGGTCCTCGACCTCGGTACGGCCTTCGAGACCCGCCTCGCCGAGGTCGGCGCCGCAGACCTCCTGCGCGACATGGAGCTGCCCACCTCCGCCCTGCTCGCCCGCATGGAGCGGCACGGCATCGCGGCCGACCGCCCGCACCTCGAGGCGATGGAGCAGACGTTCGCGGGTGCGGTGCAGCAGGCCGTGAAGGAGGCCCACGCGGCCGCGGGCCACGAGTTCAACCTGGGCTCGCCCAAGCAGCTCCAGGAGGTCCTCTTCGGTGAGCTGGCCCTGCCGAAGACGAAGAAGACCAAGACCGGCTACACCACGGACGCCGACGCCCTGGCCTGGCTCGCCACCCAGACCGACAACGAACTGCCGGTGATCATGCTCCGCCACCGCGAGCAGGCCAAGCTGCGGGTCACCGTCGAGGGCCTGATCAAGACGATCGCGGGCGACGGCCGTATCCACACCACGTTCAACCAGACGGTGGCCGCGACCGGCCGACTGTCCTCCACGGACCCCAACCTCCAGAACATCCCGGTCCGCACGGACGAGGGCCGCGCGATCCGCCGCGGCTTCGTGGTCGGCGAGGGCTTCGAGTCCCTGATGACCGCCGACTACAGCCAGATCGAGCTGCGCGTGATGGCCCACCTCTCCGAGGACGAGGGCCTGATCCAGGCGTTCGCCTCCGGCGAGGACCTGCACACCACGGCCGCGTCCCAGGTGTTCGGCGTCGAGCCCGCCGCGGTGGACGCGGAGATGCGCCGCAAGATCAAGGCCATGTCGTACGGCCTGGCCTACGGCCTGTCCGCGTTCGGCCTGTCCCAGCAGCTGAACATCGAGGCGGCGGAGGCCCGCGCCCTGATGGACGCCTACTTCGAGCGCTTCGGCGGCGTCCGGGACTACCTTCGCCGGGCGGTCGACGAGGCACGGGCGACGGGCTACACGGCGACGCTCTTCGGCCGCCGCCGCTACCTCCCCGACCTCAACAGCGACAACCGCCAGCGCCGCGAGGCCGCCGAGCGCATGGCCCTCAACGCGCCCATCCAGGGCACGGCCGCCGACATCGTCAAGATCGCCATGCTCGAGGTGGACAGCGCCCTGCGGGCAGCGGACCTGAAGTCCCGCATGCTCCTCCAGGTCCACGACGAAATCGTCCTGGAGATCGCCCCCGGCGAGCGGTCGGCCGCCGAGCAGATCGTCCGCCACGAAATGTCCAACGCCGTCCACCTCCGAGCTCCCCTGGACGTCTCGGTCGGCGTGGGCCCGGACTGGGAGTCGGCAGCGCACTAGCCTGCGGTGCTCGGGCGGAGGGGGCGTTGCAGCCAAGGCCGGCCGGGCGCCCCCTCGGCCTGTGCAGCGGCGCTGCGAGACGACGCCGGCGCCCCGAGTCCCCGCCGCAACGGCGCCCAGCCCCCACCGAGCCCTCCCGGCGGTGTCAGACCTGCCGCAACCCATGCCTGGGCCCACCCGCACCTGAAACTTCGGCGCCCCCGAGTCCCCGCCGCAACGTCGCTCAGCCCCC